>PAAB01000028.1 GCA_002591705.1 Phycisphaerae bacterium
AGGGTTGATGTTCAAGTTCCTCCAAATCCGACGCCGCAGTAGTCGAAGGACCTGGATCGGAGTGCTGTTCTGGTGGACCTTCGTGCCGAGCATCGTCTGCCGCTCCGTGCTGTGGATGTTCTATCGATGTCGGTGGTACGGCTACGAGCACGTTCCCCGGCGTGGCCCTGCTCTCTTCATCAGCAACCACCAGTCGCATTTCGATCCGGTGCTGCTGGGCGTGATCCTGCGGGACCGGTGCCCCCGGGCCCTGGCTCGCGAGACCCTGCGGACGGATTCGAAGTTCTGGGGCTGGATGATCGGTACCGCCTACGACAGCATCTGGCTCAGTCAGGATCGCAGTGATCCCGGAGCGATGAAGGTGGCGCTGAACGAACTGGCCGAGGGCCGGATCACCATGATCTACCCCGAAGGCGCCCGAACCCGAGATGGTTCGATCCAGCCCTTCAAGCGGGGCGCGTTCCTTCTGATCAAACGTGGCAAGGCACCGGTCGTTCCCGCGGCGATCGAGGGCGCCCATGATGTGTGGCCGAGGGGCCAGTCCAAGCCCTCCCTGCGTGGTCGCATCAAGGTCAAACTCGGCGAGCCGATTCAGGCGGAGGAACTGATCGAGATGGGGGCGGAGGCGGCCCTGACCCTGATCCACGAACGAATCGAGACGATGCGGTTGGAACTTCGCGAACAGATGCGTCGTGAGACGGGGGGGTCGTATCCTCCCCCCGGCCCCGGTGACCAGGACGGTCGCACATCGGATCAGCCTGTCGTCGAATCGTAGGAGCGATGGCCACGATGGAATTCGGAACCATGCTCGGCGACATCGTGATCCTTCTCGGAGCCGCATCGCTGCTCGGAATGCTCTGCGAGCGGATCGGATTCAGCGCAATCATCGGCGCACTGCTGGCCGGCGTGCTGGTCGGGCCGGGGGTGCTGCACGCCGTGGCCACCGAGCCCAAGGACATGGAGCAGATCGCCGAGATCGGGGTCGCTCTGCTGCTCTTCACCATCGGACTCGAACTCTCGCGAAGCCGCCTGCGGACCTACGGGTTGCAGGGAGTTCGCGGTGGGGTGCTTCAGATCGTGTTCACCATCGCCTGCACCGCGGGAGTCGTGCTGTTGCTGGGAGGTGGAATGTCCATGGCGCTGGTGGTCGGTTCGATGATCGCGATCAGTTCGACGGCGTCCGTCGCCCGCGTGCTCACCGAACAGGCCGAACTCGACTCCCAGCACGGCCGCGTCTCGATGTCCGTTCTCATCGTGCAGGATCTGGCCATCGTTCCGTTGCTGTTGATGGTCAGCTTTCTCGGGCAGTCGACGTCCTTCAACGACGTCGCCGTCGAGTTGGGGGGTCGAGCATTCTGGTTGGCCTGCTTCCTCGCGGGCATCTTCCTGGTGGGCCTGCTGGTCATCCCTCGGATCTTCGGATCCACCGCCCGGACCGGCAATCGGGACCTGCCGATCGTGTTGGCGCTGGTGACCTGTCTGCTTGCGGCCTGGATCGCATGGCTGCTGGGGTTCTCACCGGCACTGGGTGCATTCGTCGCGGGCCTGGTCCTGGCCGATTCTCCGTACGCGCAGCAGATCCGGGCGGATGTCCTTCCCTTCAAGGCCGTATTCCTGACGTTGTTCTTCGCCTCGATCGGCATGCTGGCCGATGTCCCCTGGCTGCTTTCGGGAGTGAACCTGTGGATCGTGCTGGGCGTCGCGGCGGCGATCATCCTCGGCAAGATCCTGGTGGCGGGTCTGGTGTTCCGGTTCCTGAGGATCCAGGGGCGAGTCAGCATCGCATCCGCATTGTGCCTCGCGCAGATCGGCGAGTTCTCCTTCGTCATCGGAACGGCAGCCACTCGGCGCGAACTGATCTCGAACGAGGTCTTCCAGGTCTTGACTTCGGCTTCGCTGATCACGCTCCTGATGGTTCCCCTGCTGGTCGGGCGAAGTCACTGGTGCTCGAGTCATCTGGTCCGCCTGTTGGTGGGCCTTCGCCTGATGAAGGAGCCCGGTCCGGAGGGGGAGTCGCTGGCCGAACTGGAGGATCACGTGATTCTGGTCGGTGCGGGGCCGGCCGGCCGGAGCGTGCTGGAGCGACTTCGAGTTGAGGGGCGCGAGCCGGTCATCATCGAGATGAATCCGCGTACGGTGCGGGAACTGGGGCGGGAGGAGCATCGTGTGGTGCTGGGCAATGCGGCCCGCGGGGGGATCCTGGTGCATGCGGGCGTCAAGCGGGCCAGAGCACTCATCGTGACCCTTCCCGACACGAAGGCATCCGTGGGCGTAATCGAGCAGGCAAGAAATCTGGCCCCTGAACTGCTGATCGCGGCCCGGGCCCGCTACAAGGTGCACAACCACCTGCTGGTCGAGGCCGGAGCGGATGTGGTCATCACCGAGGAAGATCAGGTCGGGGACGTGCTCGGCGAGGTGATGATCGAACGCCTGCGGGGGAATGCCCCGGCGGAATGAATGCGCTAAGTCGGCGGTGGCCATGGTTGGGGGCGCATGGGCACGGCGTGTACGAGTTTCGTTCTTCAGGGCATCGATGCCTCCCGGTGCGTCATCGAAGCCGATGTTTCACATACCTCGCTTCCTCGCACCACGATCGTCGGCTTGCCCGACATGGCGGTGCGTGAGTCCAGTGAACGGGTTCGCATCGCACTGGCCAACAGCGGGTTCTCTTACCCGTTCGGACGAGTCACCGTCAATCTGGCTCCGGCGGATCTTCGCAAGGAAGGTCCCGTCTACGACCTTCCGATCGCCTTGTCGATCCTGCGGGCGGGTGGCCTGTTGTCGGCGGAGGCCTGCTCACGGCTCGATCGGTGCATGGTGGCCGGTGAACTGGCGCTCGATGGATCCCTGCGTCCGGTGCGGGGCGTCGTATCCATGGGAGTGCTGGCCAGAAAAAGCGATATCCGCAACATCATCGTTCCAAGCGAGAATGCAGCGGAAGCGGGGTTGGTCAACGGTGTGTCCGCCTGGTCGGCAGCATCCCTGCACGACGTCGTGGCGCATCTCTCGGGAGTGGATCGACTCAGGCCGGTCGATTTGGATCATCCACCGGTCACGCCCGCCGGCCCGACGTCCGAATCGGTCGATCTGGGTGACATCCGTGGACAGGCAGCGGCAAAACGGGCCCTTGTCATTGCCGCGGCGGGGCGGCACAACCTGCTCATGGTCGGTCCGCCGGGATGCGGCAAGACCATGCTGGCCCGGGCGCTCCCGGGGCTGCTGCCGGCGATGACCTGGGAGGAGGTCCTGGAGTTGGCCCAGGTGCGGTCCTGCGCCGGACGTGGCTTGGACCATGAGGTCGGTACGACCCGTCCGGTTCGAGCGCCGCATCACACCGCTTCGGCTCCATCGCTGGTTGGCGGAGGCACCCTTCCCAGGCCCGGAGAGGTGAGTCTTGCTCACCATGGAGTGCTGTTTCTCGATGAACTACCCGAGTTCACCCGTGCGGCTCTGGAGGCTCTTCGGGAGCCTTTGCAGGATCGAATGGTCACGGTGTCCAGGGTGCACTCGACGGTGCGGTTTCCAGCGTCGTTCCTGCTCGTGGCGGCAGCCAATCCATGCCCGGGAGCACGGGGGATCGAACGGATCTCCGGCCCCCTGATCGATCGCATCGATCTTCATGTCGAACTCGAGCCGGTTTCGGTCCGGACCCTGCGTTGCCGGGACAGGACACCCGCCGACTCGTCGGCGACCATCCGTTGTCTTGTCCAGCGTGCCGTCGACCGGGCGACGGCCCGTCAGGGGGACGTTCCGAATGGAATGTTGCAGGGAGACAGGCTCGAGCAGAGCGCCAGGATGACATCGGAGGCCGAGGACTTCCTGTACGAGATCCTTCAGCAGAACGCATGGAGCATGAGGGCGTGGGACAGCCTGCGGCGCATCGCACGCACCATCTGCGATCTCGATGATTCAGATGTGATCGGGCGGACCCATGTCGTAGAGGCGACCGGGTACCGGCGGTTCGATCAGGCGGTCCGTTGAACGCGGTCAGTCGAGGGGGCTCTGGTACTCGACGCCTTCCTCGCGGTCACGCTTGTCCTGCTGGTTGCCGATGATGGCTCCGGTTCCGGCACCCACCGCACCGCCGATGACGGCGCCGGGGGTTCCACCGACGAGGGCACCGGCTCCGGCGCCAACGGCGCCGCCGATCAGTGCACCATCACCCGTGTGGCTTCCGCAGCCTACGAGCAGGAGGGAGGAGGACAGGACGAACGTCGTGGTGAGAGTCTTCATGGGGTCTCCTTGAAGGTGAGTGGATCGTGGACCTGTATCCTACAGTCCCGGTGCGAAACCGCGTCGCATGGTGTTCTCCGCGACGGCTCGCGGGATGACGAACTGGCCCAGGTAGTCGTTTCCGCCGGCCTTGGATCCGACCCCGGACATGCCGAACCCTCCGAACGGCTGCCGACCGACGAGGGCGCCCGTGCAGCCCCGGTTCAGGTACAGATTGCCCACGCGGAATGAACGTCTGGCCTGCTCCAGATGGCTGGGCATGCGGCTGAAGACGCCTCCGGTCAGCTTGTAGGCCGGGGCATTGGCCAGTTCCAGGGCATGGTCGAAATCCCTGGCCGGCATCACGCCCAGGACCGGTCCGAAGATCTCTTCGGTGGCGATGTGGCCGTCGGCGGGCACGCCCGTGAAGATGTGCGGCATGACGAAGGGCTTGCCGACGCGATCCGCGAGTCCGTCCGGCGGGGGGCCGCCCAGGGCAAGTTCTGCTTCCTCGTGACCTTGGCGGATCGCATGGTTGATGCGATCCGCGGCTTCCTGGTCGATCACCGGTCCGATGTCCGTGCCCGCGTGGCGAGGGTCGCCGACGACCAGTCCTCGTGTGGACTCGACGAGCCGTTCGATGAAGAGCTCGTAGGCGGATTCGACCACGATGACCCGGGAGCAGGCGGAGCACTTCTGCCCCTGGAAGTTGAACGCACTGTCGCGTACACCAAGCACGGCCTCGTCGAGATCGGCCGAGGCATCGACGATGATGGCGTTCTTCCCGCCCATCTCGCAGACGACGCGTTTCACGAAGGGCTGNGATTCCGGNGTCACGCCGGCNGCCNGGATGATGTCCAGTCCGACCGCCTTGGANCCCGTGAATGCGATNAGGGCGATGCGTTCGTCNCGGACCAGNGCNGCGCCCACGGTCTCNCCGATTCCCGGNAGGAATGCGAGCACGTCACGGGGCACNCCGGCCTCCCAGAGCANTTCNCATGCGATGCGTGCGATTCCGGGNGTCTGCTCGGCCGGNTTGAGCACGACGGTGTTGCCNGTNGNNAGGGCGGCGGTGACCATGCCGATGCAGATCGCCAGNGGGAAGTTCCACGGGCTGATCACCACGGCGACNCCGCGNCCCTCGTGGAAGACNTCNTCGAGTTCGCCGACGTACCGTCCGAGTCGGCTCAGGTCGGTCCACCGGAACGCCTCGCGGGCGTAGAACTCGCAGAAGTCGATCGCCTCGCACACGTCCGCGTCCGCTTCGCGCCAGGTNTTGCCCGACTCGCGGATGATGACTCCGGAGAGCTCATCGCGGCGCGACCGCATGGTCGCGGCCGCATGCATCAGCATCTGCGAACGTTCCACCTGCGGTCGATCCCGCCAGGCGGGGAACGCCGCGGCCGCGGCGGCGACGGCATGGTCGGCGTCCTGCAGGGTGGCGTCGTTCGCGACCCTCGGAACCGAGGCGTGCTCGACGGCGTTGGAGAACGCGGCACGCTGGTCGGCCTGTGCGAAGTCCCGCATGGGCTCCGTGCAGAAGGGTTCGCCGTCGGCAATGGCCTCGACCGCGATNCTCAACCCGTGCGTTGTGGACCGGCTGGCCATTCGAGCCTCGCCGGGATCCTCGTCCCAGGTGCGATGTGGTGTCCGCAGCAGGTCCGCCGCCGTGGTCTCCGCCAGGGACGAACTGCGGAGCCACGATTCGTTCGACGTGTTCTCCAGCAGCCGGCGGACCAGATAGGCCATTCCGGGAATCATCTCCCCGACGGGGACGTATTCGCGGATGCGGAGATTGCGATCGTGGCAGACCGCCTTCATCTGATCGTTCATGCCACGAAGCATCTGGATCTCCATGGCGTTGGGGGGCAGATCGGCGGCCTCGAGGGCGACCAGTCCGGACGCCAGGCTGCGGATGTTGTGGGAGCCGAGCGCAAGTTTCACTCCGGCCTCGCCCGGGGTCCGNGGGGTGGCGTCGATGAAGCTGTCGACCATGCGTTCGAAGCAGGCGTCGGTGTCGGACTTNCGNCCCCAGACCGGTTCGGGCCAGCCNTNCATGTCGGCGTGGATGATCTCCTCGTCCCAGTACGCGCCCTTGACCAGTCGAACCGAGATCTGCCGTCCGACGCGACGTGACCACTCGATGATGCGCCGGGCGTCGGCTTCACCGCTTCGCAGATAGGCCTGCATCGCGAGNCCGGCCTCGAAGTCGAACTCTTCGCAGCACCGTTCGAACAGGGACAGGGTGAGGTCCTTGAAGGCGTAGTGCTCCATGTCGAAGTTCACGAAGACACCGTTTCGTCCGGCCTGTTCCAGAATCGGACCGATCATCTCGACCAGCCCATTGAGCGATCCCTCGAGATCGATGGGGTCGGTCCGGGCGTAGAGCGAACTGATCTTGATCGACACGTTCGTGCGGGGAATCGATCCGAGGTGGTCCGATTCGAGGATCGGATTCGGGGACCACGCGGATACCGCGGCGGGAAGGGTCTCGACCAGATCGAGGTAGCGCTGCTGATAGGTGGCGGCCTCCTCGTCACTGACACAGGCCTCGCCCAGCAGATCGACCGTGAAGCCCACACCCTGCTTCCACATCTTCTCGAGCTGCGGCAGGGCGGACGTCGCATCGGTGCCGGCGATGAATCGTTCGGCCATCGCGGTGATTCGTCCCGAGACCATCTTGGTCATGGTGCCCTTGAGAAGTCCTCCGGCGCTGAGCCCGAGTCCCATGCCCGACGGCAGGGTGACCCCGGGCTGCGACAGGTAGTCCATCAGATGCTCATGCACCTGCGCCGGCGTCTTCAGGGTCGGAAAGGTGTCGATGAAACGGAAGAGCTGGACCTTGAAGCCTTCATCCTGCATGGCCCAATCCATCAACTTGTCGGACCAGAAGGAAGCGGAAAGCATGCCCTTCTCGGCGCCGCGCATCGATTCGATCAGTTCCGCACCGACTTCCTGGATGCGGCGTTCACGGGCTTCGTCGTACCATCCGTCGCATGATGCACCGGAGGTCCGGGATGGTTCCGCAACGGCCTGTGAGTTCTTGTTTCGTCGAAAAATCGCCATGAACGGCAGTATAGCCGGGCTCCGTGGGTCCCAGCGGGGGATCGCCGCAGGTCGGGAGACACCACGCGGCCGGGATCCGCACCGGGATCGCATGGACTGCACCGTCGTGGCCAGCTAGGCTGCCCCGACCTTCGAGAGGACGACCCATGGGCACCAACTCCATNCAGGAACCCTGGACCACCCGGCGACTGCTGTCGTGGATGGGTGAGCACTTCGCCTCCCGGGGCATCGAGGGGCATGATGTCATGGCCCAGGTCCTGCTCGGTCATGTCCTGTCGGTCGATCCCATCATGCTCTTCACGGATCCCGATCGTCCCACCACGGCCGAGGAACTCNATCATCTTCGCCCCCTCGTTCGACGGGCGGCGGCCGATGAGCCGGTGCAGTATCTGGTGGGCGAAGGTCCCTTTCTCGGCCGCCCCTTTCATGTCGGACCGGACGTTCTGATTCCACGTTCCTCGAGTGAATCGATCATCCAATGCGTGCTTGACCGGCATCGAGGAGGGGCCGCGGGCGGGGACGTACCCGACATTCGGACCGTCGCGGACATCGGAACGGGATCGGGCTGTCTGGCCATCACGCTGGCCATCCACCTCCCGGAGGTGCGGGTGACCGCCACGGATCTGAGCACGGCGGCGATCGACATCGCACGATCCAATGCCCAGCGGCACGGGGTCGAGGATCGCATCGACTTCCTCGTCGGTGACGGCTGCAGCCCGCTGCGAGCCGTCGCCTCCGAAGGGACGTTCGACCTCGTGGTGTCGAATCCGCCCTACATCGCGGATCACACCTGGTCGACGCTCGATGCGAATGTGCGTGATCACGAGCCCACCCTGGCCCTGCGGGGCGGACCGGACGGTCTGGACGTCATTCGACNTCTGCTGGACGGGATCGGACCGGTGCTCGCCCCGGACGGAATGCTGGTGGTCGAGTTNGGCGACGACCAGGCGGTTCCGGTGCGTGCACACGCCGAGGCGCTCGA
The DNA here is from genome assembly GCA_002591705.1 of Phycisphaerae bacterium. The sequence goes on from PAAB01000028.1 coordinate 8,261, forward strand.
ACTCGGGCCTTCGGCCATCGTGCGCGACATGCACGGAGACGAGCGCCTGCTGGTGATCGACCGGTCGGTCAGTCCGACGTCGTGAGTGCGTTGGTCACGGCCTCGATCAACTGATCGGTCCGGAAGGGCTTGAACAGCACCGACTGCATGCCCTCCTGGGAGGCGCGTACNATCGAATGGTTCGGGTCGTAGCCGAAGCCCGTCATCAGGATCACGGGAATGCCGTCGTAGCGGGTCCGCGCCTCCCGGAAGATCTCGTAGCCGGTCAGATCAGGCATCTTGATGTCCGAAAGGACCAGATCGAATCCCCGGCTGCCGGCACGATCGAATTCCTCGAGCGCCGTACGACCATTTTCGCAGATGGTGACTTCGCAACCGAGCTGCACCAGGATCCGTCCGACGGCGACGCGGATGGTCTCCTCGTCGTCGGCGACCAGGATCCGCAGATCGGCGAGCACCTCGTTGCGTTCGATGCGGTGAATCGCCTGTTCGGCGTCGAGAATCGACTGCGGACCGGCCGCCGTCGCCTCGATTCTCGATCGCATGGAGGTCACCGCGGCCGAAAGACGGTTCACGAGGGCATCGTCGGCCTGTCTGTCGTCCTCCAGCCTTCGTGCGACGTCGGTGATCTCCTTGAGGGGTTCGTCGAGATCGGCGAGGAGGTTGCGGGCCGCCTGTTCATTGACCGTGTACCGCTCGACCACGAGCAGGTCGAGCATGTGCATCGCAATCGCCACGTATTCGCCGAACAGCTCGGCCAGTTCCTGGTCGTTGGAGTCGAAGTTGCCCGGGGAGTTTGATTCGATGTTGAAGACACCAATGACCTCATCGTGCATGCGCAGCGGAACGGTCAGGGAACTGGCGGCATCATCGAGCCCCTCCCGGTACATGGGGTCGGCCTGCACGTCGCTGCAGGTGTACGATTCGCCCCGGGCTGCGACCCATCCGGAGATTCCGTTGCCCTCCTCACGGGCGTAGATCACCTCGCCCAGCTTGAGCGGATTGATGTTCTCGGAGATGACGAGTTCCAGCTGTCGTGACCGAGGATCCAGCAGTCGGATCTCGAAGTTGTCGAAGTTGAGTTCCTCCCGCACCTGCTGCACGATCTGCTGCTCCAGCAATTGGAGCCGTTCGGCCACGTTGAGACTGGCCACGGTGGTCCGATCGATGTGGAGCAGCCTCGAGCCGGCGCTGGTGATGGCTTCGACGCGCAGTTGGTGTCGACGTTCGTCGGTGACTTCGAGCACCAGGCACAGCCAGCTTCCCTCCGTCGAAGGGGCCCGCAGCAGCTCCCAGTGGCGGTCTTCCTCGTGGAAGTGGCTTCGCCGCTGATGCTGGGGCGACTGACTCGACCAGCCGGTCGCCTGATCGCGGAGGGATTGGGAGAGGCCGGCAAACCGGTCATCCATCCAGATGGTCGCCCCATCGCTTCCGACCAGAGCGACGGCGTCGCCGAAACTGTTCAGGAGGCTGCCCGATCCGCTCCCGGGTGAGAGAATCCAGCAGGGGCGATTGGGGGTTCTGGCACTGCGTATCAGGGCACTGGTGCGGTCGGCGGCCGCCTCGATCTCGAACCGCGACGCGAGCGCTTCCAGATCGATCGCCCCCGAGGAGGGATCCCCGATCACGAGAAGAAGTGGTTGCAGATCGTTCATCTTTCGAACCCCCGCTCCAGCAGCGTAGGAGAAGCGTAATTCGAAAATCCGCCCCAGCAACCGTCCACCATCGGATTGGNNGCTTTCCCTGCTTGACAATACGCCCTCNCAAGTGCGAACCTTNCNNCATCCNGGGGATCCGGCATCGGTCCGATGCCACNCTGGNCACTGCAGGGAAGTAGTGGACCNCGTGCACACCGAAGCCAATCAGGACANNCCCGTCTCCNCGGNNNGCNCGTCCGGCNCCGATGGNGTNCGTGTGCNCGGNNTGTCNAAGCGGTTCGGNCCNGTGACCGCGGTCGAATCNGCCAGTTTCAGCATCAAGCGGGGNGAGATCGTGGGCATGCTCGGNCACAACGGGGCCGGNAAGACCACGACGATGCGGATGATCTGCGGGGTTCTTCCACCCACCACCGGACAGGTGGAGGTGGCGGGATTCGACATGATCCGCCAGCGTCGACAGGCGGCGGCCCGCATCGGCTACCTGCCCGAATCATCCCCGCTCTACGCGGAGATGCGGGTACGCGAATACCTGAAGTTCCGGGCCCGGCTCTACAGCGTCGCAGATGCCGGTTCGGCCATCGAATCCGCCATGGTCCGATGTGGACTCGAGGCGGCGTCGAACCGCCTCATCGGTCAGCTGTCCCGGGGCTACCGCCAACGGGTGGGACTGGCGGCCACGATTCTGCATGATCCGGACGTGCTGGTGCTCGACGAGGCCACGTCCGGACTCGATCCTCTGCAGGTGATCGAGGTACGGAGGCTCATCGAGGAACTCGCCGTCGAACGAACCATTCTCATCTCCACCCACGTGCTCAGCGAAGTCGAGACCATCTGTGATCGGATCATTCTCTTCGCGCGAGGGCGGGTGGTGGCCCAGGGGGACCTCGACACCCTGCGGGCCCGGTCCAAGTCGGGGGCCCGGGCGTCCCTGGAGGATGTGTTCGTCGAACTGACGGCGCAGGCGTTCATGGAGGCCTCGCCATGAGCAGTCTCGGAGTCATCGCCGGGCGGGAGTTCCGTTCCTTCTTCCTGCTTCCTTCGGGGTACGTCGTCGGAGCCCTGTTCCTGCTGGCCAACGGCATCGTGTTCCTCTCGAACATCTTTCTGCCCGGTCAGCCTGCGACCCTCCGCGGCGTGTTCGCGTTCGATGTGATCATCCTGCTGTTCCTGTGCCCGGCCGTGACGATGCGTGCCGTCTGCGAGGAACGCCGACAGGGGACCTGGGAGCTTCTGGCCGCATCGCCCGCGGGCAGCGGGGCATTCATCCTCGGCAAGTATGCGGCTTCGATGGGATACCTCGTCGTGCTCCTGCTGCCGACGCTGGTGCTGGTCCTGCTGCTGGAACTCTACGGGCGTCCCGATCCCGGCGAAATCGCCGCGGGGTATCTCGGACTGCTTCTCGTGGGCAGTGTCTATCTCGCCAGCGGGGTGCTTGCTTCGGCGATCACCGCATCGCAGACGGTCGCCTACCTCCTGACGGTGTTCTTCTGGATCCTCATCGGGCTGGGGCGTTCCGCGCTGCCGGTCTGGCTGGGAGCGGAAACGTGGGAGCTCCTTGCACCGTGGGATCCCTTCCTGCGCATGCAGGATTTCACCATCGGTCTCATCGACACCTCGAGTCTCGTCTACTTCGTCAGTCTCACCGGTCTCTTCCTGGCCGCATCCGTGGTCATCGTGGAAACGGAGCGATGCGCATGACCAGGCCGCGAAGCAGCAGACGCATCGGACGATGGACGAGCAGCATGCTGTTCCTGCTGGCGCTGGTGGTGGGGCTGATCGCGATCAACGACATCCTGATGCAACCCGAACTGCGGGCTCGAATCGATGCCACGAAGTCCCGTTCCTATTCACTCAGCCCCCGAAGCCAGCAGCTGCTGGCCGGGCTGGAGGGGCCGTGGAGCATCACGGTCGTGATGGTGGATGCCGAGACGGACCCGGCCGTGGTCAGTCAGATCGACGAGGTGCTGGATCGATACGCCGATGCCGCACCATCCATGACGGTGCAACGGATCGATCCGTCGATGCCCGGCGCCTTGACGGAATACGATCGGCTGCTCATGGAACTCCGGGACCGGGAGGCCGAAGCCATCGAGTCCTTCGAACGAACCGTGCGGAACGCCTCGGAGGAGTTCGAGAATCTGGTCGCATTCGCAGGGCCCACCGCGGACCGGATCGACCGGCTCGTCACTCGGGAAGGGGAAGACGCAGCGGCGATACGGGATGTCGAGGCAATCGCAGCGGCCCTTCGCCTGCTCGGCCAGCAGGGGCATCTGGTGCTGGAGGCGGTCGAGGAGGCCACCACACCTGAGGGTGGTTCGCCGCTGCCCGATCTCGAAGCCGCCCGTTCGATTCTCGAACAAGGATTGTCCCGTTGGGCGAACGAGCTGAAGGCGGCCGCCCGGCGAATCGATCGGATCGATGGAGGCGCTTCGGAGCAGCAGCAGGAACTGGCTCGCCTTTCCAACGCGATCTCCGCCGAGGCGACCGCTCTGGCGATCACCGCCGATGAACTGGCCCGGCTTGAACCACTTGAAATTGCCAGGATCGCAGGGCAGCTTCGTGAAGGCGAAGCCGCCATCATCGTGGGGCCGGATCGTGCCATGGCGATTCCCGCCTCACAACTCTTCGCATCGAATCTCCGACAGGACGAAGTGGGTTCGGTCCGCATCGACCAGCGATTCCGTGGTGAGCAGTTGTTGTCGTCGGCAATCCGTTCGCTGCAACAGGACACGATGCCGGCCGTGGTCTTCGTGCACGCCGACGATGTATCGAGGCTCGACGCTCATCCGCAGCAGGCGGATGTCACCGGCATCACCGGACTGCTCGAGGCCGCACGCATCGACGTCGTCGAATGGCCGGTGACGCTGGCGCCGCAACCCGCCTTCGCCTCCGGTACGCCGGTGGTCTGGGTCGTGCTGCCCCCCTCGGAGCGGATCGGATTTGAAATCGATCCCGCCGAACGGAGACTGCTCGAGGCAGTTTCGCATCTCATCGATCAAGGCAATTCCGTGCTGGTGAGTCTGTATCCCAGCTTTCTTCCCCGCTATGGCCAGTCCGATCCGTGGGCCGGACTGGTATCCCGAATGGGGATCGAGGCGGATACGGGGTCGGTGGTTCTGGAGGAGGCGGTCGACGGGGAGGGGGAGATTGTCGTCCAGATGTTCCAGCAGCTGACCGAGTTCACGGCGCCCCACCCGATCGCGTCCGCACTGAATGGCCAGAACCTCGCGCTGCCTCTGCCCGTGCCGCTGCGACCGCTGGTTGGGGATGGGGTCCCGGTCCAGACCATCGCGTCCGTGGATCCGTCGGCGGATCGATGGTTGGAGAGTCAGTGGACGCCCAGTCTCGATCTGGGGCCGGTGCAAAAGGGCTCGCAGCGGATGGATGAGGCAGTGGATGTGATCTACGCGATCGAGCGGCCACCGGTCGCCGGCGGTCGGCCGCAGCGTCTGCTGGTCGTGGGATCCGGACCCTGGATGCTGAGCAATGTGGCCGATGTGGCCGTGTCCGCCGGAGGGGATCGAATCAGTCTGCTGCATCCCGGAAACCATGAGCTCATGATGGCGTCGGTGGCCTGGCTTGCGGGTGAGGATCAACTGGTCGCCCAGGGGCCGCTTTCCCAGGAGGTCGCACGACTGCGGGGCATCGGCGGCACCCAGTTGCAGATCGTCGGCTGGTTGCTCACGGTGGTGTTGCCCGGGGCGGTGCTGCTGCTGGGCATCGGCGTCTGGATGGCGAGGCGAACCTGATGCGTTGGACGACGACACTCATTACGGTCTGCGCGGCGGCGGCACTGGTGGTCGTGGCCTGGCTGATGCACGAATCGGCTCCGACCCGTGCCCGNTCCACGGATCCGATTCCTCTGGCGACACGGTCCGAGCTGCCGCGCGACGAGATCGATCGCATCGAAGTCCGATTCGAGCAGGGCCGTCCTCTGGTCTTCACCCGTGAGGGAGACGACTGGTGGCAGACCGAGCCGTTTCGGCATGCCGCGTCCTATTCCTCCATGTTGTCATTGATCGAGTCCGCCTTGGCGACCCGCGTCGTCGACCGGATCGATGTGCTGGAGGAAGGTGATCTGGAACGTCTTTCGCTTGATCCGCCCCGTGCTTCCATTGCCTACGGAGCCGGTGAACAGCAAGTCCGGATCGATGTGGGCCAGACGGGGCTCGGGGGGCGGGCCTANGTTCGCCGGGACGGTCGGCCGGAGGTGCTGGTGGTCGACGATGCGCTGCCGTCGACCCTCCTGAATGCCAATCCTGTCCTGTGGCGGGAGCGTACCCTCTTTCCCGGTGTCGACATCGAGGTGGACCGCATCGAGCGTTCCGTCGGCGAAAATACCGTCGTGTTGGAACGTTCCGGTCGGGAATGGGCGATTGTCGATCCCATCTCCACTCGAATCGACGGCGAATCCATGGGCACGCATGCCATCGATCTCGCCCGGGCCATGTGGTCCCAGGTGCTCCTCGACCAGCCGGATGATCTTGCCGCCTTCGGGCTGGAACCTCCGCTGGCGAGGCTGGCGATCACCCGTGACGACCGCACCCGCGTGCTTCTGATCGGTGATCGGATCGGCGGTGCCACGCAGGACCGGGCCGCAATGATCGAAGGGGTTCCGGCCGTGCTGCAACTCGACGGACGCACCGTGGCCTCCCTGCTTCCCGATCCGGTGACCCTCGTCGACCATCGGGCATCAAAGTTGAGCGGATCGGACGTGAAGTCGATGGAAATCGATGTCTCGGGCGACGTGTTCCGGTTGGAACGTGCCCTCGATCGCTGGGTCGCTCCGGAGTTCGACGGGCAGGAAGTGCCCACGGAACGGGTCGAGGAACTGCTTCGGTCCATCACGTCCCTGCGGGCAACGGAAGTGGAGATTCGTGATGGATACCCTTCCGATCTGGAGCGGGCCCGAATCACCCTCTTCGGCTTCGATGGATCGCCCCTGGACACCGTCCGTCTGCTGCGGGAGCAGCCCGACGCCGGTCGATGGGCGATGGAGAACGGAGACAACGTGCTGCGCGTCCATCCGGAATTCCTGGTGCTGCATCTCTCGCCGGTCGACTACGACCTGTCGATCGCGGACGAGGAGACGCCGTAGCGCAGAAACACGTCATCCGCTCGGCGCCGCATGCTGCGGAGTTCGAGATGCATGCTGTCCCGGATGGTTTCGGGGTCGAATCCGTTCACGGGAGCAAGGCCCTCCGTGTCCCCCAGAAGCAAGGGAGCGACGAAGACCATCGCTTCGTTGATCAGTCCCTCCGCAGCCAGGCGGGAGAGGACCCCCGGGCCGGCTTCGGTCAGCACGGTGCTGCAGTTGTGCACTCCGGAGAGGTGGACCAGCACGTCGACCAGCGGCAGACGATCTGCCGCGGCGGGCAGGGCCAGGACGTCCACGCCGGCGTCGACCAGCTTCGATCTGAAGGCATCCTTCGCGGTCGCGGCGTGCTCGCTGCATGCGACCGTCAGTGGTGCCTCGTCGAGGGTTCGGAGCACCGCGGCATCATCGGGGATTCGAAGATCGGGATCAATGAGCACGCGGCGTGCGGTGCGACGTCGACGCACATTGCGGGCGGTCAGGAGCGGGTCGTCCNCGAGCAGGGTGCCGATTCCGGTGAGGATGGCGTCCACCCGACCTCGCTCCCGATGCACCAGGCGTCGACTGCGTTCACTGCTGATCCANTTGCTGTGACCGGTTCGGGCGGCGAGTCGACCATCGAGCGTCTGGGCCCACTTGGCGATGACCCAGGGAAGTCCGGTCGTGACCCGATGTCTGAAGATCTCGGACAGCATCTGCGACGGTGCGTGGTCGATGACATCCACCTCGATGCCCGCGGATCGGAGCAGTTCCACCCCACCCGCGGCCTCCGGGTTGGGATCCAGGCAGCCGATCACCACCCGGCGGATCCCCGCGTCGATGATCGCATCGCTGCACGGTGGCGTACGGCCGTGGTGGGTGCAGGGTTCGAGGGTGATGTAGATCGTCCCGTTGCGGAGTCGTGCGCCGAACCGATCGATCAGCAATCGTTCCGCATGGGGTCCACCGGCGACACGATGATGGGCTTCGCCGACGGGAGTTCCCTCCGCATCCAGTCCCACACAGCCCACCATCGGATTGGGTTCCACCAGTCCGTGCCCACGCACTCCCCGTCGCGCGGCGCGATCCAGATGCTGGATGTCGATCTCAGTTGTGGTCGGGCATCGGGCCATGGGGAGGTTCCGTACGAATGTGACGATCCCCCAACCTACCAGAACACGGAGTCGTGTCCCGGTGGATTGGGGGATCGAGGGTGCGTGAGAGAAGAAGGGGGTTCANGTCTTGGCCAGAATCTCCTCGGTGAGATTCGGCGGCATGATGCGGTATTCGCTCGGTTCCATTGAACTGGAGGCCCGGCCCTGGCTCATGCCGCGAAGGACCGTGGTGTACCCGAACATCTCCGACAGGGGGACGTCGGCGTGGATGATGCGGGTGTTGCCCCGCATCTCGGAGTCGACGATCTGCCCACGTCGGCTGGCGAGGTCGCTGCTGATGGGGCCGAAGAAGTCCTCGGGCGTGGTGATCTCCACCCGCATGATGGGCTCGAGCAGGGTGAGACCGGCTTCGGAACATGCCTCCCGGAACGCCAGCGCTCCGGCCTGCTCGAATGCGACCTGACTCGAGTCCACGTCGTGGTACGAACCGAATACGAGTTCGGCCTTCACGTTGACCATGGGGTAGCCGCCGAGAATGCCGGAGACGGCCGCGGACCGGATGCCGGTCTCGACCGATGGGATGTACTCCCGCGGGATCACGCCCTGCTTGATCGAATCGACGAAGGCGATGCCGTCCTTCATNTTCAGTTCCTGCTCCTCCGCCTCCTCGGCGGTGATGGGCTGGACGCTGAGGACNACNTCGCCGTACTGNCCGCGACCACCGGTCTGCTTGACGAACTTTCCACGCACNTCGNTGGCGGTNCCCATGATGGTCTCGCGGTAGCTGACGCGCGGCGTGCCGATGTTGACNCCGATCTTCATGTCGCGNACAAGCTTGTTCTTGACGATCTCNAGGTGNAGTTCGCCCATGCCCGAGATGATGGTNTCNCCGGTGTCCTCGTTGTAGCGGGANCGGAANGACGGATCCTCCCGCATGATCGTGCCCAGTGCCTCGGCGAGCTTCTTCTTGTCGTCGGTCGTCATCGGTTCGATCGACATCGAGATCACCGGATCCGGGAAGTGCATCCGTTCCAGGATGACGGGGTCGCCCTGATCGCACAGCGTGTCGCCGGTGACCGAGTTCTTCAGGCCGATGATGGCCACGATCTGACCGGCGGACGCCTCGTCCAGCGCCTCGCGGTCCTTGGCATGCATCTCGTAGATGCGGGAGATGATCTCCTTCTTGCGGTTCACCGGGTTCAGGACCCGGCTTCCCTGCTTGAGCACTCCGGAGTAGATCCGGCAGTAGGTGAGATCGCCGTGCGTGTCGGAGACGACCTTGAACACCAGGCCCGAGAAGGGGGCGGAGGGGTCGCTGGGGCGGCTAAGTTTCTTGTCCTCGTCGGCGGGATCGGTGCCTTCGACGTCGGGGACCTCCGTGGGGTTGGGCAGGAAGTGGATGACGCCGTCGAGCAGACGCTGGATGCCGATGTTCTTCAGGGCCGATCCGCAGAAGGTCGGCGTGCATGACTGAGCGAGGGTTCCGGCACGAAGGACGCGACGAATCGAGTCGATGTCGACCGAGTCTTCGTCCTCGAGATACTGCTCCATGAACTCGTCATCGAGTTCGGCGATGGATTCGAGCATCTGGTGACGCCACTGGGCGGCGGTGTCGGCCATCGAATCGGGAATGTCGCGTTCCTCGACCACGGCACCGAGCTCTCCGCTGTCGAAGTAGAAGGCCCGCATCTCGATCAGGTCGATCAGGCCCTCCAGTTCGTCGCCGGCTCCGATGGGAATCTGGACGGCGATGGGATTGGCACCGAGTCGATCGATGATGGACTTGAAGCTGAACTCGAAGTCCGCACCGACCTTGTCCATCTTGTTGATGAAGCACAGTCGGGGGACGCCGTAGCGATCGGCCTGTCGCCAGACCGTCTCGGACTGGGCCTCCACGCCCTCCTTGCCGTCGAACACGGTCACGGCTCCGTCGAGCACTCGCATCGACCGCTCGACCTCGATGGTGAAGTCGACGTGGCCGGGCGTGTCGATCAGGTTGACCGTGTAGGTGGTGCCGTGGAAGTCCCAGGGGCAGGTCGTGGCGGCCGACTGGATCGTGATGCCACGCTGCTGTTCCTCCTCGAGGAAGTCCATGGTCGCGGTGCCTTCGTGCACCTCGCCCATCTTGTAGTTGCGGCCCGTGTAGTAGAGCACTCGCTCGGTCACGGTTGTCTTGCCCGCATCGATGTGAGCGCAGATGCCGATGTTGCGTACGTACTTGAGATCGATCGCCATGTTGGTGTCCTGCTTGGAGACCGCCCTGGTCTCCGGGTGAGAAGGTCATGCATTGTGGTCGGCGGTGCGGCCACGTGCGTGTCTGGGGTTGTGGAGAGGGTCACGTCACGTGACGTGGCCCACCTGTGTCTGCTGTTGCCCGGCGTACCTCCCGGGCCGACTCCGTGGGGAGTCAGGAGCCGCAGGTGGGCCGGGCGATCTCGTCTTCCTCGAGCTGCATGGAAATCCTCCTTGCAGATTCGCCGGTGCGTCGACCGGTCGAGTTCGCCATGTGATTCAAGAGCCGTCGGGGGGGTTACCGACTTGAACGCAGGGATTCTATCGGCCCAAAAGGCCCTGTCAATGACAAAAAATCCCTTTCAGCACGAACGGACCAGCAGATCGCGGTTGATGCTGCGTTCTCGGATGACGCCATCGATCTCCTCGAGGTAGCGTCGTGCGTCCTGCACGTAGCCGGCGGTGGGATTCAGTCCCGGGCAGGCGGACGTGAAGTAGGAGTTCATGCGGATCATGAGCAGTTCACGGCAGTATTTGGCCGTCATCGAAGCCAGAGCGATCGGCAGGTGCCGGTCCTCGCCGCCTTGCGCGAAGGTGATCGAACAGAGCGATCCCGATCTCGATGCCAGTCGGTACCGGCACAGTCCCGCGCCCTCGTCCAGGACCTGGATCGCATCGTCCGGCCATGCCTGCTGCAGATCCTCCCGGTAGCGGGTTCGTCCTCCCTGGCGGTCGATGACCACATGCAGATCGTGGTCGGCAAATTCGTTCCGGAGGATTTCGACACGACGCAGCACCGCTTCGAAGTTGACGCTCGCCTTGTTGCCGGTCCGGTCGACCTCCTCGTTGAACAGATCCGCGTCGATCAGCTCGCACTGCAGTCGGCGGCACGAGATGCCCGCGTCGGACATGGATCGTCCCAGGCGGGCGGAGGCGATGCCCAGCAGGGCGCGGTCCTCGCCCAGAGGGAGTGGCGTCTGCCCCTCGTACCAGGGGTGGGTGGGAATCGAAGCATCCAGTGCCGCGAGCACCTTGCAGTCGTCGATCGAGTCGAACCAGTGTTCGTCGCGGGTCGTTGCGAGAAAGGCCAGCACACCCCGTTCCAGATGGTGCAGGGGATGCAGCCGTCCACCCTTGGCTCCCTTGAGCTTCTTCGAATCGTCGATGGCCAGCCGCCCTCCCCGATCCCGTCGCCCGCGACAGACGGAATCCTCGAGACGCGACCAAAGATCCGGCGCTCCGCGGGCCGCGTCATGATCAGCCACCGAGAAGATCGTGCAGCCGATGCACAGCGGGCCGAGCATGGGGCCGTATCCTGCTTCATCGATTCCCGCGTAGATCAACATTGCCTACAGCCTAGCGAGTTGTCAGACGCCGCCGACGCAGCCGTCCCGACGCGGATCGCTCCCACCGATCCAGCCCCGGTCGGTCCGCCGGATCACCTGTCCGCCGCCGAAGGCGACGGACCGCTCGTCGGCGATCTCGATGTGGTGACCAAGGGCCCGAAGGGCCTGCACGGTGTGCTCAGGGAAACCGGGTTCCAAATGGACCCGGCATCCCTCGGCAATGCGCCAGCGTGGCGCGTCCAGTGCCGCCTGGGGATCCATGCCCAGTTCGAACATCCGCCACAGCACCTGCACGTGTCCCTGGGGCTGCATGTGTCCTCCCATGACTCCGAACGAGCATTCGGGGCGTCCTTCGTGCGTGACGAATCCCGGAATGATGGTGTGGTAGGGGCGCTTGCCGCCCGCGGCCCGGTTCGGATGCCCCTTGGTCAGCACGAATCCGGCGCCCCGATTCTGCATGGCGATGCCCGTGCCGGGAATCACGATGCCGGATCCGAAACCCATGTAGTTCGACTGGATGAAGGACACCATGTCTCCGTTCGCATCGGCGCACGAGAGGTAGACGGTGGATGCATCCGACACCACCACATGCCCGGGGTCCGATGCCCGGTCGGTGCGGATGCGTCCAGCATGGACATCGAGGGATTTCGACGACAACAGTGCATCCGGCGGGACGGTCATGCATTCGGGATCGCCGACCGTCGCCTTGATGTCGCTGAAGGCGCACTTCATCGCCTCGATCTGCAGATGCAGCGCGACGGGATCGAAGGGACCATCCGCGACATGGCCGATCCGCTCGAGGATGCCGGCGGCGACCAATGCCACCAGTCCCTGGCCGTTGGGAGGAAGTTCGTGCAGAACATGTTCTCCCCAACGCGACGTCAGGGGGGTGCACCAGATGGGAGCGTGGTCGGCGAGATCGTCGGCGGAGAGCGTGGCACCGTGGATGCGGGCATCGGCCACGATGCGTTCCGCGAGCTCGCCCCGGTAGAAGGACTCGCCCCGACTTTCGACGATGCGATCGATCGTGTCGGCATGATCGGGGCAGTGGAACCTCGCTCCGCATCCGGGTGTTCGACCGCCGGGTGCGAACGTCTTCTGCCAGGCGTCGAAGGCCTCGAACCGCCGTGCGGATCTCGCCCAGGATGCGGCGGTCAGCGGGGTCACGATGAAGCCGTCCCTGGCGAGACGGGTCGCACCTTCGGCGAGTGTCGTGAGATCCATGCTTCCAAATCGCTCATGCAGGGCCATCCAGCCGGAGACGGCGCCCGGAACCGTCACGGCGTCCCATCCGAGCACCGGCATGCGGTCTCGGTCGTGGTAGACATCGTCCGGCCAGGCGGCGGGCGATCGTCCGGAGGCATTGAGTCCGTGCAGTTCGTCGTCCATCCACACCATCGCAAAGGCATCGGAGCCGATGCCGTTGGAGCAGGGCTCGACGACCGTCAGCGCCATCGCGGTCGCGATCGCGGCATCCACGGCGTTGCCGCCGCGTTCAAGGATGTCGATCCCCACGCCGACGGCGTCCGGCTGGCTGGTGGCGACCATGTTCCGGCTGTCGTTGGAGGTCATCAGTCTTCGATCGCCTGCTTGATCCAGCCTCCGCAGATCACCATGTCGTCCTCGTAGCACACCACGGCCTGGCCGGGGGCGACGGACTCCTGGACATCGTCGAACCGGACTTCGAGCAGGCCGTCGCTTCGTTCGCGGACGCGGGCGGCGACCGGCGCGGCGTTGTAGCGGATCTTCGCGGTGCACGGTCTGAAGTCGCGTGAGGATGGTTCGTGCCAGTTCGCCTCCGCGGCGAGGCATCCGATCGATTGCAGGGAACGCTTCGTGCCCACGGTGATCCGATTGGTGTCCGCGTTCTTCTCGACGATGTAGAGCGGGTGGCCGAGCGCAACACCGATGCCCCGACGCTGTCCGATGGTGAAGTGCTGATGGCCGGGGTGATGCCCGATGATTTCGCCGTCGAGATTGACGATCTCACCTTCTTCGACCTGCTCCGGCGTGGTCCGCTCGACCAGTCCGGCGTAGTCGTTGTCCGGCACGAAGCAGATCTCCTGCGAATCCGGCTTGGAATGCACCGGGAGGCCCATCTCCTTGGCTTTCTCCCGCACTTCATCCTTCGTGAAATCACCGACCGGAAGCAGCATCCGGTCCAGCTGGTCCATGGGGGCACCGAACAGGACGTAGCTCTGGTCCTTGCCGGAATCGTGGCCCATGCAGAGACGTGCTCTGCCGGCACGGCGCTCGACCCGGGCGTGGTGGCCCGATGCGACCCAGCCGGCCCCCAACTGCATCGCGTAGTCGTGGAGGCGGCCGAACTTCAGCCAGTCGTTGCACCGTACGCACGGATTGGGCGTTCTGCCCGCGTTGTATTCGTCCACGAAGTAGTCGATGATCCGTCCGAAGTCCTTCTTGAAATTGCATACGTAGAAGGGCACATCGAGACGGCCCGCCACCCGTCTTGCATCCTCGGCATCGTTGATGGAGCAGCAGCCCTGCTTGCCGATGCGCAGTGAAGCTCCCTCCGCGGTCGACTGGGCGATGGGGGTGTCGAGCGTCTCGCCGGGGGATCCCAGCCGCATGAAGCAGCCGACCACGTCCATGTCCTCCCTGAGCAGCAGCGCGGCGGCGACCGAGGAGTCGACACCACCCGACATGGCGACCAGCACCTTCCGATTGGACTGCTGCGAGGGCATGGGTCCCATGGTAGGGCCCCCGCTGAGGCTCCGGGGGACCGAGTTCCGGCAGTCGGCTAGAATGCCGGTCGAACCGCACCCGCAAGGAGCCATTCCATGTCCTCGACGAGCACCTCCATCCACGATCTTCTGGGTTCCGATGCCGATTCACTGTTGAATCACAAGGCCGTCATGGACCGTTCCCTGCTGCACCTGCCGGGACCGGACGTGGTCTCCGACTCCTTCGGGGCGAGCGACCGCAGTCCCCAGGTCATGCGGAGCCTCCAGTCGATCTACGGACATGGTCGTCTGGCGGGAACCGGATACGTGTCGATCCTGCCCGTTGACCAGGGGATCGAGCATTCCGGAGGCGCGTCCTTCGCCAGGAATCCCATCTACTTCGACGGTGACAACATCTGCCGCCTGGCCTACGAAGGTGGCTGCAACGCCGTGGCCACCACCTTCGGGGTGCTGGGGTCCGTCGCCCGGACGTGGGCGCACCGGATCCCGATGATCGTCAAGATCAATCACAACGAACTGCTCACCAGTCCGAACAGCTACGACCAGGTCCTGTTCGGAACGGTGCAGGAGGCGTGGAACCTCGGGGCCGCCGGAATCGGTGCCACCATCTACTTCGGATCCGATCAGTCCCGTCGCCAGATCCAGGAGATCGCCGAAGCGTTCTCCTACGCCCACGAACTGGGCATGGCGACGGTGCTGTGGTGCTACCTGCGCAGCAACGACTTCAAGGTCGACGGCAGCGACTACCACGCCGCCGCGGACCTGACCGGACAGGCGAACCATCTCGGTGTGACCATCCAGGCCGACATCATCAAGCAGAAGCTGGCGGTCAACAACGGTGGATACATCGCGATGAACGAATCGGGTTCATTCGGAAAGTTCGACCAGCGCATGTACGACGAACTCTGTTCCGACCATCCCATCGATCTCTGCCGCTGGCAGGTCGCCAACTGCTACATGGGTCGGATCGGACTCATCAACTCCGGCGGGGCATCGGGCGACAACGACTTCGCCGACGCGGTGCGGACCGCAGTGATCAACAAGCGAGCCGGAGGCAGCGGACTGATCTCGGGACGCAAGTCGTTCCAGCGTCCGATGGAGGATGGAGTCCGGCTCCTGAACATGATCCAGGACGTCTACCTCGACGAGTCGATCACCATCGCCTGAGCATCCGGCCGGCTCATCCCAGGGCGGGAACGCGGCGTCGGGGCTTGCTGAGCTCCTCGGCCTCGGCCCGCTGTCTCGCCTGTTCCTGCTCGGAGTAGTCCTCNCCGAACCGGACCAGCCGCAGACTGTTGGCGATGACGATCACGTAGCCCAGTGCGTAGTAGAACGGCGCCACCCAGAGGGTGAGGATCGTTCCGGTCGCGGCCAAAGCAAGTCCCACCACGGCGAGAATCAGCGACATGGAGATGTTCTGGCTGATCACGCGACGCGTGCGTCGAGCCAGCTGCAGCAGGAAGGGCACGTGACGAAGGTCGTCGTTCATCAACGCGACCCCGGCGGAGTTGGTGGCGATGTCCGATCCCGAGAGACCCATGGCGACGCCCACGTCCGCCGTGGCGAGGATCGGTCCGTCGTTGATGCCGTCCCCGACCACGAGGGTGCGATGCCCCTTCTTGATCAGATACTTGAGTTCCTCGTGCTTCTCTTCCGGAAGGCATTCCGCCTCGATGGAGTCGACACCCACCGCCTGCCCGACCCGCTTGGCGACGGACAGCCGGTCGCCGGTGAAGATGCAGATGCGGCGGCAGCCGATCTCCCGCATCTCCTCGACTGCGGTGATCGCGTTGCGACGCAGCTTGTCCTCGAGTCCCACCGCGCCGAGATAGTCGGTGTCCCGCATGACATGAACGCCCGACATGCCTGCGATCTTCTCCTCGACCTCGGTCACCTGCGACGCGATACCGGGGTTCAGCTGCTGCAGCCAGCCGCTGCGGCCCACGTGGATGGTGCCCGACGGTGTTCGCGCGATGACGCCGCGTCCGTGCAGTTCCTCGTAGGACTCGATCGAACTGGGCTCGATTCGGGCCTTGACGGCGGTTTCCATGATCGATCGTGCGAGCGGATGGTTCGACGACTGCTCGCCGTCGGCCGCCGCCTGCAGCAGGTCGGCGCCGCCGCTGGCCTCGACCGGTGCGAGCCGGCTGACTTCGAAGCGGCCGGTGGTCAGNGTGCCCGTCTTGTCCATGATCACGGTATCGANGTCCGCNGCGGCCTCGAGGGTCCGGGTCTGCTTGATCATGATGCCCAGGCGGGCGGAGGCCGCGAACGCCGCCACCATCGCAGTGGGATGCGAGATCAGGAGTCCGCCGGGGCAGGTGACGACCAGGACGGTGATCGCGCGGATCGCCGCCTGATCCTGGATCGCCTCGTCGGTGCTGCGGGTCGTGAAGAACCAGACCAGTGCGGCGACCATGAGGACGACCCAGAAGTAGTACGACGCGAGTTGTTCGATGAACTCCTGCCGCTGGGTCTTGGATGACTCCGCTTCGCGAATCAGGGATTCGACCTTGCCGATGGTGGTCTCGCCGGCTACGGCGGTGACTTCGATGTCGATCTGACCGGTCAGGTTGGCGGTACCGGCGTAGACCTCGCTGCCGGGTGATACCTCGATGGGAACCGCTTCGCCCGTCAGGGACGCCTGNTTGATGTCACTCTGACCGGCGATGATGCGACCATCGACGGGCAGATTCTCGCCCGGGCGAACCCGCACGGTGCATCCGGGCGTCAGCTCAGACAGATGCACTTCGCGTTCCGACCCGTCGGCGTCGAGCAGGCGTGCGATGTCGGGCGTCAGATCGATCAGCTCACGGATGGCCCGCTGAGCACCCCAGGCGGTTCGACTGAGAATCAGGTTCGCCATCCAGAGGAAAAGGGCCAGGAATCCGGCCGCGAGGTACATTTCCGACGACATGGCGGCCAGCACGGCCAGAGAGGCCAGCGAATCGCTGGAGGGCCGGCCGCGGCTGATCTCGCCCCAGGCGCCGATCAGCAGCGGAATCACCAGGATGATCGAGCCGATGGCGGCGGGGAATTGGGAGACCAGTGCATTCGACCCCAGGATGCTGCCTATCCACGATGCGGCGAGGAAGACACCGCCGCTCATTGCGATCAGGAGTCGACGTTCGAGCCCGACGGCGTTGGTGCCGAGGTCGTCGGTCTGGATCGAGGGGGCTTCGAGGCTGGATGTCTCGGACATGGGGGACTCCAAGTGACCAGGAACTGCATGCCGGCAAAGTGTCCCAGTATAGCCCCGCACGGGGGATGCATGGTCNGATACGACCTGTAGGGCTTCAGGGTTCGTTTCGTGGCATTGCAGACTGCGAATGGATCGGCTTCAATGCGTTCTCAGGAGTTCCATGACGCAGTCAACCGAGCATCACGTCGCAATCATCGGAACCGGCCAAATGGGGCTGGTGATGGCCGATGCCATCGCCGCCAGAGGCATTTCGGTGTGCATGTGGGGCCCCCGGGTGGAGATTGTCCAGCGGTTGGAGCTTCAGCGGTCCCTGCCGGAGCGACTGCCGGACTTCCGGTTGCCGGATTCGGTACGGACGACGGCCGACCCCGCGCAGGCATTGCGTGATGCCACCGTCGCGATCAACGCCATCCCGACGCAGTTCATCCGCCCCGTCTGGACGGAGCTCCTGCCGCATGGTCGCTCCGGACTTCCGCTGGTCAGCACCGCCAAGGGGATCGAGCAGGGGACGCTGCTCCGGCCGACCGAGGTACTGGCCGAGCTGGCGCGTTCCGTCACCGGGGTCGATCCCGAGTCGGCGGTGTTGTCCGGGCCGACCATCGCCACNGAACTCGCGGCGCGGCTTCCCGCGGCCTTGATCGCCGCGTCGAACGCATCCGGGCTTGCGAACACCGTGCAGGATCTGCTCAACGTCCCATGGATACGAACCTACACCCTCGACGATCCGGTCGGCGTGGAGATNGCGGGTGCCACCAAGAACGTCATTGCCCTCGCGGCGGGAATGATCGATGGGCTCGCCGTCGGTGACAACGCGAAGTCGATGCTGCTCTCGAGAGGTCTGGCGGAGATCGCCCGACTGGGCGAGTCGCTGGGTGCCCGGCTGGAGACGTTCTTCGGGATCGCCGGCGTCGGTGATCTGGCTACCACCTGTTTCAGCCCCCACGGTCGGAATCGGACGTGCGGCGAGGCCATCGGCTGCNGCGAGTCGGTCGAGGACTACGTGCGACGCACCGATTCCGTGGTCGAGGGGGTGGCGAGCACCCGAGCNGTCTTGGCGNTGGCCGAACGCGAAGGGGTCGACATGCCCATCACCAGAGCGGTGGGAGCGATCCTCTTCGGAGGCCTGTCCCCCCGGGAGGCGATCGATCGTCTGATGGATCGGCAGTTGAGGTCCGAGGAACTCGGGGACCATGCATCGGGCGATGCTACTCCTCGTTGAATCCGTTCCNNATGAGGTCNACCAGCCNCTGGACGGATGATTCNGCATCGGATCCGGCGGCCTTGATCTCCAGTTCTGTCCCTTCCGTCGCCGCCAGCATCATCAGCTGCATGATCGACTTGGCATCGACCGAATTGGGCTGGTCGGTGCGACGGATAGTGATGTCCGCGTCGAACTCCTGAGCCGTCTCGGCCAGGATCATCGCCGGGCGCGCGTGCATCCCGAGGCGATTGACGATCTTGACGGTGGCGGTGGAGGGCATGGTGGAGATCCTGGCCCCGGCGAATCGAATGCCGTTGGGGTCGCAACGAAGATCTGGTCGATTCAGGCGTCGAGCTGGCTGGAATCGGCTTCGCCCAGCAGGACGAGCACATCCTTGGGGGCGTCGGCCTGGAGCATGAAGCGTCGGAACGTCTCCTGGCTCAGGTTTCCGAAGATGGATTCCATCGCCTCGAGGTGTTGGGTCGGACTGTCCTCCGGGCTCAGCAGGAGGAAGATGGTGTGGACGGGATGCCCGTCGAGGGCGTTGAACTCGAGGCCCTCCTTGGAGACCCCGATGGCCACCGCCATCTTCTGGATCGCTTCGTGCTTGATGTGAGGAACGGCGACCCCGTGNCCGAAACCGGTCGATCCCCGCTTTTCCCTCTTGATGATCGCCTTGTAGAACTCGTCCTGGTGTTCACTGGCGACGGTCTTGGCCTCGACCAGCATGTCGAGCAGTTCCTGCAGGGCACCCTCGCGGGTTGAAGCCGAGAGGTCCGTGTTGATGGCTTTCTTAACGACGATGTCGAGCAGATTCATGGTGTCTTCTTTCANCTGCCTGTGTTGTGTTTTCNGTCTNGGAGCCTGCTCTTGTGGTCCGACANNTGTCGGACCGCGCGATCCATGCANTGGTCGATGCAGGCATACATGTCCTGGGATTCCGAGCGGGCGACGATCGGGTCGCCGTGCTCGATGTACGAAATGACTTCGATCTCGAAGTCGTGGTGTGACTTGTCGATGATGATCTCGATCGACTCGATCCGGTCGAAGTAGCGAGGCAGCCGCTCCGCCTTCTTCATCACGTATTCCTCGATCGTCTGNGTCAGTTCCACGTGTCGGGCGATGGTGTTGATCTTCATCGGACTGTTCACTCCTCGTCCTCGGCCGGTCGCGCACCACCCTGATCGGGGATGGGCAGCGTCTCGCCCGGTCTGGAAGTGAGCTGCCCGGGAGGTTGGAGCACGCCTCCGCTGACCGCGAACCCAATCGCCTCCTCGACGCTGAGCGGCAGTTCGATGATGTCTTNCCTGGGAATCGTCACGGTGTAGCCGGTGAAAGGAGTTGGTGAGCTGGGAATGAAGACCGTGACGGAGTTGGCCGAACGGGTCGAGATCGACTTCATCGAGCTCCCCGTCTGGAATCCCACCGACCAGATCCCGCGCCGCGGGTACTCCGCGGCAACCACGCGGTTGAACTTGATGGGCTGGTTCTGGCTGAAGAGAAAGTCGACGATCTGCTTCACGTATCCGTAGATCTTCTCGACCACCGGGATCGAACTGATGAGCCGCTCGAGGTACCGATACAGCAGTCGGCCGACGAATCCGCCGACGAGCCGGCCCGCGATGTACACCGCGATGATCGCCACGATCAGGCCGATGATCTGGATGTACCAGTGATCACTCCACCACGAGGCGATCACGTCGGTGCGGTATTCGGCCAGCAGGGTCGCATCGAGGTTCGCGTCATCCCGGGCGATGCCGGCACCGGCACGGAGATCCCCGAGCTTGTCAGGATTCGGGATCGCGCCGGAGAACTCCGCCAGGCCGGGCCACACCACCATCAGCTGGCCGATGCAGTACTGGATCCCCTGGTTGATCGGTTGGGCCACCGCCTGACTGATCCACTGGTAGGCCTTGACGAGGATCCAGAGTGTCAGTGCGGAGGGAAGGACCACGGCGAGTCCACGCAGGAAGAACCGCTTGAAGTGGCCTTTGATGGTCTTTTTACGATCCGTAGCCATGTGGTATCCGGGGACGGGAGTTTGATTCCGCTGCCATGATAGCCGTCAGATCAGCGGTTCGTTTTCGGGAGGCGCGACATGGACCCGATCCCCGTCCAGTCGCAGGCGTCCTTCGGCGAAGAGGGTGATGGCCTCGGGGTACACGTCGCATTCGATGGTGAATACACGTGCCGCGAGCGATTCGACCGTGTCGCCGGGTTCCACCATGCAGGCCCGCTGGATGACCACCGGACCATGGTCGTACTCNTCGTCGACAAAGTGGACCGTACAGCCGGTGTTGGGAATTCCCGACTCCAGNACGGCAGCGTGCACGCGATCTCCGTACATTCCGCGTCCACCGAAGGCGGGCAGCAGCGATGGGTGGATGTTCATGACCCGGCCGTGCATCCACGGCTCGATGTGCAGATGGCGCAGCCATCCGCACAGGCAGACCAAGTCATGACGATCCGGATCGAGCAGCGAGGAGACCTCGCCGTCCTGTGCAATGTGGACGTTGAATCCCCGGGCCCGGGCACGCTCCACGCCCGGTGCGTCAGCGCGCGAACTGATCACGGTGTCGATTCGTGCGTGGAGTCTCGCATCATCGATCCGATCGACGATATTCATCAGTGTCCGGCCGCCGCCACTGAGCAACGCCGCGATGCGAAGGGGAGCAGTCACATCAGCTCCCTGTCGCGGGGGTCCAGGGTCGACGGATCCTTGAAGGGCACCGGTCGTCCCGCTGCATCGACGCTCACCATGGTCAGGCTGCCCGAGGTGACACGCACGGTGTCGTTCGAGTTGTAGCGGTCCGCGTAGACATCGACACCGATGCGGATCGANGTCGTGCCCGCATGAAGCACGCTGGTGTACAGCGAGACGACATCACCGGTGAAGACCGGCTTGAGGAACTCGACCTTGTCGAAAGCCACGGTCACCCATCGGTGCAGACCGTGCTTGTGGGCCTCGTCGTAGCCCGCCTGGTCGATGAGCGAGAGAATGACGCCACCGAAGATGGTGCCGAAGGCATTGGTGTCCTTGGGCATCATGTGGACGCGGAGGGCGAGTGTGCCTTCGGGTGTTCCAGTCATGAGGGACATCATCGGGCCACGGGGGCGGTATCACAAGCCGGAGGCCTCGTACATTCCGGATTCGTTCCGCTCGAGCCGACGGCGTTCCAGGTGCCATCTGGCCAGCAGGCGGGGAAAGAATCGTTCGACGTCGATGGCTTCCNCTNCGTCTTCGGGGGCCGTGACGACCCAATGGGGCATGAAGCGGTGGCTCAGCTGCCAGGCCACCGCCCGCGACTCCGACTGGTCTTCGATGCAGATCCTCAGCAGCGGCTCCATCAGCGAGGGATCACCCGAAATCAGCCGGGTGAGGATGGGGGGGTGCCAGANCCGGTCGGGCGTGCGCNGCATCGCCNGCCAGGCGAACTCCNGCGGATCGTCGTCGGTGGTCGGTCGNTCCAGCGCATCCAGGGCGAGTCGCATGGTCAANCTCGTCTGCGGATCGCGTTCGATGAGCATGGCTTCGGCAACCGCCGTCCCGTCGTCGCCGCGCAGCGCCGCCAGCAGGGCGGAGATCTGCCTTCGATGCGGGTCCGGATCGTCGAGTCGGATGGCGATGCGGCCGAGGCTGGTGTTCCTGCGATCGATCTCGTCCAGCATCAGTGTCTGGACGACCAGTTGATCGTCGGGTTCGGTGTCCTCGTCGGTGGATCGGTACGGCGTCGTCACGTCGATGCGAATCGGTGCCGGGCCCTGTTCCAGCCANGCGCGATAGGGCGTTCCCCATTCGAGCCGGTCTTCAGGCAGGCGGTCGAGCACCNGTGCGAGGCGGGGNTCGATGCCCGCCCACGCGGCCAGCGATTCGAACGTCGCCGCCGCNGTGTACGGATCGCCGTGTTCCAGCAGCGTCACGGTCGGGTCGATCACGTGGTGGGGGGCGGCGTCCAGGGGCGCCGATTCAATCAGTTGGACGACGTCTTCGAGATCGAGGACGTGCCCCCGCCGGATGAGCACTCGAAGATGACGTGAGATCAGTTCCGGTGGCTGCGTGCGCCAACCCCAGTACCCCATGCGCCGCAGCTGGTCCGCGGCGTGGAGCAGCGCTTCGTCCGGTGCCTCCTGCAGGACGTCGTTGATCTCGTCCAGTTGCACGGCCGCACGTGGTTCGACTCCATCCTCGGCGGTGTTCCACCAGGTCCATGCGAGGGATCTGCTCTCCACGCTTTTCGAGGCGATCGCCTCGAGCTGCGAGGATCTGGTCCAGGCGGGGATGAGCCAGACTCCGATCGCGATGCCCAGCAGGAGTGCACCGCATCCGGTGACCATCCATGATGGGCCGTTGCCTCTCATGGCGTGGCGGGTCGACTGGCGATTCCGAATCGAATCAGGTTGGCCATCAGGTTCACGGCCGAATCATGGTCGTAGCCGTGGATCCGCCAGCTCGGCTGGTCGAGGAGGGCGTGACTGAGGTCCTCCCGGCTGAAGAAGATCGCCGGACGATCGTCCACCTCGATGCACCGGAGTCTTGGTTCCCGTTCTCCGGCGCCGAACACCTCCATGACGGAATAGGGCGTCCATCGCACGGAGGAGCAATCCTCGGCGTCGGCCAGTCCGTCACCGGTGATCACGGCCGTCCGCCGTGCGGATCGCACCGGAGCGGAGAATCGATCCATCGCCGCCTGTTCAAGGGTGGCGGCGAAGACGCCGGCGTCGGAACCACCCGCGTGTTCGATCAGCACGACACCCCGATCACGACGGACGTACTGTTCGATGGCCTGCCAGTCGGCTTCACCAAGCGAAGTCGCCTCGGTTCCCGAAAGCACCAGCAGATCGGGGCGACCATTTCGCGTGAGATCGGAAATGCGGCGATCGCGTGCGGTCAGGAAGATGTCGTGGGATTCCGCGAGTGCACTCTGGAGCCCACGCATCGCATCCGGTTCGGCTTTCCAGTTTCCGCCATGGACACCACGAACCAGTGAGGCGGTCGTGGATCCACGGGGATCGGTCCAGTCCGACCGGGCGGCATCCAGTCGCGGCCGAAAGCGGTTCATGCCGGAGGCCTGTGCGTGGATGTTGGAAAGCGTCTGCAGGATCGACTCCGACCGGCGGTTGATCACCTGGAGGTCGGCGGTGATGTCACCGCCGGGCACCAGCAGGATCTGATCCCGGACGCCGTTGGACATCGAGAGGATCTTGGCTCGCTTGCCCACCTTGACCGGGTAGNGGTAGATCGGGTCATCCTGCGCCACGATGTCCCATTCGGCTCCGGGNTTGAGCAGGGTGGCCATGTCCTTCACGCTGTCGGCGAAGGNNCTCGATCGTCCTTCGTTGATGGCAAGGACCAGTCCGCCGCGGGCGATGAAGCGGCGGATCCTCTCCACTTCGACGATCGACGGTGGACGGGGTGGGCGTTCACCCTCTGCGAGGGTGCCGTTGCTTCGTCGCTCCAGATAGGCGGTGGATTCCTTTCGGAACGTGCGAATCGCATCCCGTTGGGGCGTGATCCAGGGGAGTNCCTTGTCGGACACGATGCAGAGGATGGGCGCGTCGAGCCAGGTCTCGGGCTCGGTCTCGATGTCGACGACCTGCCAGTTGACATCGATTTCACGTTCTTCGCTCAGCCAGCGGGTCCAGTTCACCATGTCGCGGGGACGGTTGTTCCATCGGCCTTCGAACCGGAGCTTGTTCACCGCGATGGGGGCCCGACCCCGGCTCAGGAAGAGCAGTGAGAAGCAGAGTTCACGGAGCGCGGACGCCTTTCCGTCCGGTCCGTAGGAGGATTTGAGCACCAGTTCGCCGCCGCCGTCGTCGAACAGACGATCCAGAATCGTCGCGGCACCCTCCCGGAACCAGTCGTGCCCTCCGAAGGTCCGCAGTCCGCCCGCCAGCGCCACCCGCTCCACCGCGTACTGGTAGTACATCGGAAATCTGGAACCGCGTCCGCCTCCGGGGTTGCGTCTCGGATCGTAGTTCGAGTCCATCCAGTCCAATCCGCGTTCAATGGCGTCGGAGACCGGTGAGGAGGTGTCCCGGCTGAGCCGTCGGTACTCCTCGGCGTGCAGCAGTTCCTGCGTGATGTAGAGCGTCAGCAGGCCGGCCGCAGTCATCGAACCGCTGCTTCGGGGTTGACCGGTCGAAGGGTAGTGCCAGGCGCCGTCGGGCAACTGGTTCCGGATCGTGACGCGTTCGAGGGCATCGAGGAGTCCGGGAGGAACGACGACGCCGCGACGGCTGGCGGCCCAGAGGGCCAGGGTGCCAAAGTGCCGCACGGACGGTGACGGACGTGAAAGGGTTCGATCCGGATTCGCCCGATAGTCCCACCCGGCCGCGTCGGCATTCCAGCTTTCCACGAGCCAGTTGGCATCCTGTTGCAGCCGGGGTCGGAATCGTTGTGGAAGTTCGGCCCAGATGGCCGCCCGGGTCGAGACCGCATAGGTGCCCCGGAGTTCGGCCCGCTCAAGGTCCGCCAGCGGTTTCTTGAATCGTGGATCCTGATAGCTCTCCCCGGCGGTGATCAGGGCCAGGCACGCCAGTGCCGTGTACCCACCGAGGTGCTGGTTGGTGCTTTCGTATTCCGGCATCTTCACCGGATCCCAGTGCCGATCGGGGTCCTGGTGGGACCAGATCATCTCGATGATGGCTTCCCGGGCTTCTTCGACCGTCGCATCGGTCAGCGAGTCCGAATCGACGGCGAGCAGGCCGCTCGCCGGTGCGAGTGCGAGGAGGAGCAGGCAGATTGGTCCTGGACGGTGCTTCATGAATGGAATCATCCTATCCTGATGCCATGAGATGCTGGCCTGAATGGCCACAAGGCGGACCAAGGAAATGAACGGATCCGATCCTGAATACCTGAAGCCCTACCTCGACGCCGTTGCGTCGTCCGGTGCGGGATTCGATGCGACGCTCTGGTCGTCCCGGGAGGGACAGCAGCGGCGTTTCCACATGCTGGCAACATTGGCCGGTCTCGAGGGGGACGAACCGGGCGTCATTGTCGATCTCGGCTGCGGTGTCGGGGACCTGGCTCGCTACCTGGTGGACTGCCATCTTCCCTTCAGCGGGTACCTCGGTCTCGACGCGGTGCCGGAGATGGTGGAGGTCGCGGCCGAGTTCGATGATTCCCGGTGCGGATTCATGGTGGCGGATCCGGTTCGTGACGAAGACGTACTCCACTCGGTCTCGGCGGACTGGGTGTTCATTTCCGGGACGCTGAACTCCATGGACGAATCCACGGCACGGGCTCTCGTCGGCCGGTCCTTTGCGGCGGCTCGCCGTGGCATCGTGTTCAACTTCCTCTCCAACCGGCCCCACGCGGAGTGGGAGGGACGTGATCTGTCGCCCGCCAGCCGGTTCGACACCGTCGGATGGCTGGATTGGGCGATGTCGTGCACGTCGCTGGTCAGCTTCGATCAGCACTACTACCGCGGTCACGATGCCACGATCGCGATGCGGCACGACGGCCGCTGAGTCCCGCTACTTGCCGTGGCGGCCACTCGGGCGTAGTCTCCGCGCATGCCCACCATCGTCATTGAATGCAGCGATCTCGCCGGGGCCCGAAGAATGGGCGTCACGCTTCAGAACCATGGCCACCGGCTGGATACCAGACGTCTGCATCGTGGAGACGTCGTGCCGTCGGATCTGATCGATGTCGATGCCGTCCTCTGTTTCGGTGGTCCGCAGTCGGCCAACGACGACGGGCTGCCGTGGATGGCCTCCCTGCTGGAATTCATCCGTGCCGCGCAGGACGCCGAGATTCCGATGTTCGGTGTCTGCCTCGGCTCGCAGCTGTTCGCCCGTGCCCTCGGTGGCACCGTGGAGTCGATGGACGAGGGGCCGCGTCTGGGTTGGGCGGGCGTCGATCTCTCCCCGGACGGGCGTGAGGACCCGTTGCACAAGGGCCTGCCGTGGAACTGGATGCAGTTCCATTGGAACCGCGACACGGTGAAGGAGCTGCCCGACGGGGCTCGAGTGCTCAGTCGGGGTGACCGGGGTGACGTGCAGGGATGGCGTCTCGGCGTTCGGACCTACGGCGTGCAGTACCATCCCGAGATCGAAGTGGGGCAGATCGAAGCCTGGACGGCGGACGATGCCGATCTGGTCCGGGAGCTCGGTCTCGACGTGGCGGCGATTGAAGTGGAGACGGACCGGTACTTCGCACAGTTCGAACGACTGACCGATCGTTACTTCGAGACCATCGCAATGCTGCTGATGCCGTTGGATCGTCGTCAGCAGCACACGGCACGCATGCCCTGATGCCCGATCTCACCCGTTGGTGACGACCGGCACCGGTTCGGTCAGCACCATGGGAACGGGGTCGCCGGCCATGACGTGACGAAGCACCCGCACGAGGTTGTCCCGATCGAGGCCGGCTTCGGCAAGTTGCTCGCCACGGCCTCCCTGGTAGATCCACGTCTCGGGCAGGCCGAGGCGGGTGATACCTCTGGTGTCCAGTCCCTGATCGTGAGCGGCCGCCAGCACGGCGCTGCCGAATCCTCCGGTGATCGAGTGATCCTCGATGGTCACGATGGGAATCTTTCGTTCGATGAGGGAACGGATCAGTTCGGTGTCCACCGGCTTGGCGAACCGGGCATCGTAGACGTCGATCTTCGCGTCCGGTCCGATCGCATCGGCGGCTTCCACTGCGGTCACGGCCATCACGCCGTAGCCCAGCACCGCGATGTCCGGATCCTCGTGCCGGAGCAGGGCCCGTGCCCTGCCCAGTTCGAACGGTGGGCAGTCCCGGGCGAAACGTTCGTCCACATCGTCACGCGGATAGCGGACGCAGGACAGGCCGGTCTCGTAATTGCGCATGAACTCGAGTGCTGCCTCGAGGCTGGCCTCGTCCATGGCCGCCATCAGGGCCGCGTCGGGAAACACGGAGAGGATGCTCACATCGCAGAAGCTATGGTGCACGGCACCGTCGCCGCCGACGAGTCCGGCACGATCGAGGCACAGGCGAACCGGCAGTCCCTGCAACGCCACCTCCTGGAAGGCCTGGTCGAACGCCCGCTGGAGGAAGGTGGAGTAGACCGCGAAGAACGGCTTCAGCCCCGACTTCGCCAGGCCCGCCATCATGTCCATGGCATGCGATTCGCAGATGCCGGTGTCCCAGGTTCGATCCGGGAACCGGTCCATGCACTGCTTGATGCCGGTGCCGTCGGGCATCGCGGCGGTGCACGCGACGACCGATTCGTCCCGTTCCATCAGATCGCACATGGCATCGGCGTACGCACTGGTGAAGCTTCGACCGGAGGACTTCAGCTCGACCCGGCATCCGTTCACGGAGAACGGCTTGGGGGAGTGGAAGGTCGTGGCGTCTCCTTCACTGAACTCGTAGCCCTTGCCCTTGATGGTGTGGACGTGCAGCACCATCGGATGTTCGAAGTCCCGGACTTCGCCGAGCATGTCGACCAGGGTCGGGAGGTCGTGGCCGTCGATGGGGCCGACCGTCAGGAGCCCGAACTTCTCGAACCAGTTGTCCTCGGTGACCGCTTCCTTCGCCATTTCACTGAAGCGGTGGCTCATGTCCCGGAGGGCGGAGCCTCCCGGAATCGACTTGAAGATGTCCTTGGCGGTCTTCTTCATCGAACGGTATGCGGAGTTGATGCGTATCCGGTTGAAGTAGCCTGCGACGGCTCCCTGCGGCTTGGCGATGCTCATCCCGTTGTCGTTCAGGATCACCAGCATCTGGCGGCCCAGGGTTCCCGCGTTGTTCAGTCCCTCCATGGCAAGTCCGTTGACGATGCTTGCGTCTCCGACCAGCGCGACGACCCGACGGCCGTCGGGATTGTCCTTGGAGAAGGACTCACCGCGAAGCCGGTCGCCCCTGGCCATGCCCACTGCGGTGGAGATGGCCGTGCCCGCGTGTCCGACCGAGAACAGATCGAAGTTCGACTCGCGTGGTTCCGGAAAACCGGCCATGCCGTCCCGTTGCCGTAGACGGGGCAGCAGATGGGTCCGTCCGGTGAGCAGCTTGTGCGGATAGCACTGGTGCCCGACGTCGAACAGCAGTCGATCGTGGCCGAAGTCGAACACGTAGTGCAGTGCGATGGTGAGTTCCACCACCCCGAGGTTCGGTGCCAGATGGCCGCCGCTGAGCTTCACCTGCTCGCAGATCGCGTGGCGGATCTCCGCCGCAAGGTCGGGCAGTTGATCCACCGACAGCTGCTTCAGATCGGCGGGGGAACCGATGTTCTGCAGTAGGGGGGTGGATTCCATGGCGTGCGTGTCTTTCTCGCCCGGGCGGGGTGATGTGGTCCAGATCACATCCATATGCCCCGAACCGGAGAAGTCTAGNCTATTTCGTGCGAATCGCCATGAATCGNCCCAANTCACGCAGNGGATCCGCNTCGGTNCCGAGNGGTTCCAGNGCNTCCAGGGCACGCTGTTCNAGNTCNTTCACGACCCGGTGGGACTCCTCGACTCCCAGNAGGCCGGGGTAGGTGAGCTTNCCCATGTCGTGGTCCTTGTTGGTGGCCTTGCCGATGTGTTCGGCGGTCTGGGTGACATCNAGCAGATCATCCACGACCTGGAACATGAGACCGACGGCCTCCCCGTACTCCGTGAGGCATTTCATGCTGGTGTCGTCGGCGTTGCCGCAGAATCCGCCCATCCGGCACGCGGCACGAAGCAGCGCGCCGGTCTTGTTGCGGTGGACGAGTTGGAGCTGTTCGCGTGCTTCGAGCTCCTCCGGAAGGCCGCCAAGGGTGTCGTAGGTCTGTCCGATGACCATCAAGGTCGTGCCCCGGGCCAGTTCGGACACCAGCGAACGCGCAACGGACGCATCCAGTGCAGGATCCGTGAGCTGTTGGAATGCGAGCGAGAGCATGAGGTCGCCCGCGAGGATCGCCATGGCTTCTCCGGACTTCACGTGCAGGGTTGGCCGACCGCGTCGCAGGGCATCGTTGTCCAGCGCCGGCAGGTCGTCGTGGATGAGGCTGAAGCAGTGGATGAGTTCCAGTGCCACCGCCGCCGGGATCGACGACTCCATCCGTCCGCCGACCGCCCGGCAGCTCATCAGCATCAGCGTCGGACGCAGTCGCTTGCCGCCGCCCAGCACCCCCCAGCTGGCGGCTTCGCGCAGGTTCGCCGGCAGGTCCGCAGCGTCGATTGCCGAGGTGAGGGCGGCCTCGACCAGGGCGGCTGGTTCGGTGAAGAGATCTGATTCGTGCATGGTCTGTTCGGGGGTCATGGTGACGTCTGTGTCCGATGGAATGCCAGTATCATACCTTCGATGGATCACGTACTGAACACGTTCGAAATGCTGATGGATCGCGGCGGCTACGTCATGATTCCGCTGCTGATCCTCAGCGTGTGCAGCGTGGCCCTGATCATCGAGCGGATCTGCTTCTGGCTCTCGTTGACGGGACGGAGTCACCTGGAACGCCTCGACGGACTGAACTCGGCCCTGCAGTCCGGTCAGGCGGATCGCGCCCGTGAGATGGTCGCAGGCGATTCGAGTCCCTACGGCCGGGTGGTGAATCGAATGCTCGACGACGGGACGTCGGATGCGGTCGCCATGCAGGCGGTGGATTCGATTCGCAGCGGGCTCGATCGCTACATGGTCGTGCTCTCGACGATCATCACCGCTGCGCCGCTGCTGGGGATTCTCGGGACCGTGATCGGAATCATCCAGTCGTTCCAGCTGCTCGGGAGCCAGTCCACGCTGACCGATCCGCGGGAGGTCGCCGGCGGCATCGCTTCGGCGCTCATCACGACCGCCTTCGGGTTGATCGTCGCCCTGGTGACGCTGTTTCCCTACATGGTCTTCAAGGCCCAGTCCTCCAATGCGATCGGTCGACTCGAGACGCTCATCGCGTCGGCCCAGGGCGGCCTGGGTGGAAAACGCGGCGCATGATCCACGTCACCGTCCTGCTACTGGCCTCGCTCGGTGCGGCCGATGACCCCGGCGGGTGGATTCGTGCCGTCAACGAGCCCGAAGTCCGTTCGGTGTTGGAAATCGCATCCCGTCGCTACGAGGGCGAACCCGTTTCGGAGGTGCCGACGGTCTGGCTGGTCGGGGTGACCCACATCGGAGATGCCGCCTACTACGAGGCATTGTCGGATCTGCTTTCGAACGTGGACGTCGTGCTNTACGAATCGGTCATGCCCGATGGGGCAAGGCCGCATCAAGCCACCAGTGAGCGGTCGCGCCGTGCCTCGACCCGGATCGGGCTTGAACTGCTGTCCACCATCGCCAGTCGGACGGACGAGAGGCCCTCAGGTGTCGAGGATTTCGCCGCCGCCGCCAACGCAATCGATCTGCGGATGGGCAACTGGATCCGGGCGGCCTCGATCGACGCCTGGGGACGTCCGGTCCGCTACGAGCCGACCGATTCCGGCCTTTCGTTCACCAGTGCGGGACCGGACGGTTTGCAGGGGACGGATGACGACATCGTCGAGACGTCGGAACCGAAGGAAGCCGGTTCGGCAGGTCCCGAACGCAACCTGCAGGCGGCGCTCGCCGATGCGTTGGGCCTCCGCTACCAACTCGAGTCCATGCCCTACGCGGAAGCCAACTGGCGCGTCAGCGATCTGAGCGTCGGCGAGATCCAGGCGGCGTTCGCCCGTCGGGGCATGGAGTTCGACATGCTCGGTGACATGCTGTCGGGCTCCTCGATACCCGCCCAGTTGATCAACATGATGCTCGGTCTGATCTCCATCGGTGATTCGCTGTCGGGCGGCGCGGTGTCCGACGGCGTCAAGATGATGCTGGTGGAGCTGCTGGGCACGCCCGGGGTGCTCGACATGACCGATCGACAATTCGGACCCGGCTTCCAGGACGTGATCATCGTCGAGCGCAACACCGTCCCGCTCGAGGATCTGGAACGAATCATCGCCGAGGAGCCGGACATCGGTTCCGTCGCGATCCTCTACGGTGCCGCCCACATGCCCGACATGGCGCAGCGACTGCTGGAGCACGAGCATGGGTATCGCGAGGTCGATGTCCGATGGGACAGCGCGATCGGGATCGAGCTCGCGGACTCTCCGCTGACGGAACGGGATCGCAAGTCGATTCGACGTTCGATCCGGCTGGCGCTGGCCAGGATCAAGCGGGAGGCGCGGCTCGCCGCGGAGCCCCGGTCGTCCGAGGCGGACTGATCAGCGGACGTCGTCTTCGTGGGACCAGTCCCGGGCCGGCGTGTCGCCGACGGCCTTGGCCCGATCGATCCAGCGNCGCTGGTCGGCGAGGTCCTCGAAGGTCTGCGTATCGGTGTGGCCATCGATGAACCAGGCCACGGGCGGGCCGCCGTTGCGTCCCAGCGGAATGTGTCCCGCTTCGTGGATGTGGACGTTGCCGCCTTCGTCGAGGCCCCATTTCATGCGATTGGCAAGCAGTCGCGGCTCCACGAGCCAGGTGCCGGCCACCCGATCGCGTTCGCGCGGGTCGTCCATCGGTCCGTCCGCCTGGAAGGCGGAGCAGAAGGCGACGACCTCGGTCGAGTTCTTCACGTGGGGAATGGTNCGCACCACGGGGGAGACCTTGGTGCCGTCGGCCTGCTCGACGCTGGTGAACCGGAGCTGCGGCGTCCGGTAGTGCGGGTCCCAGAAATCCCACTGTCCTCCGAGGTACCAGCCGTTGTAGGCGAAGGCCGGCTCGTGGGCGAACTCGAATCCCTCGTCGATGAAGTGTTCGATGCGCTGTTCATCCGGATCGAGGTGCCAACGCAGGATCGGATCCGGATCGTCGAGATACGGGACGAGATGCCAGGTCCACGGGCCGGCGATGTTGTCGTCGGATGCCCGGTAGTTGGGAGCGGGGGGGATTTCCATGAAGTCGGGAAACACGATGGTCTCGTTGGCCAGGGCCTGCACATCGGTCGACTGCCATCCACGCACGAGTCGGTCGTCGTGGGAGCCCGCATGCATCAGCAGTGCGTTGCCGACCTGACGCACGTTGTTGAGTTCGACGGTCTTCCGACCGGAACGGATGCTCGATTGAACGGCGACGCTGATGATCGAAACGAGGATCGCGATGATCGAGATGACCACCAGCAGCTCGATCAGCGTGAAGGCGGTCGGGGTTCGAGAGGTGCTGCGCATCGTTCGCATTCCTGGTCCGGGTCCGTTCCAGTCTACGCAGGAACCGGTCGAGGGGATTCAGGATTCGTCGATCGTGAGTCGTTCCACCTGACCGGATTCGATCTTGTCCACCCCGCTGCCGAGTTCGCCGATGGGATCCGGAGGCACGATTTCGACGAGCTTCTCGCCGAGCGTGGCCTCGCCACTGCGGATTCGGTCCTGGAACCGCCTGCATTCCTCGAGCAGTCGATCCAGAATCTCCTCCTCCTTGACGTTCGCCACCCGTTCCCCCTGGACGTAGATGATGCCCCGCTGATTGCCGGCAAAGACGGCCACATCGGCACCCTCGGCTTCGCCGGGACCGTTGACGATGCAGCCCATGACCGCGACCTTGATGGGCAGGTCGATCTCCTTGTCGAGCTTCTTCTTGACCGCCTGCACGAGGGTGAAGAGATCCACCTGGATCCGCCCGCAGGTGGGGCAGGCGATGAGTTCCGCCCCCACCCGGCTCCTGAGTCCCAGGCAGTAGAGCAGTTCGAGTCCGTCCTCGACCTCGTGCACCGGATCGCTCGCGTAGCTGATGCGAAGGGTGTCCCCGATTCCGCTGGAGAGCAGGGAGCCGAGTGCCACCACACTGCGGATTGCGCCGGTCTCCTTGGGGCCGGCGTGCGTGACGCCGAGGTGCAGCGGATAGTCGAACCGGGTCGAGATCTCCCGGTAGATCTCGATGACGAGTCGTGCATCCATCGACTTCGCGCTGATGCAGACGTCGTGGAAGTCACGGGNGTCGAAGATGTCCA
This sequence comes from Phycisphaerae bacterium, assembly GCA_002591705.1. Next base: position 41,622 of record PAAB01000028.1, read on the forward strand.
GGTACTCCTCGAGCTTGGCGATCATCAGGGCGATGAGGTGCCCCTGGTGCCGGTCCGCGAAGAACTTGCCGAGTTCGGCGGCCCGCTGCTGCTTGTCCTTCCGCTCGATGATCGAGCCCTCGTTCACGCCGACCCGGATGGGAATGCCGCGTTCGCGGCAGGCATCGATGACCGCATCGACCTCCTTGCGATCGTTGATGTTGCCCGGGTTGAGCCGGATCTTGTGGATGCCGGCCTCCACGGCCTCGAGCGCCCGCTTGTAGTGGAAATGCACGTCGGCCACGATCGGGACCGACGTCTGGGCGAGGATCTCCGGCAGCGCCTCGGTGTCCTTCCGCTGTGGAACCGCCACGCGGACGATGTCCGCGCCCGCTTCGTGCATGCGGTTGATCTCGGCCACGCAGGTGTCGATCTCGTAGGTGTATCCCGATGTCATGGTCTGCACCGAGACCGGGTGACCGCCACCGATGCCGATTCGGCCGGTGCGGTCGTCGCCGATCATGATGCTGCGCGTGGAGCGACGTTCCATGACCCGATTGTAGGTCTTCACGGAGGGGGATGCTGCATCCGTTTCGAAGACGGAGGGACGAAAGAGGCGGTGTCCCGGGGCTCCGGAGGGCTACGCCTCGGGCGGAGCGTCGGGATGGATCGAGAGCTGATCCTCCTCCTCGGTGATCATCAGCACGTCGATGGGCGTGCCTTCCTCGATCGGTTCGCCCTTGAGATCCTTGATGACCACCTGGGGATTCGCCGTCTCGTGCGCCGCGAGCGCCGTCTCCATCTCCTTCTGCTTGTCATCCTCGAGGTCGGCCCACTTGCCGCGGCCGCGACACTTGGGGAATCCGCTGCATCCGAGCCACGGGCCTCGCTTGCCGCGACGCAGGTAGAGGGTGCGTTCGCACTTGGCACACGGGATGTCGGTCTCCAGCGGGGGAATCGACGGGTATTTGATCTGGCCCTTCTTGTCGAGATTCACGACCATCTTGGTCTCGGGGTAGTTCACCGACGCGAGGAACGGACCGAATCGTCCCGTTCGCAGGACCATGGGCGATTCGTCCTCGGGGCACTGGACGTCGACCCGCTGGACCAGCATCGGGCGTCCCTCGCGATCGACCGTCGCGGCGAACTTGCAGTCGGGATAGTCCGTGCAGGACAGGAAGCGACCGTTCTTGCCGAGTCGATATTCCGTTTGTGCGTCGCAGGTCGGACACGCGTAGCGGGCCGGTTCGGTCTCCGCCTTGGCGTGCGTCATGTGCTCGTATGCGTATTCGAGCGATTCCGTGAACGGACCGTAGAACGTCTGGAGCATCTCGGACCAGTTCGCGCTGCCGGAGGCGATCTTGTCCAGTTCCGCCTCCATGGATCGGGTGTACCCGATGTCCATCAGCTGCGGGAAGGCTTCGACGAGCTTGTCCGTGACCACTTCCCCGAGGTGCGTCGGCCAGAACGCGCGATCGATCTTCTCCACGTAGTTGCGCCGCTGGATGACGTCGATGATCGAGGCGTAGGTCGAAGGACGTCCGATTCCCTCCTTCTCGAGCTGCTTGACCAGGGCCGATTCCGAGAAACGCGACGGGGGCGAGGTGAACCGCTGGCGCGGATCGAGGGCGAACGGTGCCATGACATCGCCTTCGTTCAGCACCGGAAGGGTCTGCTCGTCCTCGGAGACGGGCACGCCGGCGACCTTGTAGTAGCCGTCGAACGACAGCACGCGGCCCTTGGTCAGGAAGACGGCGCCCGTTTCGACGTCGCTGCGGAGGAGGCGGACTTCGGTTCGTTCCCATTCCGCCGGCACCATCTGGCCCGACACGAAGCGNTTCCAGATCAGGCGGTAGAGCTTGCGAAGGTCATCGTCGACCGAGGCGGGCAGCGCGTCGGGATGCCTCGTGACATCGGTCGGTCGGATGGCTTCGTGGGCCTCCTGGGCGGCGCGGTTCGTGGAACTGTGGTGCACCGGTTTCTCGGGCAGGTAGGTGGCACCGTATTCATCGTCGATGTAGGACCGGACCTGTTTCACCGCCTCGGGGGAGATGTGGGTGGAGTCCGTTCGCATGTAGGTGATGAGCCCGACCTGTCCCTCGCGACGGATCGTGATGCCCTCGTAGAGCTTCTGGGCCGCACGCATGGTTCGCGAGGCGGTGAACCCCAGCTTGTTCGCGGCGGCGGCCTGGAGCGAACTGGTGATGAAGGGGGCGCCGGGACGCGACTTCGACTTCTTGCGGGTGATCGACTCGACNCGGTACTGGGTTGCGGGATCGATGGCGCCCCGNACAGCGATCAGNCNNGAGGCGGGGCCTGCNCCNCCGGGNGCGGGGGTGGTNTCGNCCACCGGATCGACCATGCCGATGGCNGANGCCATGGCGGNCACCCGATCGAGATGCNCNCCTTCGTNNACCTNGGTTTCGAATCCNTCGGCGGTGATCCGGANNTTGAATCGTTCGCCGTNGATCTCGACCAGCGACGCGGACAGGGCGTTGTGGTCCCGAAGCCAGCGGTTGCGTTCCTTCTGCGTGACGGGCTTCCCGCCTTCCGATGCCGCGGCCGCGGCATGCAGCGCCGTCCAGTCGTCGCCGAGTTGCTTGCGCTGATCGGGATCAAGGGCGAAGCATGCTTCAACCTGCCAGTACTCGTCGGGAACGAAGGCCCGGATCTCCTTCTCCCGCTCCACGATCATCCTGACCGCAACCGATTGCACCCGTCCGGCACTCAGGCCGCCGGCGACGCGTTTCCAGAGCAGGGGGGAGACCTGGTATCCGACGATCCGGTCGAGGATGCGACGCGCCTGCTGGGCGTTGACCCGATCCATGTCGATCAGGTGCGGGTTGTCGAACGCCTTCTGGATCTGCTGCTTGGTGATCGCGTTGAAGACGACTCGCTTCGCTTTCGAGGGGTCGATCTTGAGTTCCTCGGCGAGATGCCATGCGATGGCCTCTCCCTCGCGATCGAGGTCCGTCGCGAACCAGACCTCGTCCGCGGATTTGGCCAGCTTGCGCAGGGCGGTGATGACCTTCTTCTTGCCGGGTGCGGGGATGTAGGTCGGCGTGAATCCGTTTTCGATGTCGACGCCCGGAACGGGCTGTCCCTTTGCGGACTTGGGAAGATCACGCACGTGGCCCACGGACGCCTCGACCGTGAAGCCATCCCCGAGGTACCGGTTGATGGTCTTGGCCTTGGCGGGGGATTCGACGATGACCAGTTGGGTGGCCATGGATCTGTCCTCAAGCAGACGCCCCGGGTGATCCCGCCGGCACCGGCAGTTCAATCACCCTTGGGCGGCCCGGGGTGGCCGACTCGCCAAGCCTCCGGGCAGGGGGTGTTTGTATCGGCCTTGCCGGCTCTGTCAAGGAAAAAAGGCACGGGACGGAGTGGGCGCAGGGGGTTTCGAATCGCACATCGGGATGCATTCGGGAGGCCTGCTAATCGACCGTAAGTGACTCCAAGGCAAGTTCTTGCGGGCTTTTGCCGGCTGGATCCAGCCAGTGGCCTCCAAAGACATGCCGAAATCTTCTGAGCCAGGTCCGTTGCTGCTTGGCGAACCGCCGGGTCCGGATCTTGATCTCCTCGATGGTGTCCTCGAGGGTTCGCAGTCCCTCGAGATGTTCGGCGATCTGCTTGTAGCCGAGTGCCTCCCTGGCCTGGGTTCCGAGCCGGTCCGATTCCAGAAGGGTCCGGACCTCCTCGACGAAGCCGGCCTCGAACATCGCCTTCACCCTGGCGTTGATGCGGGGGTTGATCTCCTCGGCCGCCCAGTGGAGTCCGATGATTCGGATGTCGGTGCGCCGGGGTGCGGCGTCCCATTGGCCTTGGAGTTCCGACAATGGGGTGCCCGTGATGGCATGGACTTCGAGGGAACGGATGGTGCGGCGACGGTCGTTGGGATGAATTCGCTCCGAACCGGCCGGATCGACGGAACGCAGTCGGGCATGCAGTTCCGGTGTGGGGATCGATTCCAGTTCCGCGCGAACGTCCGGATCGGGTTCCGGGCCTTCGATGAAACCGCCCAGCAGCGACTGCAGGTAGAGATTCGTACCTCCCACGTAGATGGGAGTCCGTCCCCGGTTCACGATGTCGCGTTCGCATTCGCCCGCCGCCTTCAGCCAGTGATCCACCGTGAAGGAGGACGCGGGGTCGACGATGTCGATCAGATGATGCGGGATGTCCCCGAGTTCCTCGGCGCCCGGCTTGGCGGTTCCGATGTCCATGCCACGGTACACCTGCATCGAGTCGGCGCCGATGCATTCCCCCGTGGGGGTGAGCCGCCGTGCGAGTTCCAGGGCGAGCGACGTCTTGCCGCCGGCCGTGGGGCCGAGGATGAGGATGGGTCGAGGTCCGGTCGGTGTGGAGTGCATGGTCATCCCGGTATGCGAACTCGTGTACCGTACCCTTCCGAAGGAGTACGATCATGTCCAAACTCACCATCGATGGAATCGACGTCGTCGGCAAGCGTGTTCTGGTCCGGGTGGACTTCAATGTTCCGTTGGACGCGGATGGCGGCGTGCTCGACGATCGTCGCATCCGAATGGCGATTCCGACCCTGCGTTCGGTCCTCGATCGTGGTGGAAGCCTCGTGCTGATGAGCCATCTGGGGAGACCCGCGGGAACCGGTTTCGAACCGGCCTACAGCCTGAAGCCGGTCGCGGACCGGCTGGCGGAGCTGCTGCCGGGGGTGCCGGTCACGCTGGCGTCGGAAGACTGCATTGGTCCGAACGCCGACCGTGCGGTCGGGGGCCTGGAGCCCGGCGGCATCGTTCTGCTGGAGAACCTGCGTTTCCACGCGGCGGAAAAGAAGAACGATCCTGAGTTTGCCGCGAAGCTTGCGGCCCACGGGGACGTCTACGTCAACGACGCGTTCGGAACCGCGCATCGTGCGCACGCCTCGATGGTCGGAGTTCCCGAGGCGATGCAGGATCGGCATCGGGTCGCGGGCCGCCTGCTGGAGGCCGAGCTCGCCTTCCTCGCCGAGGCGATCGACGACGCCGCGTCGCCGTTCGTCGCGGTGCTCGGCGGTGCGAAGGTGTCCGACAAGTTGGGGGCGATCCGCAATCTGCTGCCGCGAGTCGATGCGGTGGTGATCGGGGGAGGCATGGCGTACACGTTCCTCTCCGTCCTCGGAGTGTCCATCGGTCGCAGTCTCTTCGAGGAGGACATGGTCGTGGAGGCCAGGGGAGTTCTCGAGGAGGCCAAGTCGCTCGGGCGAACGTTGCTGCTTCCCGTCGACAGCATGTGTGCCCCGTCGCCGGATGCACCGGATTCGGCGTGCCCGATCGAGGGAGACATCCCTTCGGACATGATGGGGTTGGACATCGGTCCCGCGTCCGCCACTGCGGCCGCCGATCTCCTGCGGACCGCGGGAACCATCGTCTGGAATGGCCCGATGGGGGTCTTCGAGACGCCGCCCTTCGACGACGGTTCAAGAGCGGTGGCCGATGCAGTCGTCGAGGCGACGCGTCGGGGGGCGATTTCGGTGATCGGTGGCGGAGAAACCGCCGCTGCCATCGATGCATTCGGGCTTGCGAAGGCCGTGAGCCACGTTTCCACCGGTGGAGGGGCGAGCCTGCAGATGCTGGAGGGACGATCTTTTCGTTCGGTGGAGTTGCTCGAAGACACCTGATTTCGGGAACCAATGCCGATCCGTTGCGTCCTACGATGGATAGGCCGTGGACGGATTCCTCCCTCGGCACGCTATGATGAAATACGTATCGCCCCGGGCAACCAGTTGGATTTCGAGAGGACCCATCCATGTTCAAGCAGATCAGTCTTGCCACCATTGCGATCACCATGCTGGCCATGTGCCAGTCGGCCAGCGCCCAGATGGGACAGCGGCTCAAGGTCGGTGACCCCGCTCCGGGACTCTCCATCGAGGAGTGGGTCAAGGGCGACGAGACCAGTCTCGAGAACGGCACCACGTACGTCGTCGAGTTCTGGGCGACGTGGTGCGGCCCCTGCAAGAAATCCATTCCGCACCTGACCGAATTGCAGAAGCGGTACGAGCCGGACCAGCTGCGCATCATCGGAGTCAGCAACGAGGAGGCGGACGTCGTCAATCAGTTCGTCCGCAAGCAGGGTCGAAAGATGGACTACACCGTCGTGGTCGACAAGCGGCAGGCGACGACCCGGGCCTGGATGAAGGCCGCCGGCCAGAGCGGAATCCCCACGGCGTTCATCGTCGGGCCCGAAGGAAACGTCCAGTTCATCGGACATCCGTTGGCCCCCGAGTTCGACGAGGCCCTCGAGAAGATCATCGACGGACGGTACAACCAGAAGCTGATGAGCCAGGTCGCCGGCCATCTCGAGGCGATCGACAAGCATCGCAAGTACAAGAACTGGCAGCAGTACGACGACATCACCGCGGAGGTCATCCAGCGCGATCCCCGGATCTTCTACTTCCTGGTGCTGGAGCGCATCAAGGTCTTCATGAACGAGCAGAAGGATCCCGCCAAGGCCTACGAATACGCCAGCGAGGCGATCGAAAGCTATCCGGACGATCCCGAACTGCTTTCCTGGATCGCGGAGTTGATCGCATTCGATCCCGAGATCCCCGATGCCCAGCGAAATCTCGACATCGCCCTGACGGCCGCTACCGCAGCTCGCGTGAACGGGCGACCGAACGACCCCCGTCTGGTGCAGACGGAGGCTCTGATCCGGTTCTCCCGTGGCGAGATCGATGAGGCGGTGTCGTTGCAGGAGAAGGCGTACTTCATGGCTCCTCCCCGCAAGAAGTCCCAGTACATGCCCAAGCTCAGGGAGTTTCGCAAGAAGCAGCAGGAGCTCAAGGCGTCCGGCGACACCGACTGAGGCGGACCACAGGCAGCCGTTGCAGCAAGGAGTGCTCATGACGACCATGCCGCCAGCGACCCA
>PAAB01000029.1 GCA_002591705.1 Phycisphaerae bacterium
TCGATGCTCCATTGGGTGGTCCACACGGCCGATGATACGACAAAGTCGTATCCATCCGACCGTTTTCGTTGCAGGAATGATTCCGGGCCCTGCGGGGCGATCAGAAGGGGATCACTGCCCCGTGCCGGGGGACTGGCCGTCCTCGGAGGCGATGGAGGATCGCATGGATGTGTCGGCCATGACGTTCTTCATGCGGTAGTAGTCCATGATTCCGAAGTTGCCGCTGCGGAACGCCTCGGCCATGGCCTTGGGAATCTCGGCCTCGGCGAGGATGACGACGGCCCGGTTCTTCTGGGCTTCCGCCTTCATTTCGGCTTCCTGGGCCACGGCCATGGCACGACGCTTCTCCGCCTCGGCCTGGAACCGCTTTTCGTCGGCACTGGCCTGGTGGGTCTGCAGCTTCGCCCCGATGTTCTCACCCACGTCCATGTCCGCGATGTCGATCGAAAGGATCTCGTACGCGGTGCCGGCGTCCAGCCCCTTCTCCAGCACGGTGCGGGAGATGTCGTCGGGATTCTCGAGCACCTTGAGATGGTTCGCAGCCGATCCGATGGTCGAAACGATGCCTTCACCGACGCGGGCGACGATGGTCTCCTCCGTAGCACCACCGACGAGTCGGGCGATGTTGGTACGCACCGTCACCCGGGCCCGGGCTTTGAGCTGAATGCCGTCCTTAGCGACCGCATCGATGGTCGATCGTCCGTGTCCCTGGTCCGGGCAGTCGATGACCTTCGGGTTCACCGAGGTCCTCACGGCGTCGAGGATGTCACGCCCGGCGAGATCGATCGCCGTGGCCACTTCCCAGGGCAGCTCGATGCGGGCCTTGTCGGCGGCGATGATCGATCGGACCACGTTGGTGACGCGGCCACCGGCGAGGAAGTGGGATTCCAGCATGTCGGTGGGGATGTCGAGTCCGGCCTTCTTGGCCGTGATGCGGTTCTCCACGATCGTGCGNGGCTTGACCTTTCGGAACCGCATCATCACCAGATCGATGAATCGNACCTTGGCNCCNGAAACCCAGGCCTGGAGATACAGGCCNACGAACTGGAACAGGAACAGCAGCACCAGNAGGGCAATGAAGCCTCCGACACTGATGGCGATGATTTCGAACGTGGTCATGATNGGGCTCCCGCGGACACTCGNTGCCGCCTTGCGCAGGGNNGGATTCTANCAGAATCAGGNNNTGNTGGCCCGGACCTTCAATTGATTGTCATAGGCCGCNGTGACCTCGATTTCCACTTCGGNNTCCAGCATTCCNTTTTCGGCGAGGGCTTCGAACCGCTCNCCNTCGATCCGGATGCTNCCGACCGGNGAGAGCCGGGTCTCGGTGGTNCCNCGNCGNCCCACCATNGCATCGAGNTGNTGGGCCCGGGCCTTCATNCGGGCCTGNGATGCGGCGAAGGCCTCCTCCTGNCTGCGATCGATCGGATCGTCCTGTGCGCCGAGAATCATGCGTTGCCCCANNGGNGATGNGACCCACCACTTGAAGCCGGCCCAGAGCACGACCGGNCCCAGGAAGATGTAGAGNCCCAGNNCCACCAGNCCCGTGGTGGTGTCGTACGTGAAGAAGGCCACGATGGAACCGAGGACCGCCACGCCGCTGCACAGGGAGAGGATCCCGCCGGAGGGGACGAACAGTTCCAGAAAGAGCAGCAGCAGAGCGGCGGAAGCGAGGATCACGCCCCAGATGAGNGGNGCGTCGCCNCCGGTCGTCGCNGNCTGGGCCAGTAGCGTGATCATGGNTCGANCTCCTCCACNTCGATGGTCATGTCGTTGCGCACGATNCGAACGNNCGCGCCTTTGCGNATCCANCGNCCNGACGATACCGCATCGAGCANCNNGTCNCCGCATNGNATCCGGCCGGCGGGNCGCAGNTCGGTCNTNGCCACGGCTTCGGNTCCGATGGAGGGGCGATCGTCCGCGGTGCNNCGTGTNCCGACNGGATTCGCGTCGGTGCGAAGGATGAATCGNGATGCGAATCGNCTGTGNTCGAAGCGGCGNCCNAGCCACCACATGATGGCCACGGCACCGACCAGTCCGGTGGTGACGATCAGGATGCCGCGAAACAGTCCGTCGACCAGTTCACTGGAGTTCATGTCGCCCGACACGAAGGTGCCGACCAGNCCGGCCAGCATGAGCAGGGCGCCGCTGATGCCGGCCACGAAGGTGCCCGGCAGCAGGAGCAGTTCGACCGCCACCAGAGCCATGCCCAGCAGTACGAAGAGGATGTCCCACCACTGGGCCAGCCCCACGATCCAGGGAGCACCCAGCAGCACCACCAGGGCCGCCATCGATCCGACCCCGAAGATGCCGGTGCCCGGGAAGGCGAATTCCACGAACAGGCAGACGAGGAAGATGATGATCAGCACGATGCGAACGGGCCAGCTGACGAGGAAGATCACCAGCGACTCGCTCCAGGATCGTTCGTAGGTACGCAGCGACGCTGCGCCCAGGAAGGCCTGCAGTTCGTTTTCATTCGCGATGGTACGGGGCACCATTCCGTAGGCGATCGACTCCGCGGGAGTGAGGGCCAGAAGCCGATCGGACGAGACCACCTGGCCGATCAGGACCCACTCCGCACGATCGGCGGCATCGAGTCTGGTGCGGGAGGATGGACGCTGCACCATGTNCGAAATGTCNTCNGGGGCTTCGGGCATGCCGCTCATCAATGCNTCGAACCACGGGGCGATGGGNGCGGCGTCCGGAGCGGGGGGGGTGATNGATGGGATCGTNTCCGGCGGTTCATCACCGTAGATGTCCCGGTATTCGCTGCGGTCCACGGCGATGCGCTGGCCGGTCTCGGTGTTCTCGAGCAGCCAGAGCTCGATCCCCAGGCTGACGAATGCCTGCACCAGTCGTTCGTCGTAGCGGTTGCGCCGGGCGGAATCCACGACCTCGGTCAGCAGCGGCGACTCGATCTTGGCCCGTTCGGTCTGGGGAATNGGACCCAGCGGGCTGACCGGGGCGCTGTCTCCGAACATGCCCCCCGGCGAGATCACGATCTCGCGGCAGGCGAGGGCAATGACGGTTCCTGCGGAAAAGGCGTGGGGATCGATCCAGGCGACGGTATTCGGGGGGGCATCGGCCTTGATCATGCGGCAGATGTCCAGCGTGGACATCAGTTCGCCTCCGGGCGTGTTCAGGCGAATCACCACGGTGTCGGCGCCATCGGCCATGGCGTCGGCGAGTCGTCTTTTCAGGGATGACGCGGTGATGGAGGTGATGGGCCCTTCCACCGTCAGGATCGCAACCTGATTCGCCTTGCGAACGGCCGGNATCGCCTGGGCCCGGGCGAGGGCCGGGTGCGTTCCCAGCAGGGCGAGGATCAGGATGGCCAGCATGCATCGCATGCCTTCATTCTACCCCGCGACCTCCAAAGGAAACGGGCCGGACGCAAGCGTCCGGCCCGTGAACTTCCCGTTGGGATGCCGCTCAATCGTGCAGCGGCTCGTACTCGACGTCGTAGGGGTTGCCACCGTTGACTTCCTCGATCTCATCGACGTGCGTGAGAAAGATGTCTCCGCCCAGCAGGGGCTCCTCGTCGTACTCCGGATGCCTCGCCTCGGCCTTGAACAGGTTGTCCGGCAGCAACTCGTCGGGCGGNTTGTTGGCCGGNTCCTTGTAGAGGCACTTGGCGGGGTAGAAGTTCGAGGACTGCTCGACGTGGTTGTCGCCGAAGGCGAACACCCCCATCCATTCGCCGGTCCGACCGAACCAGTCCGTGGTGATGGACTGATCCGGATTGTCCGGAGCGAGGAGCGACTGGTCGCCCTCCTCGGGTCCCCGGGTGCCGATCAGGACGAACGTCGAGTCCGCCTGCCGTTCCCACTGCCGGATGCGGCGGGCACCGGCGATCGGCATGATCGCGTAGGAGTTGTTGAAACCATCGCCTTCACGATTGAGCTTGTTGCTGTACCCGTCGTCCCAGAACACACCTGGTTCGTCGTCCGACACGTATTGCGTATAGCNCTGGTANTCGTANTCGCCGTACACGAAGAGATTCGGATTNGGATCCATGTCCGAGACNGTGTCTNCCGNGGTGAACAGNTTGTTCATGATGCACANTGAGAGCATCGAACCATGNTCGTTCACCAGGGGGTCTTCCGGNCCGGCTCCGGGCACNTACTTGTCGAGCCGCGGATCCTTTTCNGTCCGAACCAGCCCGGGGATCGGCTTCCGACCGTTGTTGGAAGCCGCCCAGGCCGTGAATGCTTCGAGTTTGGTCTGCACCCTTTTCTGCTCGTCGACCATCCGGGCGGCAGCCCGGGCNTTGGCCAGTGCCGGCAGGAGAATGCCCACCAGGATCGCGATGATCGCGATCACGACGAGCAGTTCGGTCAGGGTGAAGCCACGACGTTTCATGAAGTCAACTCCGGTTCGCCAAGGACTCAGTCCTTGAGTTCGTCCCACGNCTGGAGACAGTTCGGGTACCCCTCGTCACCGGCGAGGTAGCAGTAGACGAGGAAGTTGTCGCCTGCCAGCAGGTTGTTGGGGTTGCCGTCGTCATCGGTGGAACCGGTGAACTCTGCGGCGAAGATGTTGTCCTTCTTGATGCCGTTGGTGTAGCCACCGACCCGAGGCTCGTAGCGGGAGTTGCCCGGGAAGTAGTTGGTTTCGGTGGTGATGGAACCGTCGGCCCAACCGATGTTGGCCATCCATGCGCCGGCGGGGCCCATGAAGTCGTGGACCGGTGAACGGGTCCATTCGCCGGANCCGTCTTCGACATCGGAGGTGACGCCGTTCTCGGTGCCGCGGAGGCAGTGAGCGGAGGAGTCGGATCCGGATGTGGAATGCCACTTGTTGCGAAGCCGGTCGCCCATGAGGCACTGGTTCGTGTAGCTGACGTGGCTCTTGCGGTCGCCGGGGTTGCCGAGGTTCGCACGGATGCCGCCGGAGGAGGAGGGCTGTGCCCAGTACCGTCCATCGGAGGGGCTGTATGCAGCGTAGTCGTAGGCGACGATCTGGCCGTTCTCGTCGATCTCACCCTTGACGCCGATGTCCTTGTTGACTTCGCAGGGGCTGACGATCAGCTCGGGGTTCCAGTAGCGGAGTGCCACCATGCCCGAGTTCAGGTCGGCGGTGTTGTTCAGGAAGAAGTTGGGACGGCCCTGTCCCCAGATGTACTGAGGTCCACTGGCGGTCTGAANGGCTGCGCGCCAGACTTCGCCGGGAATCATCCAGTCGCCGTTGAAGTCGGCGGCGTAGGACGCCATGCCCTGGTTCATGCCACGGATGTTGGCGGAATCCTTCTTTGCGCGGGCGGTTGCCATGGCCGAGCTCAATGCCGGCAGCAGCAGACCCATCAGGAGTCCGATGATCGAAATAACGACCATCAGCTCGACGAGGGTGAAGCCTTTCTTGGTCTTCATAGTGGTCTCCATGTGCTCAGATAAAGATGAAATCAATGAGTGCGTTGCGACAAGATTCTGTTGTCCGCTCTCTCCACGATACACCGGGATTCGGTCGAGCCGACCCGGAACGAAAAACGTCATTTCACACACGCGGGACCGGTTCGGATCATGCTGCCGGAAATGCAACATGAACACGGCCGGGATGCTTCCCGTGCGTGCTACATGGGATGTCGATCGGGAGCGGCGGAGATGATGGTGCCGGGATTCCGGCGAAGAATGACGTTTGATCGCGGTATGATTTGCCGCACCGGACCTGGGCGAGGGACGAACCTCGCACCACAGAGAGTACTCCCAACCCCGGCCGGGTCAAGCCTACCCCGAACCGAAGTCCCGTTTTTAGCACTGTAAGACCGCTTGAAAGGATGCCCAATGCCTCGGATCGATGAACGCCTGGCAGAACTCGCGATCGACCTTCCTGATGCTCCAAAGCCCGTTGCAGCGTACGTTCCATCGGTCCATGCCAACGACCTTGTGTTTGTAAGTGGGCAGATCCCTCTTCGTGATGGATCCCTGCAGGCCACCGGGACCGTGCCGTCGGAAACCGGCGTCGAACTGGCCGTGGCCGCGGCTCGACAGTGCGGGATCAATGCGTTGGCGGTTCTCAAGTCCGCGTTGGACGGTGATCTGGATCGCGTTCAAAGGATTATTCGAATTGGAGTCTTTGTCGCGTCCGACCCCGGCTTCACGGATCAGCCGCTGGTGGCCAATGGGGCGAGTGAACTGATGCTCGACGTCTTCGGCGACGCCGGACGGCACGCACGGGCTGCGGTCGGCTCGGTCGCTCTGCCGCTGAATGCGTCGGTGGAAGTCGAACTGGTCGCCCAGGTCGACTAACTCAGCAGGTGGCGGGGGTCTGCATGGCCGCCCAGTCNTGCAGGAACTTCTCGAGTCCACTGTCGGTCAGCGGGTGCTTCATCATCTGCTGGATGACCTTGAAGGGCNCGGTGGCGACGTCGGCGCCGACCAGGGCGCACTGCACCAGATGCATGGGGTGACGCACGGAAGCGGCCAGGACCTTGGTCTCGTAGCCGTAGTTGTCGTAGATGGTCCTGATCTGCTGGATCAGATCCATGCTGTCCTGACCGATGTCATCGAGCCGCCCCAGGAAGGGGCTGATCAGGAACGCGCCNGCCTTCGCGGCGAGCATCGCCTGCAGCGGCTGGAAGCAGAGCGTCATGTTCACCCGAATGCCGTTGGACGAGAGGTGCTTGCAGGCCCGGAGCCCGTCGACGGTGCAGGGAAGCTTGATGACGATGTTGTCGGCGATCGCCAGCAGCGGCTGCGCCTCCTCGATCATGGCATCCGATTCGGTGGAGACGACTTCGGCGCTGACCGGACCGGGGACGACATCGCATATCTCCTTGAGGCGGTCGTGGAAGTCGACGCCCTCCTTTGCGACGAGGCTCGGGTTCGTGGTGACGCCGTCGAGCACGCCCATGTCGGCGGCTTCGCGGATGTCCTCAATGCTGGCGGTATCGATGTAGATCTGCATGGCGGCATGATACCCGCAGGTGGGAACCGCGCACCGCGGTCAGACGGCGAACATGATCACCACCACGATCAGCACGATCAGCAGCAGCACGTTGACCGCGAGGCTGATCGCGGCCACCGGGGAGGCGGGCCCATCGACGTTCGCGGCCTGATTCGGTGTCGGAGTGCCCTGGCCGATCTTGACGGCGAAACTGGACAGATCGACCTTGGGCCGCGCGTAGCTGGGCGATTCGCCCCGCTGGACCAGTTCCAGGTCCTCCAGCAGTTCGGAGGCGTTCGAGTACCGATCCGTCGGGGACTTGGCCATCATCATCTCGATGATCTGGGAGAAGCCGGCCGACAGCGACGGGTTCAGCGTGTCCGGCGGGGTGAGTTCCGCCTTCAGGTGCTTGTGCATCACCTGCGACGGGTTCTTGCCGGAGAAGGGGACTCGGCCGGTGACCATGTGGTAGCAGGTGGCACCGAGTCCGTAGATGTCCGCCGCGGGGCCGATGTCGAGTTCGCCGCGGACCTGCTCGGGACTGATGTAGTAGGGGGTGCCGTAGGCCCGTCCCGCTTCCGCCTTCGCGGTCGCTTCGTCGTCCAGGGCGCGGGCCAGGCCGAGGTCCGCCAGCTTCACCTTGTTGCGTCCGGTGAGCATGATGTTCTTGGGCTTGATGTCGCGGTGGATGAAGCCCCGCTCGTGGGCGTGCTGCAGCCCCAGGGCCGATTGGATGACGATGGCGATCGCGTCCAGTTCCTCCAGACGCTTCTCCGCCTTCGTCCGGTCGTACACGGTCTCGCCTTCGACGTATTCCATCACGAAGTAGTGGTGGTCGCCGGCCTGCCCCACGTCGTAGGCCTGGACGATGTTGGGGTGGTTGAGCTGCGCCGCGGACTTGCCTTCCTTGTAGAACCGCTCGATGAAGTTCGCGTTCTCGGAGAACTTCTTGGGAAGGACCTTGATGGCCACGAGTCGGTCGAGACTGATCTGCTTGGCGAGGAACACCGTCGCCATCGCGCCCGATCCCAGCTTCTTGAGGATCTGGTATCCGGGGATCCGCTGCGAGGACTTCTTCGCATCGAACTCCTTCTGGAGCCGGTGCAGCTGATGCCGGGTGACGAAGTCGTGGTTGATCAGGATGTCGGAGAGGGTGCGCGGATCGTCGATGTCGTCGATCGACTTCAGCTCCTCGCCGCACTGTTCCAGCTCATCCGGAGTGACCAGGCCGGAGTCGACCACGAGCTTGCCCAGCAGGGTGTCGAAGCCCGCGGTGCTGTTGCCCGGAGGAGCCATGTCCTCGCCGGTCGAATCCTTCGCATTGGATGCGTCGGGGCTCGACGGGTTGGGTCGCTTCGGTTTGGCGGCCTTGGGTGCCGGAACCCCGGTGTCCTCAAGGGAGGGGATGTCGGAGTCCTCGGAGGGATCGGGTTGATTCATGTTCTCTTGCTGCACGAAACGTACCTCGCTGGTCCCGGAGGATACAGGCAGACGGGCGGCAGGGCACCTGGTGGGTGGTAAATCCCGTTGGGTGATTATCATGGCCCGTGGAGCACCGCATGCCAGCCGGATCGGGACAGCCAGGCAGAATCCTTCTTGTACGGCCCAGCGCGCTCGGGGACGTATGTCGCACCGTGCCCGTCGCAGCCAGTCTGGCCCGGGCGTGGCCCGATGCGGAAATCCACTGGCTGGTGCAGGACGGCTTCGTGGATGCGGTGGCCGCCCATCCTGCGGTCGATCGCGTGGTGCCCTTTCCACGGGGACGCTTCGGTCGCTGGATGCGGAGTCCGGCCGTGGCCCGCGAGCTGCTGGAGTGGACCCGCCGGCTCCGTGACGCTCGGTACGACCTGGTCATCGATTGCCAGGGACTTTCCCGCAGCGGCTTCATGACCCGGGCGACCAATGCATCCCAGCGGGTCGGTGACCGACGGGCGCGCGAGTTCGCCTGGCTCGCCTACACGAATCGCGTGGAAACCGCCGACGCGGTGCACGAGGTCGATCGAATGTTCAGACTCGTTCACGCGTGCGGGGTGGAAACGGTCCCCGACATGCGTCTGTACGTACCGGCCGAGGCTTCGGAGTCCTGGCGGACGAAGCTGGGCGTTCGACTCGAAGGGGCGTCCGTGACGACGCTCGCATCCACGGGCCGCTGGCAGAGCAAGGCGTGGCCCCGCACGCACTGGGCCGAACTCGGTCGTCGGCTCCTTGCTCGCGATGGGGGGCACCTGCTTCTGCTGGGTTCGCCCGCGGAGCAGGAGGATGTCGAAGCCCTGCAGGATGCGATCGGGGGGCCTTCGGATCGGGTGCACTGTCTTGCCGGCCGTACCAGTGTGGGCGAGATGATGGCCGCCATCGAACAGAGCGATCTCGTGGTCTCCAACGACTCCGCCGCCCTGCACATGGCCGTGGGCTTTGCTCACCGTGGGGTCCACAGCATCGGGCTCTTTGGTCCCACGGACCCGGCGAAGGTCGGGCCGTACGGCGGTGACGCGCACGTACTCCGTGCGCCGCTCCCCGACGGACGCGCAGTCAACTACCGCGACCGGGACATCGGCGACTCGATCATGCGCGGCATCGATGTGGATGCAGTGTTCGAACGGATCGAATCCGTCCGCGGTACGGCCTCGAAGGTCGCCGATCCATGACCTCGAGGCCACCCATCGTGCTCGCCAGCCGTTCACCACGGAGGCGACAGTTGCTGGAGGAGGCCCATTGGCCGGTTCGCATCGAAGTGCCCGACGTCGACGACGGCCTGCTTGACTGCGGGGAGACGCCTGCGGACGAGTGGGTGTCGGCGCTGGCGGTGTTCAAGGCGACAGCCACCGCCCTCATGCTCGAGGAGCGTGGTGATCACAAACCGTGCACCATTCTCGGGGCGGACACCGTCTGTGTCCTCGAGGGTCGGATCATCGGACAGCCTCCGGATCGGGATGCGGCACGTGCCATGCTCGAATCGTTCGTCGGTGTTCCGCACGATGTGATCACCGGTGTCTGCCTGATCGATCACCCCGACGGTGCGCGGACGGTCTTCGTCGATCGTGCCGTGGTCCGCTGGGGCATGCTCGATCGCGATGCGCTCGACGGCTACCTCGACACCGAACAGTGGCGGGGCAAGGCGGGGGCGTACAATCTCGCGGATCGCGTGGCCGAAGGCTGGCCGATCGAGTGCGAAGGCGACCCCACGACCGTGATGGGGCTTCCGATGCGGCGGCTGGCCCGTCAACTGAAGGCACCACAGGACACCACATGACCGGACCGCTTCCTGCCATTCTGCAGCCGCTGACCCGTCCGGTCTCCTGGGGATGGCGTGCGGCCGTCGGCATCCGCAATCGACGTTTCGATCGCGGCCGCGGTGTCCACCGCATGGATTGTCCCGTGCTCTCGGTCGGAAACCTGACCACGGGCGGAACCGGCAAGACGCCGCTGGTCCGGTGGATCGTGGAGCGTCTTCGGGACCAGGGGCATCGTCCCGCGGTGCTGCTGCGGGGGTACGGAAGTCGGGATCCGCAGACGAGTGACGAAGCACTGCTCTATCGCGAACTGCTGAAGGATGTTCCGGTGCTGGCGGATCCGGATCGGGTTCGATCCCTGCAGTCGCATCTGCTCGAGCACCCCGCCACGAACTGTGCGGTACTCGATGACGGCTTTCAGCATCGACGCCTGCATCGCGACCTGGATCTCGTCCTGGTCGATTCGACGGTTCCGATCGAATCGATGCGCATGCTGCCTGCGGGGCATTTGCGTGAGCCGCTGGAATCCCTGCGACGCGCGCACGGGGTCATCATCACCCGCAGCCACGGGATCGACGGGGCGCTGGCATCGCGCATCGAAGCGTTGCACGGTCGGCCACCGCTGGCCTGGACCGAGCACCGCTGGTCCGGGATCGAATGGGAGGCCGGCGGCGTCCGACAGGCCGAGGACACTGCGTGGCTCGAAGGCAAGCGATTCGTGTGCCGACTCGGGGTTGGAAATCCGGAATCGGTTCGGGCCCAGTTGGTGGAGGCGGGGGCCAAGATCGTGGAGGACATTCGGGTTCGCGATCACGCGCCCTTCGGATCCGCGGAAGTGCAGCGGTTGATCCGGATGGGGGACGCCGTGGACGGAATCTTCATGACCGCGAAGGATCGGGTGAAGGCACGGCCGCTGCTGGATGCGGGATGCACCGTGCCGTTGGTGGTTCCGCGGCTTCGATTGCGATTTCATTCCGGTCAGGCGGCTCTGATGGCCCTTCTCGAAGGCGCGATGTCGGGCTGAGCGGCCCGGCGCGGTAGCATGTCAACCATGAGCACTCTGCTGGACAAGCTGGCTCGATTCGGGGACTTCACCGTGCTCGTGGTCGGAGACTTCATGCTCGACGAGTTCCTCTACGGAGACGCCGAGCGATTGAGCCCCGATGCGCCGGTACCGGTCCTGCGGAGCGATCGTCTCGAACGGACCTCCGGCGGATCCGCCAACGTGGCCTCCTGCCTCATGGGACTCGGAGGCCGGGTGCACTGCTGCGGCGTGGTCGGTGACGACGAAGCGGGTCGGTGGCTGCGGGAGGATCTGTCGGCCAGAGGCTGGGTGATCGAAGGGCTCGTCACGGATTCGGCGCGTCCGACGACGGTCAAGCGGAGCATCGTCGGGCTCGCGCAGCATCGGCATCCGCAGAAGATGTTCCGGGTCGACGTGGAGACGACGGATCCGGTTCCCGACGCCGTCGAGCAGAAGCTGCTGGCGGCGGTGCAGGCCTCGATCGAATCCGTCGACATCGTCTGTCTCGAGGACTACGGCAAGGGGGTCTGCAGCGAGCCCCTGTGCCAGACCGTGATCGAACTGGCCCGTACCGCGGGGGTGCCCGTCTTCGTGGACCCCGCCAACGGCGTCGACTGGTCCCGCTACGCCGGGGCCACCACCATGACTCCCAACCGGACCGAACTGGAGGAGGCGATCGATCATCGCTTCCCGAATTCCGTGCCCGATCCGGCGCCGGCCGAGGCGATGATGGAACGGCTCGGACTCGAGACGATGGTGCTGACGCTCGATCGGCACGGTTCGATGCTGCTGCAGCAGGGTGCCGAACCCCAGCACGTTCCGACCACCACCCGCAGCGTCTACGACGTGACCGGCGCCGGGGACATGGTCCTTGCGGCCCTGGCCGCCGGACGCGCCAACGGGCTTGCGTGGATCGAGTCCGTCGAGTTCGCCAATGCGGCGGCCGGACTGGNGGNCGAAGNCTTCGGAGCCCAGTCGATTCCGCTGTCCAGCGTGCGTCGGGAGATCATGCTTCGCCAGGCGCCGATGGACCGCACCGTCCGGACCCCGGAGGAGCTGGCCACCGAACTGGCCGTGCACCGGGAGGCCGGGCACCGCATCGTGCTCACCAACGGCTGCTTCGATGTCGTGCACGCCGGCCACGTGGCCTACCTGCGTGAAGCGGCGAATCTCGGTGACGTGCTGGTCGTCGGCGTCAACGTCGACGAGGAGGTCGCCAAGCAGAAGGGACCGGATCGGCCGGTCTATCCGCTGCCGCAGCGGCTGGACATCCTGTCCGAGTTCCGCTGCATCGACTACCTGGTGGCGTTCCCCGAAGCGACCGCCCATGAACTCATTCGCTCCGTACGGCCGGACATCTACGTCAAGGGCGGCGACTACCGGCCGGAGGAGATCAACGAGCACGATCTGGTGACCGAGCTCGGGATCGAACTGCAGGTGCTCGGGCATCGTCCGGGACTGAGTTCCACCAGCGTCATCGAGCGCATGGCCGACGGCTGATCCGTCATCCCGCCCACTGCTGCACGGTGTCCACGATGTCCTCGGGGGAATCGATCGAAATCGAGAACGGAATGCGCAGCACGTCGAAGGTCGCCCGGACGTCCATGCCGTCCGGATCGATCCCGACCACGAGCGGCCGCTCGACGTCCTGTTCGATCCGGGAGTGGCAGATGCGCTGCAGTGCGTCCTGTCCCAGTTCGTTGATCGTCCGGCACAGAGCGGGCTCCTCTTCGGCCAGTGGATTGGCCCGCAGGAGCGCGTCGCCGTCGATCACGATGCCGCTCATCCGTCCCATGTCGATGTCGAAGAAGGCCCAGTTGATGTCCTCCTCCTCGCCGTGGTAGATCCGCCATCGGTCGGCCCAGCGTCCGTCCGGCCCCGACTCCTCGAAGGGCGACATGGAGAGCAGCAGTTCGAGCACCGGGGCATGTTCGTCGGGAATCATCAGCACGGTGTCGGCGGTGTGCAGGGCCGCCACCATGACCGGTGCGACGAGCCGCCCCTCGTCGGTGCGCACGAAGCGACAGGGCACGATGTTCTCGTCGAAGCGGAGATCGCCCTTGTACCAGCCCTGCAGCAGGGTGCAGGCCTCCTCGATGATGGCCGTGGCGTCGTCGTGGTCCGGATGTTCGGGTGGGGGCGTGCTCATGCGAGCATGCTAGCGAGGTCCGTGCGGAGCGTGGGTTGGGTAGGATGCGTTGGATGTCATTGATCGCCGTCTCCATTCCCGTCGCCGATCCCGATCAGGTCGACTCCGGCCTCGAGGCGGCGCGGACCGCATCGGAGGCCGGCGCGGATCTGATCGAGTGGCGGGTCGACGAACTGGCGGACGTGGAGACCGTCTCCGCCATGGCGACGCTGGTCGAATCCTCGCCCCGTCCGTGCATCCTCACCATCCGCAGCGAGGAGGAGGGGGGCGCGTTCGACGGTGATCCGGAAGATGTAGCCGACATCCTCGATGCCCTGCGGGAGGGCGGCGTCGTTCCGCGGTACCTCGATCTCGAACACGGATTCTGGTCCGACTCCGAGGAGCTGCGTGCGGCGTGGGCCCGGTGGAGCGATTCCGACACCGGACTGGTGCTGTCGATGCACGATCTCGAGGGGCGCCCCGACGACCTGCTGCAGCGGGTCGAGGCGATGGCCGCGGTCGGACAGGCGTCCATCCGCAAGTTCGTCTGGCGAGCACGCTCCGTCCGCGACAACATCGAGGCGTTCCACATCCTGCACCAGGTCAACGGACCCGCCATCGCGCTGTGCATGGGGGACATGGGACTGCCCAGTCGGGTGCTGGCGGGGACGGAGGGCGGGTTCCTCACCTTCGCCTCGTCGACTCTGGGGACGACCGCTCCCGGCCAGTGCGATCTGGACACGTTGCTGCAGCGGTACCGGTACCGATCGATCAGCGACACGACCCGGGTGCTGGGCATCATCGGCATGCCGCTGGGCCATTCGCTCAGTCCGATCGTGCACAACGCGGGCTTCGAGTCGGTCGGATACGACGGCGTGTTCCTTCCACTGCCGGTGGCCGCGGGATGGGAGTCGTTCAAGGCGACGGTCCTCACGCTGCTGGAGGAACTGCCGATCCGGTTGCGGGGGCTCTGCGTCACGCTGCCGCACAAGGAACACGCGTTGCGATTCGTCCGGGAGCAGGGGGGCGAGGTCACGGAGATCGCCCTGCGGGCGGGGGCGGCCAATACGATCGTGATCGACAAGGAAGGCCACCTGCTTGCCGACAACACGGACGCGTCCGCCATCGTCGAAACCCTGCGCATCGACATCGCCGGTTCGCGCGTCGCGGTCCTGGGGGCCGGTGGGGCGGCGCGGGCCGCAGTGGCCGGACTGCTCTCGGCCGGCGCCCGGGTTGACGTGTTCAATCGATCCCCGGAGCGTGCCCAGGCCCTCGTGGAGGCGATGGACGATCCCATGTGCACGATCGGCGATCCGGACGAGGTCTCGGGCTACGACGCGGTGATCAACACCACGTCGGTGGGCATGGAGGGCGGCCCCGATCCCGAAGGCAATCCCATCGAGGCGCTCGGCCTCCGAACCTGGATGCTCGAGGAGGCGCAGGTCGTCTACGAGTGCGTCTACGCTCCCCGCCGTACGCCGCTGGTCGAGCTCGCCGAGTCGCTTGGGACCGCCGTCGTCACCGGGGAGGCGATGTTCCTCGCCCAGGCCCGGCGTCAGTTCACGGCCTGGACCGGTTTCGAGGCACCGGTCGACCTCTGGCGTCAACTGATAGACTGACTGCGTGGCCACCCTCACCTGTCAAACCGCCGGCGAATCCCACGGCCCCTGCGGCCTCGCCATGCTCACGGGCCTGCCCGCGGGGCTGGAACTCGACACCGACTTCATCGATGCCGAGCTTCGGCGGCGTCAGGGGGGGTACGGCCGCGGTGGACGCATGCAGATCGAGACGGATGCCGTGACCTGGCTGTCCGGAGTCCGGCTCGGCCGGACCATGGGTTCTCCCGTCGTGCTGCAGATCCCGAATCGCGACAGCCGACTGGACGATCTCAAGCGCACCCCGCCGATTCATCGCCCCCGACCCGGCCATGCGGATCTTGCCGGCTCCATCAAGTGGCTCACCGACGATTGCCGCGACACCCTGGAGCGGGCCAGTGCCCGTGAGACGGCGGCCCGCACGGCCGGCGGTGCCGTGTCCCGCTGCATGCTGCGTCACTTCGGCATCGAGGTGTTCGGGTTCGTCCGCGCCATGCTCGATGTCGAGTGCGACGTCGAGATCGACGCGTCCAATGTCGATGCCATGCGTGCCCGTCGGGACGAGTCCGATGTCTACTGCCCCGACGAGGCCGCGTCCCAAGCCATCCGCGATCACATCCATCAGGCCAAGCGTGCCAAGGACACGGTGGGCGGTCTCTGCGAGGTCCATGTCTTCGGATGCCCCATCGGACTCGGCTCCTGCATGCACTGGGACGAGAAGCTGGACAGCCGGATCGCCGGCGCGGTGATGGGCATCCAGGCCTTCAAGGGCGTGGAGATCGGACTGGGCAAGGAGGTCGCACGGCATCGCGGTTCCGAGGTGCACGATCCGATCGAGTACGACGCGACGCGTCGCGACGAACCGTGCCTCGGCTTCACCCGGCCCCGCAACCACGCCGGCGGACTCGAGGGCGGCATGACCGACGGCATGCCGATCGTGGTCCGCGGTGCGATGAAGCCCATCAGCACGCTGCTGCAGGGGATGCCCAGCATCAACCTGCAGTCGAAGGAGGCGGAGCGCAGCGACTACGAACGCAGCGACGTGTGCGCCCTGCCGGCGGCGAGCGTGGTCATGGAGAACGTGGTCGGATTCGAGGTGGCGAAGGCCTTCCTCGAGAAGTTCGGCGGCGACACCATGGCCGAGGTCGAGGCGAACTACCGTTCGTACCTCGCGCTGGCCCGTGACATCTGATCAGCGGCGATCCGAATCGGCGTCGGTCTCCGGATCCGCCGCGAACACGCGGACCCAGGCACCGCCGGTGACGATGTCGTTGCGTCCGGTGCAGTCGTCGTCGAGCCGGTCGAACTGCATCGAGGTGGAGAGGATGGCGAATTCGTAGCGGCCCGCCGTGCCTTCGCACGGTCCCGTCTCGTCGGTGAACACGATGTGCGTTTCCGTGGCGGTGTACGAGCCGGCGATGAGCTGCATCGGTTCATCCGCCGCCCGCACGACGTAGGCGCCGTGGGTGTCGTCCTCGGGCATCATCTGGATCACCGTGCCGTCGTAGGTGCTGGACCAGGTGCCGGCGAGGCGCTCGGTCGGCGGTTGCAGCTGCGAGTGGCAGGCGGTGAGCGAGAGGGCGGAAGCGATCAGCAGGAGGGTGCGCATGGGGACATGGTAGCGGGCGAGCCGCATGGAACCGGGCCTTGGGGCCACGGAGAGGGGCCGGGCCGGATGGCAACTGAAAATTCATTGCATCGCGGGGCCATGGCGGGTTCAATGGGGGTTGTCCCCGGCCTGCCGAGACGTTCGGTCAGGTGGGTGCAGGAGAAGGAGGCGGGGTTGTGATGATCCGGTTGGCGATGTTCCTGGCGTGTCTGGCTCCGGTGATGCAATCACCGGCCGAGACGCTCGATGTCTGCCCCAGTGGCTGCACCTACTTCTCCATTCAGAATGCGATCGACGTCGCCAGCGACGGGGATGAGATTCTCGTCGGTCCGGGCAGTTACAACGATGCCGGGGCCCAGGTCGTCAACACCCTCGGAAAGGCATTGACGCTGCGCAGCACGGACGGGCCCGAAGTGACCTTCATCAACGCGCAGTATTTCCGGCGGGGGATCGTCTGCATCAACGGTGAAGGACCAGGCACGACCATCCAGGGTTTCACGATCATCAACGGGTACAACGAGGATGGCGACGGGGCGGCGGGAATGTACATCGTCGACAGCAGCCCGACCGTGCTCGACTGCATCTTCGAGAACAACTATTCGAATCTGGGCAATGGTGGGGGTCTCTACGCCGACAATGCCAGCCCGTTGATCGTCAACTGTAGCTTTACGAACAACCGGGCCGACAGCGGCGGCGGGATGTACCTCATCAACGGCAGCACGCCCTCGTTGTCGGGGTGCACCTTCACGGGCAACGAGGCCTTGGGCACCAGTAGTTCTTCCGGTGGTGGCGGCGGCATCCGTGCTGAACTCAGCAGCCCCACGCTGAGCAAGTGTGTCATCAGTGGTAACACGTCCTACGATGGCGGTGGGATCTATTTTATTTCCTGCACCGAAATCACTGTCAGTGATTGCACCATCTCGGGCAATACAACCAGCGGCTACTCTGGTCATGGCGGCGGGATCAGTCTCTCTTCCTGTGCCGAAGTCACCATTAGCGATTGCACCATCTCGGGCAATGCAACCAGCGGCTCCGCTAGCGATGGCGGCGGGATCTATCTCAGTTCCTGCACCGAATCCACGCTCAGCGGTTGTACGATCGATGGCAACAACGCCGGCTCCGGTGGGGGCGGGATGTACATCTACGACAGCGACCCCACCATCACCGACTGCTTGATTTCAAGTAACACGTCCAATCTCAACAACGGTGGTGGGATGTACATCGGCGGCGGCGCCCCCACGCTCAGTGGTTGCACGATCGATGGCAACGAGGCAGATGACTGGGGCGGCGGGATGTACATCTACGACAGCGACGTCGCCATCACCGACTGCTCGATTTCAGATAACACGGCCAGCAGGATCGGCGGTGGTGGGATGTACATCGGCGGCGGCGCCCCCACGCTCAGTGGTTGCACGATCGATGGCAACGAGGCAGATGACT
>PAAB01000030.1 GCA_002591705.1 Phycisphaerae bacterium
GTCAAGGACCTCGTGTCCGTCGTGCAGGAGACCTTCCCCGAACTGGTCTGACCTGCGGAAAGCACCCCGCATGGCCCCGAAAGGGGCCATGTTCTTTTTTCTCGAAGCCGGGTGTGAGAAACCCCGCCCGCCGACGCATTGGTGGCGAAAGGGTGGTTCCTTTCCTCTTGATGATGATGCGAGGCCAGCCCCGGTGGAAACGCCGGGGCTGGCCTTTTTTCGGATCAGTTCCCCGAAGACAGCCAGTGCGAATTCGTGAAGATCTCGGCCGGAATCGGCTGGTTGAGGGTTGCATCGACCAGTTCGAGCCTGGACAGATGCCGGGAGGAGTCGGCATGCGTGGACCAGCTTCCGTCGCTGGCGATGTGCACGATCCACGTGTCGACGCGTCCGGGCACCGGATGGCCGTCGATCTCCTTGTAGTTCCCGAAGAAGACCGCCTTGCCCATGTGGCCCGCCATCGGTTCCAACTGCGATGCCAGTGTGCCATCGTCGTAGTAGTTCAGCACCACGTTGCCGTGAGGCAGACCGTGGAGCACCAGTCCCGTGACCTTCCGTCCGTAGGACTTCCCGTGTGCAACCGTGATGTCATCCGCCTGATTCAGCATCATGTTCACGGCCATGTGGGGATGGGCGCGGAGGTACTGCTCCATCTTCTGGGTTGCGCTCATCACGACCGGCTTGCCGTTGCGGATCTTGAACGCGGTGTCGTCGATATCCCCCTCGACCATCACGTCCCCGTCGGCAAGTACGACCTTGGTGACGATGTTGCCGCCGCCGATCCAGCACTCGCTTCGGACGGCATGGCCCAGCGAGGTGCCGTGCATCCTGAGCTGGACGGTGGACGGGGCGTTCTGCTGCATGGCCCAGCTGCGCTGCAGGATCTGCCGCGCCTCGGGGTCGGTGGTCTGCGACAACCCTGGAATCTGCTGCACGGACGTCGCGCCCAGCAGTGCCACGATCGGAACCAGAATGCTCATTCGCTTCATCGAGTCGCTCCCTGTATCAACGGTAGACTGTGCCCATGAACGGCCGCATCCGCGCCATCCAGACGTCCCCCGGATCCGGTGAACCGATGGTATCCCATGCGGAGATCGTGGCCACACCCGGGCGGGGACTGGAAGGGGATCGCTACAGTCTCGGCCGGGGCGCCTGGGTGAAGGAGATCAAGCCCGGCGACCACGAACTCACCCTGATCGAGACCGAGCAGCTCGAATGGTTCCGACGGGAGACCGGGCAGGAACTTACCCACCGCATGAGTCGCAGGAACATCCTCACCCAGGGAGTCGAACTCAATGCGCTGGTGGGCAGTCGGTTCCACATCGGCGAGATCGAGGTCGAGGGCATGCGGCTGTGCGAACCCTGCGGAACCCTGCAGCGGCAGACCGGCCTGGACATCCTTCCGGCCATGGTCGGTCGCAGCGGCCTCAACTGCCGGGTGCTGACCACGGGCACGATCCGGATCGGCGATCCGGTGGGATGAGTCTTTGCAGGACGTACGACGCGGATGCCGATGAATCGGCATGCCCGACGACCATCCCCACGGCAAGATCATCGACGCCACCACCTACGACGTGTTCATGTCCGTCTGCGCGATGGGATCGATCTCCATCGTCTCCTGGCTGTTCTTCGCCGATCCGGACACGGAACAGGCGAAGCTGCTCAACTACTTCGACGACCTGTTCTGCCTCGTGTTCTTCCTGGACTACCTGCGGCAGCTGGTGAAGGCGCCGCACAAACTGCGCTACGTCTTCGGATGGGGTCTCTTCGATCTCGCCTCCTCGATCCCCGCGTTCGGCCCGCTGCGTCTCCTGCGGCTGGCCCGCATCGTTCGCGTGGTCCGGGCCCTGCGATCGTTCCGAATCCTCGCCCAGGTCTTCCGCAGCGATCGGGTGGGCGCCGCCATCGTCAGTTCGATGACCCTGACTCTGGCCGGCATCATCCTGGCGTGCATGGGCGTGCTGTACTACGAAGGGCAGGCACCGGATGCGAACATCAGAACCGCCGACGACGTGATGTGGTGGGCGGTGGTGACGACCTCCACCGTCGGCTACGGCGACTACTACCCGATCACCGGACCCGGTCGGCTGCTGGCCGCCGTCGTCATGGTGCTGGGCATCGGCCTGTTCGCCACGCTGGCCGCAGCCATCGCCAGTCGAATGACCTCCCTCACGGCGGTGACGTCGATCACGCACCCGAAGTCGATCGAGCACAAGATCCATGAACTGCAGCAGCAGAATCGGGAACTGCTCAGGAAACTCGAATCGAAACTGTGAACGTACGGGGACCGGTCAGTCCTTCGACGCCATCATGCTGACCATGTCGAGGCAGCGGTGCGCGTAGCCCGACTCGTTGTCGTACCAGCTGACCACCTTGAAGAACCCGTCGTTGAGTTCCATGCCGGCCGTAGCGTCGTAGATGCTGCTGTGGGGGTCGCCCAGGAAGTCGCTGGAGACGACCGGGTCCTCGGTGTATCCGAGGACGCCATGCATCGGTCCCTCGGAGGCCGCCTTCATCGCCGCGTTGATGGCGTCGAGGCTGGCGGGCTGCTCCGTCTTGAAGGTCAGATCGATCACCGAGACATCGGCGGTCGGAACGCGGAAGGCCATGCCCGTCAACCGTCCCTTGACCTCCGGCAGACACAGGGCGACGGCCTTGGCCGCGCCGGTGCTGGCGGGAATGATGTTCATGTAGGCGTTTCGACCCCCGCGCAGATCCTTCTTGGACGGACCGTCCTGCGTCGGCTGGGTCGCCGTCGCGGCGTGGATGGTGGTCATGAGTCCCTCGGCCAGACCGAACTCGTCCAGGATCACCTTGGTGACGGGCGCCAGGCAGTTCGTGGTGCAGCTGGCGTTCGAGATCACCCGGTGGTGCGCCGGGTCGTACTGGTCGCAGTTGACCTTGTGGACGAACGTCGGAACCTCGTCGGGCGTCTTGGTGGGGGCGGAGATGAGGACCCGGCGGGCTCCGGCCTCCAGATGCCTGGCGGCGTCGGCGCCCGTGGTGAAGAATCCCGTCGACTCGATCACGTAGTCGACGCCCAGATCGCCCCAGCCCAGATCGGCGGGATCACGCTGGCTCAGGCACCTGGAGGAATGTGCATCGCACACCAGGGAATCGCCCTCGGCCCGCACCACATGGTCGAACCGGCCGTGCATGGTGTCGTAGGTGACGAGGTACGCGAGATTGTGGGCCGGAACCAGATCGTTGATGGCCACGACCTCGAAGTCGCCGCGCCGAACCGCTTCGCGGTACACGAGCCGTCCGATGCGTCCGAATCCGTTGATGCCGATGCGAATGGCCATGATTGATGTTCCTTGTCGTGGTTGCAGGAAGGTGTACGAATTGCTGACGTACCTCAATCAGCCGGATGCCATGGAATGTCCTCGACGCCGTGCAGGCGGTTGGCGGCGCGGGCCATGGCGAACAACAGGTCGCTGAGTCGGTTGACCCAGATCAGAGCCTGCTCGTTGCAGGGCTCCCGGGAGGCGAGATCGCTCAGGGAACGCTCGCAGCGTCGACTCACGGTGCGGGCGAGATGCAGTCGGGACGCCAGTTCGCATCCGCCGGGCAGCACGAAGGAGGTCATCGGCGAGTTGTCCCCGTCGACCTCGTCGATCCAGGCTTCGGCCTGCTCGACCATCGCGGCGGTGATGCGTCCGACCTTGTCGGCGTACGGCGAATCGTGGGGAGTCGCGAGGTCCGCCCCGAGATCGAACAGACGCGACTGGATGGACAGCAGGATCTCACGGAGCCGCGCGTCGGTGTCGCCGCAGCAGGAGACGGCCATGCCGACGGTGGCATTGGTCTCGTCCACGTGCCCGTAGGCGGTGACGCGGAGCGAATGCTTGGAGACGCGGTCTCCTCCGAAGAGGCCGGTGCTTCCATCGTCGCCGGTTCGTGTGTAGAGCTTGGCCATGGGCCTATTCCAGAGCTGCGGCGCCGGAGATGATTTCGGTCAGTTCGGTGGTGATCTGACTCTGGCGAGCACGGTTGAACTGACGCTTCAGCGTTCGACCGAACTCCTTGGCATTCTCGGTGGCGGCCTTCATGGCCACCATCCGCATCATCTGTTCGCTGACCACGGCGTCGTTGAACGACTGGAACAGAACGGTCTTGATCATGCGGGGCATGAGTTCGTCCAGCAGTTCCTCGACCGACGGCGTGAAGTCGTAGACCACCTCGTTGCCGCCTTCCTCGTCCGCTTCCGCCGGTTGCGCCATCGGGAGCAGCCGGGTGACGGCGGGGACCTGCTGGGCGTTGCTGATGAACCGCATGTAGACGACGCGGGCCGCGTCGTACTGCCCGTCGGAGAACTCGGAGATGATCGTGTCGGCGATCCGTTCGACGGATTCGAAGGACGGGGTATCACCCAGTTCGTACCGTTCGCGGACGTCGATCTTCTGGAACCGGAAGAAGTTCACGGCCTTCTTGCCCGACACCTCGATNGTCAGNTCGATGCCCGCNTCGCGNCANNCACGGATGTGCTGCAGNGCGGNNTTGAGGATGTTNCCGTTGTAGGCGCCGCACATGCCNCGATCGGANGTGATCACNAGCAGGTACTCGCGCTTGACCGGATCNGCGGGNCCGTTGATCAGTGACGAGTCGTATTCCGGTGCGTTGCCCGAGACCTCCCGAACGAGATCCGTGATCTGCTCGGTGTACGGCTTGGTCGCCGCGGCGCGCTGGGACGCAGCCGTGAACTTGGCGGTTGCGATCATCTGCATCGTCTTGGTGATGCGTTCGATCGTCTGGACCGCACCCATTCGCTTCTTGATGACTCGTAATTGGGCCATGAGGGCGGAAAGTGTACCAGAATCGGCGGTTTGACGCTCCCGGACGACCCTTCTCAGCAGCGGAGCCCGTCCCAGGCCAGAGCCATGCCCNGGGGCAGGTCGGCGTCGTCCCGGGCGTGGAGAATCTCGTGGGCCATGTGGATGAACCAGGTCCGCTCGGCCCCGATGTTGGACGCGGCGTGGACGGCCTCGTTCCGCGTGAAGTGGGTGGGATGGGAGCGGTGCCGCAGGAGGTCCAGAAAGAGCGTCCGAAGGCCCCGCAGATGGGGCCACGTCTCGGGGGGGATGGACGATACATCGGTGCACCAGGCCATGGGAAACGGGCTGTCCTCGCCGGATTCGACCGGATCCTCGGCGTCGAACCGGTACCCGAGGATGGGAAGCCGGCCGTGCAGCAGGCGGAGCGGGGTGATGCGCAGCCCGTGCACGACGAAGGGCTGGAAGCAGTCGATCCGATGGGGTTGCAAGGTGGCGACGAAGGAGGGGTTGATGTTCTTCTCGGCCTGGAAGATGTGGGGATAGACGCGGTGGATGTTCTCCAGCGTCCGCTCCTCGGCGTACAGGTCGATGGGGGCCTTCATGACCGCGTTGAATCGACGGACCTCGTCCAGACCGAACACGTGATCCACGTGATGGTGGGTGAAGACGATCGAGTCGCAGCGGGTCAGACCCTCGCGGAGGGACTGCTGGCGAAGGTCCGGCGAGGTGTCGATCAGGACGACCCGGGACGCACCCTCGCGATCGGTGAAGCGCAAGGCTGCACTGGTCCGGGTCCGCACGTCGCGGGGATCATCGCTGCAGCAGACTTCGCAGTCGCATCCGATCGCCGGAACGCCGGCCGACGTTCCCGTGCCCAGCACGATGCACTCGACGTCACGCATCGGTTCGGTCCCCGATCACCCGCGTGCTTCCGGAGGAGAATGACACTGCATCGCACATCGCCGTGCAGGATAGGGGACCGTCACGCGGTCTGCGATTGATTCAGCAGATCGAGCATGCCCGCGACCTCCGCCGCAGGATCCGCCGATCCGCACACCACGTCGCACACCGCCACGCCGCGGCACCCCGCGTCGATCAACGACGGCAGATTGGTGCGGTCGATGCCCCCGATCGCGAGATGCGGTGTTTCCGGCCAGGTGGCGATGTGNTCCGCCAGGCGCGCCGCTCCGGCGGGTGCGAGATCGGGTCGGGTGCTGGAGGTGAACATGGGCCCCACGCCCAGCACATCGGCACCCGCGTCGATGGCCGCACGGGCCTCGGACATGCCGTGCGTGCTGGCTCCGATGATCAGCTGCCCTCCGGCGATCCGACGGGCCTCGGCAACGGGCAGATCACCCTGGCCCAGATGCACACCGTCGGCATCCGCCGCCAGCGCAATGTCGATCCGATCGTTCACGATGACGCTGCAGCCGGCGGGCCGGGCCAGTTCGATCAGGATGCGGGTGCGGGCGATCAGTTCCAGGTCGGGGAGATTCTTCTCNCGCAGCTGCAGGCAGTCGCACCCCGCATGCACCACCGCTTCGGCGACGTCGCGCCAGTCGTGCCGGCACCGGTCCTCCGTCACGAGCACGCACATCGACCACTGCCGGACCCGACGGGAGGCGAGGGCGCGGCGAAGCCGCGCGTCGATCTCGTACAGCCGATACCGCATCGACTCCACGACGCGTCCCACGGTCCGATCGACGACCTTGCAGCACTCCTCGACGGTCCGCATGGCCTCCGCCGCACGGTGCGCGGCGGCGACCGCGACGTCCCAGGTACCGGATCGAATCGACTCGTCCTTGGCCTCGATGGCGGTTCCGACGTCTCCGACCACGTCACGATGGGCTTCGACCCAACCCGCGGGCCAGCGNTCGGGCAGACGCCGGGCCTCGTGCCGGAGCGACTTGCAGTCGCGCGACAGTTCGGAATCGTTCACGACGTACCGGGCCAGGTCCTCCATCACCCGAAGGCCTTCCGCCAAACGGTTGAGACTGGCATCGATGGTTCGCTGCAGGCTCATGTCGACGATTCGGTGACTGATTCGAGTCCGGTGATCTTCTCCACCCGGCGTGCATGACGACCACCCTCGAACGGGGTGGACAACCAGAGATCGATCAGTGACGCCATCGCCGCGGTGTCGACCACCCCGGATCCCATGCAGAGGACGTTGGAATCGTTGTGACGACGGGACATCTCCGCACCGTGTTCGTCGTGGACCAGGGCGGCACGGACCCCGTGCACCTTGTTGGCGGCGATCGACATGCCGATGCCGCTGCCGCAGACCAGCACACCGTATTCGGCTCCGCCGTCGCGGACGGCGGCGGCGACTTCGGCCGCCGCATCCGGGTAGTCGACCGAGGCATCCTCCTCGGCCGGTCGGGTCGGGACCACGACGCTCCAGCCGGCCCCTTCGAGGTGGGTTCGGAGTTCGTCGATCACATCGAAACCGCGGTGGTCGGATCCCATCGCGATGGTTCCCCGTGTTGCATTCATGCGTGATCCTCCTTGAGCAGCGTATCCAGTCGTTCGGGAATCAGTTCCATCAGCCGGGCTGCCAGAGCATCGTAGACATGCTGGCCCTGTCCGATGGGGTCGGGAAGATCGCCATTCGGATCAAGGGGTTCGATCCGCGCCTGGGCCTCCGCATCGTCCGCCACCATCGCCCGTGCCGCCGCCTGATGGGACGAAGTCATGCACAGCACGTGCGACGCCTTCCTGATCATGTCCCCGGTCAGCGGGGTGGAGCATCCCTCGTGGCGGATGTCGAGCGATTCGAGGGCCCGGATCGTCTCCAGCGAGGGCGATCCACCCTCGAAGGCGGCAACGCCGGCGGACGCGACGAAGACATCGTCCTCGCGGTCGGCGAGGTGATGACGGGCGATTCCCTCCGCCATGGGGCTGCGGCAGGTGTTGCCCGTACAGATGAAGAGAATGGTTCGCATCGGATNNGCCNGCCTCGGGACCATGTCAACCCGTGGATGATACCGCATGCGGNCCCTCCTCCCGGGGGCTTGCATTCTCCNCCGGGTTCCTGTTGAATGGCCTCCANAGGCTCGAAATCCACGAATCACCCGGAGAATTNAAGGTGGAATTCATATCCAAGGACGAGGTCGCCGAACTGCTTCGCAGTCATGGAATCGACCAGTCGTCCCAGGACGAGGAACACGTCTACTGTTCGATGTCGGACGAGGTCGCCGTATCGCACTGCCACCTCTCGATCGAAGGCAGTGAGATCGAACCACGCAGCGGTGCGAAGGTGGTCGAGATCGCCGAGGCGGACGTCGTGGGGGTGATCGATTCGATCCTCCACAAGCTGCACCACAATCAGATCATCCTCATCCCGGTCGGGAAGTGGCGAAGCATCTTCGATGTGGTGGCCTTCAGTCTCGCCAGCAACGAGGAGTGGCAGGCCATCGACGCCGCNGCCTCCGTCGAACTCAACACCCGNGATCCGCTGCTGGCGGAATCGGGNGACCTNCATCTGCTGTGCGACCTCGTCANGGCGCTGATGCAGGATTCGGACCAGCCCGATCAGGGCATCACGATGATCACCGCCGGCGTCCCGGTCGCCCTCGAACTCGTCCCCGCCGGAGGCGTCCGGATGAGTTTCGGCAATCAGGCCGTCGCCGAGGAGATCGCCGAGGTCTGTTCCGGCTGAACCCCGGCGGAAGCACACGATGCAGGACGGAACCGGAAGAACGAAGCAGACCGAGACGCTCGTGCGTCAGGCCACCGATGCACTCGGTCAATCGGCCTGGTTCGACGCCGAACACGCCGCNTCCAAGGCGATGGCCTCCTGTCGGGCCCGGACCGACTGGGACATGATGATCGAACTCGCCCTGATTCTGCGCGAAGCCCGCAAGGGAAGGCGAAGCAGTTCGCAGGTCAAGGGAGCGGTTCGGATCCTGGACGAGGACATTCCCGAGGACATGGAGTTCACTTCCGGACGGTATCTGGTCCAGCCGCCCCGGGTCGGCGCCGATGCCCGACGGGTCCGACTTCAGTGCCTGGAGGACGGGATTCCGGTCCTNGTCGTCTGCCGTGAACCGACCACCGTCGCGGGCCAGGTTCCCATCGTGGCGATCGCTCCGGGCACGACCGTGCGGACCAAGGTCGATCCACCCTCGAACGAACGCAAGCCGACGGCGGCGTGGTTCCAGTCCGCATTGGATGCGCTCGCCGACGCGGCGATGGAACGGATCGACCCCGAACAGGATGTCGAACGCCGCATCGACGCCATTCTGGGGTGTCTGGATGCGGTTCCGGATTCCGATTCGCTGCATGACATGCTCGCCGACGCCTGCCGGGAAGCCCGGGACCGAAACTGAGGGACCCCGTCGACAAGAAGACTATGATGGGTTCGAAAGGCGGTTGACGGTTTCCGTCGATGCCATGGCGACCCCTCAGAGGAATGCGCATGAGCGACGCAACTGAATCTCCGACCACCTCCCAGGCATCTCTGGAATCACGGATCGCACCGAGCTACCGGCTCCGTTCGATCCTGATCATGGTCATGTGCCTGGTCCTCGGACTGTGGGGNGTGTACGACTACGTCTGGGCGATTCCGACGCAGGCCGAGCACGCCCTCCGTCGTGACGTCTCCCAGGACGTGCTCGAACTGCTCGAGACGGCGGCCAGCCCCGATTACAACACCGAAGCCAGGGACGGACTCGTGGTACGGCTGGCGACCTGGCTGCAGGACATGGATGCCGCCACCACCATCGATCCGAAGGCACTTGAAGGTCTGGATCCCGCATCGAACGAGGCATGGATGATCTCCATGGCCATCTACATCCGGGGACTCGAGTCGAAACCGACGGCCGCCGGCGAACCATCGGACGCCATGCGCATGGCCGGGNTGGTCGCCAACCAGTCGATGAATCTCTACGGCGATGCGCAGGCCCCCTCCGCCTACGACCGTCCGGTGCAGTGGCTGTTCATCGTCTCGCTGCTGTTCGTGCCCCTCTACGGCTGGAACCTTCTGAAGTACGGACCGGTCGTCTACCGTCTCGATCCGGACGGTGCGCTGCACCTTCCCGACGGGACATGGTCGAAGGATGAGATCGCGGACATCGACATGAACAGGTGGATGGCCAAGTCCACGGCCGTCGTCGAACACGTCGACGGATCCCGCAGCAAGCTCGACGCCTACATCTTCAAGGATCTGCACCTGATCATCGGATCGATCGCCCATCGGCTGCATCCCGACCAATGGGAAGAGGACGGACGCAAGGTCAAGCCGGCCAGCGACGAACAGGACGACTGACGATGGATCTGCTCTCCGCCCAGAATCTGATCAAGAGCTACTCGGGCCGCCGGGTGGTCGACGAAGTCAGCTTCACGGTGGGNGAGGGGGAGGTCGTCGGTCTGCTCGGACGCAACGGCGCCGGCAAGACCACCTCGTTCCGGATGGTCATCGGGATGATCGCACCGGAAGGCGGCAGTGTCGGATTCGACGGACAGGACGTGACCTCGCTGCCCATGTACCAGCACGCGCGGCGCGGAATGGGGTACCTCAGCCAGGAACCGAGCGTCTTCCAACGACTCTCCGTCCGCGACAATCTGATGGCGGTGCTGGAGACCACATCGCTGGATCGTCCGGAACAGAACGAACGATGCCGGGAACTGCTGGATCAGTTCAACATCGCCCACAAGGCGGGCGATCTGGCCCGGACCTGCTCCGGGGGGGAACGGCGACGACTCGAGATCGCCCGGGCGATGATCAACCGTCCGCGACTGCTCCTGCTCGACGAGCCCTTCGCCGCCGTCGACCCCCATACGGTCGAGGAACTCCAGACCGAGGTACGAAAGCTCGCCGATCAGGGGATCGCGATCCTCGTCACGGACCACAACGTGCAGCAGACCCTTCGGATCTGCGATCGCGCCTACATCATCCACTCGGGCAGGAACCTTCGCGATGGCGATCCCCGGACCATCATCAACGATCCCGAGGTTCGCGAGGCCTATCTGGCCTCCACCTTCCGCGGCGACGAGTTCGATTGAGACGATCCATGCAACGATTCCTCCTTTCCGTCCTCCTCACGTTCGCCTGCGTCGCCAGCAGCGGCTGCGTACGTCGGACCCTTCGCATCTCGAGCACTCCCCCGGGTGCGCTGGTCTGGGTGAACCATCGCGAAGTGGGTCGGACCCCGCTGGAGATCGACTTCACCTACTACGGCAACTACGACGTCCAGCTTTCGCACGACGATCACGAACCACTCCTGACCGAAGCCGGGGCGCACCCCCCGGCGTGGGATGTCCTCGGAGCCGATCTGCTGTTCGAGGTCGCACCCTTCCAGATGCGGAGCGTGGTCGAATGGCACTTCGATCTCGAGCCGCGAAGCGACGACCTGGAGGCCCTGGTCGAACGCGCGAGAAGCCTTCGATCGAAAACCGCGGCGACGGACGACTCGACCCGACCCATGACGACGGTGACCGTCGATGCCGACGGCCGCGTCGAAGGGGCCGAAGAGGATCCGAACGACGACGACGCATCGGCCCGGTGATTCCCGATCCGCTACCCTGATCAACCATGAACGCGGAATCAATCTCTCCGAGACGCTCCCGGCGGCGCTCCGTCATCCCCCTGCTGGTGCTGCTGACGGCGGGAGGACTGTTTCTGTGGGGACAGACCAGGGATTCGGAACTGACCCGTTCCATCGCCGACACGACGAGACGGGCCGCCCTGGCGGTCTGCGACGAGATGCCGATGCCCGAGTCCTTCCAGTGGACGGTCCCGGGGTTCAAGTCCACGTTCATCGGAGCGGTCCAGCCGGCCTGCGCCGGTGGTGATCCCGAACTTCCGATCGATGCGACCGCCGTTCCCGGGGATCTGCCCGACCGGGACGGGAATGCGACCCACCTCGTCACCCTGACTCACGGTGCGGTTCCGCTTCTCCAACTGCGGGTGCACGCCCTCGAGCCGGAGCGGATCACCGTCATCGGGTGGTCCAGGCCCTGATCCGGATATCCTGAATCCCATGGACGTATGGCTGAACGGACAATTCGTCGCTGCCGACTCGGCAACCATCCCCGTCTTCGACGCGGGATTCCAGCANGGAGTCGGTCTCTTTGAAACGATGCACGCCGAGAACGGGCGGGTGTTCCGTGCCCGTGAGCATGTGGAACGCCTGGCCGAATCGGCTCGCATGCTCCGCATGAGCGAACGACTTCACGTCGATCCGCTCGTGGAGGCCGTGCAGCGCACCGTCGAACACAACTCGCTGGATCGCGCACGCGTCCGACTCACCGTCACCGGCGGCGACCTGAACATGCTGCAGTCGACGGGAGCCTCCCCGCAGGACCCCACGATCCTCGTCACGTGCCAACCGCCCACCGAATACCCGGACGAGTTCTTCGCCAAGGGGATCGGAGTGGTGTTCGCGGGGGGTCGACTCTCGCCGTGGACGCCGGAAGCGGGGCACAAGACGCTCAACTACTGGCCGAACATCCTGGCCCTGCAGGAAGCCGCCGCCCAGCGGGCCGGCGAGGCCGTGTGGCTCACGCCCGAAGCCCACGTCGCGTGCGGCTGCGTCAGCAACGTCTTCATCGTGCACGAGGGGACGCTGGTGACGCCGGTGGCGAGGGACGAGGAACCCGGTGCGGTCATGCCCGGCATCACCCGGGCCGCGGTGATCGAGCTGGCCGAATCGATGAACATCCCCGTTGAACGACGGACCGTTTCGGTCGACGACTTCCTCGGGGCGGACGAGGCGTTCCTCACGAACTCCAGCTGGCAGATCCTTCCGGTCACCAGCGTCCTGGTCCGCACCGGAACCGGTGAGACGGGGGAGGACGGAGAGCCCGTCGTGGGGCTGCAGCCCCATGCCATCGGTGAGCAGGGCGTCGGAGACGTCACGAGCGATCTGCGGACGGCACTGCTGGCCTGCATCGATCGAGAGACGAGCTGATCAGCGACGTTCACCGGGCGGCCGCAGCACCCGGACATTCTGGCGTCGGGAATCGTCCGGGCCGCCGGGAGGATGCTGTCCACCCCGGAAGACGCCGATGATCCGGTTGACCCCGATCAGGACGGCGAAGACGGTCGTCGCGAGAATCGCCGCCAGCAGCAGCAGCAGCATGATCGGAATCCCCACCACGATCAGGAAGGTGATCGTCGCCGCCCGCATCGCCCAGGAGGGCTGGCGGCTCGCCGCCTGGAAGATCGAGGCGAATCGATCCCCTCCGGGGTACACAAAGCGGATTCTGGGGCTCTCGGGCATCATCACGATTGTAGCTCTCACCGGACTTCGCGGTTCGTGACAAGGTGTGAATTGCACCATCCCGCAAGGACGGCCTGTCGGCCGGGGAATCGAGCGGGTAGCCTGATGGGATCCCACGGAATGTCCCACGCATGACCACCACGCCCACCTTCGCCCACCTCCACCTCCACACCGAGTACTCGCTGCTCGACGGTGGAAACCGCATCAATCGACTGCTCGATCGGGTGGCGGAACTGGGCATGAACAGTGTGGCGATCACCGATCACGGCAACCTCCACGGATGCGTCGAGTTCTACCACGCCGCGCGGAAACGGAACATCAAGCCGATCCTGGGCATCGAGGCCTACGTCGCCCGGGGGGACCGTCGGGTGCGCAAGACCACCGGCGTCCAGGACAAGGGCGACCACCTGGTCCTGCTCGCCGAGAACATCACCGGGTGGCGCAATCTGATGAAGCTCAGCAGCGACTCCTTCATCGAAGGCTTCTACTACAAGCCGCGGATGGACCACGAGACCCTGGAGGCGTGGTCGGACGGACTGATCGCGATCAACGGCCACCTGGGTTCGTCCCTGGCCTGGCATCTCGAGCGGTTCGTGAACACGGAGGCGGAGGAGCACTGGGATGCCGCCGTCGCCGAGGCCCGATGGCACGCGGACACCTTCGGAGCGAACGAGAGCGGCGAACCGTGCTTCTTCGTCGAACTCCAGCGGAACGGCGTCGCCGAACAGGACGCCATCAATCCGCACCTGATCAGACTGGCCCGGGAACTGGATCTTCCGCTGATCTGCGACAACGACGTCCATTTCCTCAATGCGGACGACCACGACGTGCACGACACGCTGTGCTGCATCTCGATGGCCAAGAACAAGGACGAACCGAATCGGCTCCACTACCCAAACGACATCTACCTCAAGAGTCATGACCAGATGTCGGAACTGTTCTCCGACGTGCCCGAAGCCGTCGAGCACGCGGTACGCGTCGGGGAACGATGCGAGGTCGAGCTCGACTTCGACGTCAGCCACGTTCCACTGGTGCAGGTGGAGGGACCGACCGACACCCCGGAGTGGAACGGGGAGGACCGGACGGAGTGGTACCAGGACTGGTGCAGCCGGTTCGAACTCCGTCCCTACGACGAATCGGCCAGCGGCGCACCCGCGAAGTCGGACGTCTTCGAGCAGTGCAATTCGACCCTGCGTCAGCTGTGCCGGGCCGGCCTCATCTGGCGCTACGGCGTCGACGGGATCACGGACGCGATCACCGAACGGTGCGAACGCGAGCTGTCGATCCTCGAAGGCAAGCAGATCAGCGCGTACTTCCTGATCGTCTGGGACTTCGTGAACTGGGCACACGCACGGGGGATCCCCGCGTGCGCCCGCGGCAGCGGCGTCGGGACGATGGTGGGCTACATCCTCGGGATGTCCAATGCATGCCCGGTCGAGCACGGGCTGCTGTTCGAACGCTTCACCGATCCGGATCGGAGCGAGTACCCCGACATCGATATCGACATCTGCCAGAACGGACGTGCGGACGTCATCAACTACGTCCGCGAGAAGTACGGACACGTCGCCCAGATCATCACCTTCGGGCGCCTGAAGGCCAAGGCCGCCATCAAGGATGTCTCCCGGGTCTTCGGTCTGGAACCGCACGAGGGGCAGCGGCTGGCCAATCTGGTGCCCGACGAACTCGGCATCACCATCCACGACGCCCTGGAACGCGAACCGGACCTGCAGTCCGAGTTCGATTCGAATCCCACGATCCGACGCATTCTGGAATCCGCACAGCAATTGGAGGGCCACGCCCGTCATGCGGGCATCCACGCCGCGGGCGTGGTGGTCGCGACGCAGCCGCTGGAGACCATCGTCCCCCTGTACCGGGCCGCGGGCAGCGAGGACATGATCACCCAGTGGGACGGACCGACCTGCGAATCGGTCGGTCTGCTCAAGATGGACTTCCTCGGCCTGCGCACGCTCTCCACGATCGAACTGGCCCGCACCATGATCAGGGATGCGTTCTCCGAGGAGGCGATCCGGGAGACGACCGGCTGCACCGACACGTCGATCCATCCCCTGGATCTGGATCGGATGGAGTACGAGGATCCCAAGGTCTTCGATCTCTTCCGTCGCGGNGACACNTCGGGCATCTTCCAGTTCGAATCCGGTGGCATGCAGAGTCTGCTNCGNGACATGCAGCCCGACCGCATCCAGGACATCATCGCCGCCAACGCGCTCTACCGTCCGGGTCCGATGGAGCTGATGAANGAGTACTGCGAACGCAAGCACGGACGCATGTCGGTCGATTCCGTCCACCCCGTGGTCGACGAGCTGACCAGCGAGACCTACGGCATCATGGTCTACCAGGAACAGGTCATGCAGATCCTGCACGGCCTGGGCGACATCCCGCTGCGGAACGCGTACACGCTCATCAAGGCGATCAGCAAGAAGAAGTACGACGTGATCGATTCGCAGCGANCCGCGTTCATCGAAGGTGCCGTGCTGAAGGGTGTCGACAAGGCGATGGCGGAACAGCTCTTCGAGCACATCCTCAAGTTCGCCGGCTACGGATTCAACAAGTCGCATTCGACCTGCTACGCGATCATCGCGTACCAGACGGCCTGGCTGAAGACGTACTTCCCGGTGCAGTACATGGCCGCTCTGCTCACCTTCGAGAGCGGTGCGAAGAAGACCGAGGACTGGGCTCCGTATCTCGAGGAGTGCCGACACGTCCTGTTCCCCGATTCGACGACCGACGAAGTCCACAAGGGCATCGAGATCCGGCCTCCGGACATCAACGTCTCCCATGCCAACTTCACCGTGACCTGGAACGACGATGAAGCGCGGACACCGAACACCGGCCACATCCGGTTCGGCATCGGAGCCATCAAGGGTGTCGGACAGACCGCGATCGAGAGCATCCTGCGCGAACGCGAGGACGGCGGACCGTACGAGAGCCTCCACAACCTGTGCGAGCGGCTGTCGTCACGGACCGTGAACCGTTCCACGATCGACGCACTCATCCAGTCCGGAGCCCTCGACTCCCTGCACGGCATGCGGAACCGCGCTTCGATGCTCGCGGCACTGGAGGACGCCATTTCGGCCGGCCAGCGGATCGCGTCCGACCGCGCCGCGGGTCAGGAGACCATGTTCGGCATGTTCTCGGAGAACGAGGCGGACGATGCTCCGGCCGAGTCCGGACTTCCCGAAGTCGAACCGTGGGATCGGATCCGCACCCTGGCCGCGGAACGCGAACACCTCGGGTTCCACGTCTCCGGACACCCGCTGGAATCGTACGAGACGCTGGTGAGCGCATTCGCCACCGGTACCGTCACCGAATCGGCCGGGAACAGCCAGGACAGCCCGGTCATCGTCGCGGCGGTGATCTCGCATCTGCGGACCAACATCATCCGGAACGGACCCAAGGCGGGCGAGAAGATGGCCGTCCTGACACTGCAGGACCGGATCTCGAGCATCGAAGGGGTGCTCTTCTCCGAGGCCTACCGACAGAACCTCGACCGGATCCAACCCAACGAGGTCGTGTTCGCCGAAGGACGGATCGACAGGAGCCGGGGCGAACCCCAGATCATCGTCGAACGTCTGTTCACCACCGACATCGCGATGCAGGCCCTGGTGGGCACGCTGGAGATCGATCTCGGCCGGTCG
Organism: Phycisphaerae bacterium; assembly: GCA_002591705.1. The sequence goes on from PAAB01000030.1 coordinate 16,657, forward strand.
TCCTCGATGGATCAACCGGAACGTGATGCGTGGATGCANCGGATCGCCGGAATCGTGCGGTCCACGGATGCGGTCGGCGACCAGCCCGGGTTCATCCACCACGCGGAAGTCGTTCTGATCATGCCCGTGGATGGAAAGCGCGTGTACATGCAGTCGCGAAACAAGGTCGTGGTCGACGAACACCTGCTGGACCGCCTGCGCGAAGCGATCGGTGATCCCAAGGCCGTCCGCATCCGGGGTCGTCGCCCGTCCCTGCCGCAGCGACGTCGCAAGTGGACGAAGAAGCGGCAGCAGGTCGGCGCCTGACGTCAGGCCGCGAGGTCGCCCCAATCCGATTCGTCACCCTGCTCCGTGGGCCACTGGCCGGCCGACCGCTTGTGCACCCGCAGGATGCGACCGAGCTGTTCGGCGAGGATGTCGCGGAGTGCATCGAGCATCCCGGCCATCTCGTCGGTGAAGGGCGTGGTGCGGTTCCTGAAGAGCGTGACGATCGCAAGGCACCGACCGGCGCTGTTGCAGGTGAAGGAGACGACCTCGGAATCGTCGAAGAGGTCCGAATCGACCCCGTCCTGCTTCGCGAACGAATCGGCGTCCTCGAACTTCATGAGCGAATCCTCGTTCTGCATGGGTCCGCAGAGCATGTCGCCCAGCCGTTCCAGCGAGGGCATGATGTTCCGGTCCTGCCATTCGTAGTTCACGAACGCGCCGATTCCGTACCGGCCCTCGCCCTCGTGGAGATGGACGACACCGTTGGTGGGACCGATCTTCTTGAGGATGTACTCCAGGGTGGTGCGAAGCATGTCCTCGACATCGAGCTCCTGTCCGACGAGGGTCCTGAACTCCGTGGTCATCTCCACCGTGGACATCTGATCCTTGATGTTCCGGTAGGCGGAAGCAAGATCGCTGCAGAGGACGTCGACCTGATCCGACATCTCGTCCTTGGAGGCCCGCAGCGTCTCGCATGCCTCCATGAGCCTCTGCAGACGCTGTTCGCGGCGGCGGTGTGATCGTCCCTGCGAGACGACGCGTCCGATCCGCACCGGAAGGTCCTCGATCGATTCCGGAAGATGCATGTAGTCGGTCGCACCGTTGCGGATGGCCTCGATGGTGGTTTCGGAATCGGGTCGGCGCGAGAAGGCGATGAACCGCATCCATGGCCAGCGTTCCCGTGCATCGGGGATGAACGAGAGGACATCGTGTTCCACCGACGTGTCCAGGAGCACCAGATCCGTCTCGCCGGCCTGCAGGATCTCCCAGCCGGCGGCACGCGATTCGGCGATGTCGCAGCGATGGCCCGATTCGAGAATGCTGTCGCGGATGGGATCCAGCGAAGCGCTGTCTGAGCTCACGACCAGGACCGTTGCGGGTCCCTCGACCTTCGGCATGGAGTGATCCTGCTCGAACCACTGCGGGTCGGATTCCGGATTGATCTTGTTCTGGTGTTCCATGTGTTCCTGCCTTGTCCTGCCAGGCATTCACCTGGTTGCTGCATCGGCGTCTCGACGCCTCGTGTCCATTGACTGGTCGTCATCAGCGTGCAAATGCGCTGCATGACGCTTCGTATGTGCTACGACCCGAGCAGGCCGCGCAACTCGTCCAGAATCCGCATCGCATCGATGTCTCCATCGACGCATGAATCGACGCCGTTCCGCATCAGGTGACGACCATCCGTGGACGCGTCCTCCCCGAGGAACACCACGATCCTCGACGACGGACCCTTGCACTCGGTCAGCCGACGCCGGACGGCGATCGGATCGAGGTGTTCGAACTCCGGTCCGATGACCACCAGATCGGGTTGCGAACGTTCCAGGGCNATTCCGGCTTCGAAGGCATCGTGGGCGACCGCGAACTCCGCGCGTCGACTGGTGCCGATGGATTCGACGATGGCTCCCGCACGCGTGGGATCCGCCTCCATGATCAGAATGGTGGGGGTGGTCGTACCGAGCACATCGAGGGACATGCCGTTCTCACGCATGAAGACGATCAGGTCCTCGCGGGGAATACGGCGGAATCTCGAACCGGGTACCCGGAATCCGTTGAGCCGCCCGTTGTCGAAGCAGCGGATGATCGTCTGCTGCGACACGTTGCAGAGTTCAGCCGCCTCACCCGTGGTGAAGATCTGCTTCTGGTCCAGCGGTTCACGCATCTGTGCACGCCTGGTCATGTCGAACCTCCCTGGCTTTCGGGGGCACAGCCGATTTCAACCGGCCAGTTCGCCCGCCTTGCCCGCCTTCACATCGACGGGGCGGACCCGCGTCTTCAGCGCAAGGAACAGTTGCCACACCAGCCTGATCAGCTCAGGCCGCACAGACGTCACAGACGGAAACGAAACCCCTCCAGGAGNCCCTCAGGGGGTCTCAGGACCGCTTTCTGGCTTCCCACAGGCTCACCGCCTCGGGAACGCGGGGGTAGATCGGCTGGAGGGTGTGGGAATCGTCGGGAAGGGATGATTCATGCCGACGCCGCACGACATCCAGGCAGGCGCCGGGGTCCCAATCGGGCTCACCGGTGCTCCAGCCGGCCGAGGCGGCGGCATCGGTGATGCCTGCGGGGACATGTTCGTCCGCAACCAGCACCCCGGTTCCCGTGAACCAGCCGTCGGAATTCGACCTCTCGACCAGGGCACCCGGACGGTCGATCCGCCAACCGGCATCGTCGCGGACCAGACCGGTCAACCATGCGTCGGTCCCCTTGCCGGCCAGCGCCACCACCGCGTTGGAGATCGACGCATCCAGAGCGGTGGCGACCACCAGGGCGGAGGGAACACCGTAGACCGGGATGTCCAGTGTCCAGGCGATGGTTCGGGCGGTGGCGATCGAGACTCGGAGACCGGTGAATCCGCCGGGGCCGATCGAGACGCCGCATCCGGCCAGATCGCGACGATCGAGATCCGCCTCCGTGCACATCCGGTCGATGGTCGGAAGCAGCACGTCGCCGTGTCGAGACANCCGGTTCGAACCGTTCGACACGNACNTGNCCGGTNCCGTCGNNCAGNGCNACNCCCCCGGTGCGTTGNGAACATTCGATGGCNAGCAGCGNTCCGNTCACGANGCACGTCCGTCCGCNGNNGTGATCGAATGCAGTCGAACCGCGGATTCGAGCAGNNCCTGNGGNCNGGGNTCGGACNCGAGNTCCCANTCGATCACCACNCCGTTGGCCCGATCNCTGTTGACCACGATCAGACGAGGACCNTCCTGCCGGATCCCCTCGGGAACNGACTGGTGTCCGATGCAGAANGTNNTGACGTTCCANCGCCGNGCCAGCANGTCGAGCTGNTCNTCCTNGTGCCTNCGNCCCCANGTCAGCANGTAGATCGAGGANCCGGANCCTTCGTAGTCNGCNGGNGANAGGGGNCGNTCNAGGATCTCNGGTTCGAATGCNNCCATGCGNTCGGCNGCCGGAAGCGAATGACTGCACAACANGCCCCGTCTGGTNCGNACGGCCAGCGGCATCGCCGNGATGAANGCATCNATGGCCTCNGTGACCNNNNGTGCNTCNTCNCCGTAGACCCAGTCCACNGCATCCTGNAAGAACGCCACGCTGTTTCCCGCTCCCTTGCTNACGGCACGACGGGTGAGCTGNGCAAGNTCNTGGTTGCCNAGCATNACGTGCACCTGNTCGGGNAAGGCGAGNACNACNTCCGCGACCCGGGCCAGCATCCGGTAGGAGAAGTCCATTCCGTTGAGCAGCCGATCACCGTGGATCAGCTCCTGGAGGATGACATGGTTGTCGGTCGATTCCTCGAGCCGGGCCAGATGCAGGATCCGATACCAGTGATCCAGATGATCGTGCAGGTCACCGCTGATCAGCAGTCGACCGTGGTCGGGGAGCTCTACGATCGGTCCACTGCGGTGTGCGGCACCGAGCATGGCATCCGCCGCAGACGTGAAGAGATCGGCTGCCGCCCGATGATCGTTGAGGTCGACGCGGTTTCCGTTCACGTGGAACTGCCGCCGCCACGGGACTTGAAGATCGCCGAGGACTGCCCGATGCCCTCCCCCTTGCGCACCATGCCGATGTCGTGGATCCGCTCCCAGGCACTGGCCGCATTCTCGGGAGAGTATTCGATGCCGATGGACCGACGACCGAGCGCCCGGGCGACCGTGCAGGTGGTTCCGCTGCCCGTGAAGGGATCGAGCACCAGCGAACCCTCGTTGGAGCAGGACTGGATGACGCGTTCCAGGTAGACCTCGGGAATCTGGTTCTGGTGGTTGTGGCGGCGTTCCTTGTTGTTGCCCTGGATCCGCCCCCAGTACTTCCCGTACCAGACGTCCATCGGAACCCGCATCCCCTTGTTGGTGTCCTTCGCCATCGTGCGGGCATCCCCGTAGATGCTGGCCCGATCGGACTGCTCGAGGATGGTGTCCGGATTCCAGATTCGGTTGTCCGGATCCTTGCAGAAGTAGAGAGCATGGACCTTGGACGTGATGAATCCGCTGTGACGGCACTGGCCGAACCGGAAGTGCCAGATGCACCAGTTCACCATGGTCAGTCCACGCGACTTCAGATGCACGACGATCTCGGCGGCGGTGTCGTCGGGAATGTTGACCCAGAGACTTCCCGCGGGGGACAGGACATCGATGCAGGCGTCGAGCCACTCCTTGGTGAACTGCTCGTAGGCTTCGCGGGGCATGGAATCGTCCCACGCACCGTAGTTCACGTCCCAGTTGAACGGCGGATCCGCGAAGACGAGATCGACCGTTCCGGATTCCGGAAGGGATCGGAGCACTTCACGGCAGTCTCCGGTGTAGAGACGGGTGTCCGGCGCGTCGGCCCGGAACGCGGGCCCCCCCTCGACCACGGGGGTGGTGTCTTCCTCGAAGAGATGTGGTCCTGATTCGGCCATCGTGCTGTTGTACCAGAAGGTGTCGCGCGATCCTACTGCGTCCCGAAGATGCGGTCTCCGGCATCTCCGAGTCCGGGTCGGATGTAGTTGTGTTCATCGAGACAGCGATCGAGCGATGCGGTGTAGATCGGAACGTCGGAGTGCACATCAAGCAGACGCTGAACACCCTCGGGAGCCGCCACGAGACAGATCAGGCGGATGTTGGTGCAACCAAGTTCCTTCATGCGATCCAACGCGAAGACGGCCGACCCACCGGTGGCCAGCATGGGATCGACCACCAGTACGGGGCCGTCGGCGATGTCGGGCGGCATCTTCTGGTAGTAGGGGACCGGCTGGCTGGTCTCTTCGTCGCGGTAGACGCCGAGATGACCGACCCGGGCCTCCGGAAGCATGGAGAGGATTCCGTCGGTCATGCCGATGCCGGCCCGCAGGATGGGGACCAGCGTGATCGGGTGCTTGAGACGATGCCCCATCATCGACTCCAGCGGAGTCGTGACCTCCACCTCGACCACCGNCAGATCGCGGCAGACGCGGAAGGTCATCAATCCGGCGATTTCATCGAGCAGGCGACGGAAGCGTTGCGGCGGAGTGGATTCATCACGAATCCTGGTCAATCGGTCCTGAATCACCGGATGGTCGAGAATGGTCAGGTTCGGGAAATCGTGGTGAGCCGTNGGCATGGTTNCAAGTGTATCAATCGGGCCTTCAACCCCTCTGAAAGGTCCTTCAGGTTCAATTTCACCCGAGAACCGGGCATCCACCGGGATGGGCACCGTCCCCTCCTAGAATGATCGGTCCGCACCGGACTCGGTGCGGACTTCAGGCCGATATTCATGAGCATGCAGCGTAGAACATCCCGCCTCCGACGAACGACCCGACCCGCCCTGGCGGCCCTGGCCGCATGCACGGTCGGCGGGTGCTACGCCGGCTTCGACACCATCGACAACCGGGTCGACGATCTGCTCAGCGAGGCCAGTGGAGAACTCGGTCCCGAGGGGGCACCGGCTCCGGTCGTCGACGCATGGGGCCACATCTCCGTCGACGAGGAGATGCTCGACGACAAGAATCCACCCACCGTCAATCCCCCCGCCAGCGAGATGGAATACCTCACCACCTCCGCAACCGACGCCGAGGAGGTGCTGGGTCGTCTTCAGGCGTACCAGGANCAGGAGAAGGATGCACTGAAGCTCGGGCTGCAGGAGTCGCTGCTGTTCGCCTTCGAGAACGCCCGTGAATTCCAGTTCGCACAGGAGGAGTACATCCTCTCCTGTCTGAGCCTGCTCATCGAACAGCACCGGTGGGTGCCCCGGTTCTTCGACAACCTNAACACGTCGGTCGTCGCGGACCCGGACAACGGGTTCTACACCACGTCGTTGAGCGTGGTCAACGAATGGGGCGTGACGCAGAAACTTCCCTACGGCGGCGAGGTGTCGGCCCGATACCTGGCGAGCTTCTCGGACTTCCTGCATCAGGAAGTCACNCAGGGAGAGGACCCGAGTCGACTCACCAGCCAGTTCGTCCTGGGAGCGTCGATCCCCTTCCTTCGGGGATCCGGTCCCATCGCACAGGAGTCGCTGATCCAGGCCGAACGGAATCTCGTCTACGCCGCTCGGCGGTTCGAGGACTTCCGCCGCGACTTCCTCGTTCGGCTCACGACCGACTTCCTCAACCTCCAGGTCGAACGACGTCGGGTCCTGCACACGCAGCAGGGAATCGAGTACTACGACAAGCTCACCGCCCGTCAGCGTGCGCTGTACGACGCGGGTCGGGCGAACTTCTACCAGACNGCCGAGGCCGAGAACTCGGCCCTGAGCGAGAAGGCGAAGCTGGCCAGACANTGGGAGTCCTACCGGCTCTCGGTCGACCGGTTCAAGCGGCTCATCGGCATGGACATCGGACAATCCGTGGTCATCAGCGAGGACGCACTGGCCCTGGAGGTTCCGAAGGTCAGCATGGATCAGGCCGTCACCACGGCCCTCACCAACCGCCTGGATCTGCAGACGGAACGGGACCGGCTGGTGGACAGCCAGCGGGCNATCCGCAACGCGGAGAATGGACTGCTCCCGGATCTGAACCTGGAACTCCAGGCCGCCATCGACGGCCGGGGTGACTCCGACTGGGACGGCATCGACCCGGATTTCGAGGACGTGGGCTACAACGCCAGCCTGCGACTGGGGCTGCCGCTGGACCGGGAGATCGAGAAGCTGCGGGTTCGGCAGGCCCAGATCAATCTGGAACGGGCCCAACGGGCCTTCGTCCTCTTCCGGGACACCCTGGTGATCGATGTCCGCTCCGCGGTCCGGGACATCGACGCCAACCTCTTCGCCCTCGATATGCAGCGTCGAAACGTCGAAATCGCCGAGNTGGGCATGGAGTCGATCGAAGCCGATCCCGACCGGGTCTCCGTCCTGAGCTCGCTGCAGTCGATTCAGCAGTTAATTCAGGCCCAGGACGGCCGTGATGCGGCTTTCCGAGATCTTCAACTTTCCATATTGAAATACCTCAATGACAGCGGACAATTACGCGTTCATGCCGATGGAACACTGGAACTCCTCCCCGGTATGAGACTCGTCCCCTATCAGAACCTGGTATCCGACGACCCCAAGATATGAACATGAACCGATTCCACCGAACCAGAGCCGCCGTCAGCAGCACGACCATGGTCGCACTCGCCGCGGGCGGCGCCATGGTCTTCACGGTCGCCTGGATGCTCTCCGGCGGCACCACGTCCGTCAACGTCGTCACGGAGGTGGATCTCTTCACGGTCGAGCAGGGGGGATTCGACATCTCGATCCCCAGTTCCGGGGATCTGGCCTCGCTCGACATCGTCGAGATCCGCAACGAACTCGAAGGAACGTCCACCATCATGTGGCTGATTCCGGAAGGNTCGAACGTCGAAACCGGNGAACTGCTGCTTCGCCTCGACGACAACACGGTCAAGAAGTACATCGAGGACGCCGAGGAGAAGCTGACNCTCGCCAAGAACCAGCTGGAGAACGCCGTCTCCAACCTCGAGATCGCCGAGAAGCGGCGNGACACCAACGTCTCCCAGGCCCAACTCAAGATCGATCTCGCCCGACTCGATCTGGAGGCGTGGCAGTTCGGCGACGTGGTCAGCCGGCGGAAGACGCTGCAGCTCAACCTCGAGACCGCCACCAAGGACTACGCACGTCTCCAGGAGAAGTACAAGAAGTCGCTGGAGCTGAAGGAGAGGGAGTTCATCAGCCAGAACGAGCTGGATCAGGACGAGATCTCCATGATCCGGGCGAAGGCCACCCTCGAGCAGGCGGTGCTTGCCGAGCAGGTGTACGAGAACTACACCTTCAAGAAGGACCAGCAGACCAANCAGAGCAACCTGGACATGGCCGAGGAGGAGTACGACCGCGTCGTGCGTCGCGAGGAGGCCAGTGTCAACAGCAACAAGAGCAATGTGGTCGCCCACGAAGAGGGCTACGCCAACCGTCAGAAGCGGCTCGAGAAGTACAACGAGCAGAAGAGCTTCTGCGNGGTCTTCGCCCCCGGACCGGGACTGGTGGTCTACGGGTCGAGTGTCGAGGAATGGCGGGAGGACAAGCCGATGCGGGTCGGCACCAAGGTCAGCCGCAACGAACTGCTCTTCATTCTTCCCGACAACACCAACATGGCGGCCGAACTCTCGGTCAACGAGGCGTTGAGCGGATACATCCAACCCGGACAGCGGGTCACCGTCGTCCCCGACGCCACACCCGATACCGTGCTCGACGGCGAGGTGCTCCAGGTGGGTGTGCTCGCCCAGGACGGTGGATGGAGGGATCCGAACCGCCGGGACTACACGGTGACGGTCCAGCTGCACGGAGAGGACGGACTCGGTCTCAAGCCTTCCATGCGGTGCCGTGGACGGATCTTCATCGATCGGGTCGAGGATGTGCTGTACGTTCCGGTGCACGCCGTCGGTCGTGAGAACATGCAGCCCTTCGTGTGGCTGCGCGAAGGAAGCGGGTACAAGCAGCATCCGGTGGTGGTCGGCAACTCGTCCGAACTCTACGTGGNGATCGAGGAGGGCCTCGAGATGGGCGACCTCGTCCTGCTGCGGGAGCCGGACCCGGGTTCGGTCACCCAACGGCTCGAGGAAGGGAAGCCCGCCGCCTGATCGTGCGGGAGCCGACCATGAAGCACGGAAAGATCGTCGTTGGAATCACCGGAGCATCGGGAGCACCGTACGCCCTGAGACTGATCCGGATGCTGACCGAATGCGGCATCGAAGCCCATGTCTCGGTCTCGGCGCTCGGTCGCCGCCTGCTCTTCGACGAAGCGGACATCAAGAAGTGCGACGCGGAAGCCCTGGCCGGACCCGACGGGGCCCACCTGGTCACGGTCCACAACGACAACGACATGGGAGCCAACATCGCTTCCGGATCATTCCTCCACGACGGAATGGTGATCGTGCCCTGTTCCAGCAACACGATGGGAGCCCTGGCCGCCGGGATGACGAACAGCCTCGTGCACCGGGCCGCGTCCGTGACCCTCAAGGAGGGTCGCANACTGGTGATTGCCCACCGCGAGACCCCCCTGGGCCGGATCGAGTTGATGAACATGGAACGACTGCTCCAGGCCGGTGCGGTGATCGCACCGCTGTCGCCGGGGTTCTACATGCGACCCGGTTCCATCGAAGAGATGGTCGACTTCATGGTGGGTCGACTGCTCGATCTGCTGGGCATCGAGCACGGTCTCGCCACCCGGTGGGAATCGTCTCCCGCACGCTGAACAACACCTGCGTCGCACTGGTACACTGGTTTCACCACCAGGAGGCCGAGCCATGCGCTGGATCATCGTTCCCGTCGCGTGCGCACTTGTCGCAGGATGCGCACCGTACTCAAGCTACCCACCCGTCGAGAAGACCTCGGGGCTGACCCACACGTCGTTCGAACCGGTCCCCACCATCATGGTGACGGCCCTCGAATGGGGACGTGGGATGGAAACCGGAACCGTTTCGGAGGATCCCCTTGCGTTCACGCTTCCGCGTGAAAGTTCCGAAGGGACCTACCTGAAGATCGAGAAGAAGATCGAAGGCAGTCGCCGTGCCGCAGACGGACAACCGGCCATCGCGATCCGATCGGTCCGGGTCCGGGGATTCGACGCGGATGTCGACCTCTCCGTTCCCCGTGACCGTGGTGAACCGATCCTCTACACGGTCAATCTCAAGTCGAAACCGTTCCAGNAGTGGGAGGTGGTCGGACACCGGCGATGGCGTTTCCACGAAACGGACATCGCGGCCGTCGAACACTCGCTTCCGGCCGATGCCTCGGCGCAGGTCGACACCGAAACCAAGGGCGAATGACGCTTCCCGACGGTCCCGATCGGTTTCACGACTGGATGACGGCTGCCCTCGAGCAGGCGGAGAAGTCGTGGAGCGAGGGCGGCATCCCCATCGGCGCGGTGCTCGTCGACGAGCGGGGAGACATCGTCGCACGTGGTCACAACGAACGGGTCCAGTCCGGTGATCCGATCCTGCACGCCGAAATGTCCTGCATTCGCAATGCCGGACGGCGTCGCGACTGGTCACGGTGCACGATGGTGTCGACCCTCAGCCCCTGCCCCATGTGCAGCGGCGCAGCCGTGCTGTATCGGATACCACGCGTGATCGTCGGTGAACACGAGACATTCATGGGCGCCGAGGACTGGATGCGGTCCAACGGCATCGAGCTCGTCGTACTGGACGATCCGAGGTGCATCG
>PAAB01000031.1 GCA_002591705.1 Phycisphaerae bacterium
GTGATCCACGATGTGCTTCATGTCCTCGTCGGGCAGTTCGCGGAATCGCAACTGCAGCACCAGCACGTCGGCGTCGTCGATCAGGTGCAACCCCGGGATGTGCGACAGGTTCTCGGGATCGATCTCGCCGGTCTCGGGATCCTGGCTGAACAGGACGACGGCCTCATAGCCGTGGCCGGCCAGCAGTCGCCCCAGCATGGGAAGTCCCTCCTCCGAGCGGTACTCCTCGTCGCCGGCGACGAGCACGATGCGTCGCCCGTTTCCGGGGTTGGTGTCGGAATCGCCTTCGTACACCAGCCACCGCGGATCGGATTCGATCGGGGGGGAGGCAGGGGGTGGCATGACGAGAAGGAGACCGGTGAGAAGCGAGATCGTCGTCATGACCGCATCCTACGTGCATCTCGACTGATGTACAGTGGAACCGTCCGGCGCAAGGAGGACCGCACGATGCCGCAGGATCGCCACACGATCGAAATCGAACTCAAGTCCTATCAGATCGAGTACCTCGAGGCGATGGCCGCCAGATACGCGATCCCGGACACCGGGAAGGCCATCCGCTGCCTCATCGACCACGCCAAGAGCGAGCCCGGCCAGGAGCGGGCCATCTTCGAGGTCGTCCGCTGTCTGGGTTGCTGATCAGGTGCTGCCCTTGCGGGGTTCCTCGTAGGTCGGCTTGCCCCCGACCCAGATGCGATCGGCATCCACCACGAACAGTCCCTCGTCGTTCCGATCGCTGACGGTGCCTGCGACCACGATGAACTTCAGGGGCTCCAGGCCACCGGCCCCCTGGGCGGAGGTTGCAACCGGACGTCCGTCGTCTCCGAGAATTCGGATCGTCGCCGTTCCCCTCTTCAGGTCCTCCCTGCTCGTGCAGCAGTAGTCCCAGGGCATGGTGCAGTAGTCCTCGGTGCTCATCAGTTCACAGGATTTCAGTGAGGGATCCGCCGCNACGAAGATCGCCTGCTTCTCGGCGAACGGCTTGACGCGGCCGCCGACGCGGGCCAGGAAGACGACGGTATCGCCGGCCTTGGCGCTTTTCTTGATCTCNACCAGATCGAGCACGTCGGCGGGACGCTCCGTCAGATAGGTCTCCGCCGGGATGCCGGTGGGTGNCTGCGTGGTCGTCGGGTCGTTCGAAGGCGCATTCTGCTCGGTGGTCTTGGNGTCGCAACCGAGCAGGGCCGCGGCGAGCACGATGGTGGTGGTCAGTCGAAGCATGATCAATCTCCTTGGTCAGTCTAACGATGAATCACTCACCGGCCTTGAGTGATTCGGCAATTGGAAGTCTCAGGCAGCGCCACGCAGGCAGCAGCGATCCGATGATGCCGAGTACGAGTCCGGCGAAGAGTCCCCAGGCCATGACGGTGGCGTCGATGCGCAGTCCGAATGCACCCATCGAGGACTGCACGACGAGTTCGTCGAACACCCACAGGGCCAGGCCGCATGCCGCGAGGGTNCCGATCGCTGCCGCGAGCAGCGATTCCTGCACGAGGCTCAGGGCGATCGCCGAACGCGGGTAGCCCAGGGTCTGCAGCGTTCCGATCTCGCGGACGCGGCTCGCGAAGGCGGCGTAGGTCGTATTGAGTCCGCCCAGTACGGCGCCGATCGCGATCAGCGTCGCGGTGACCAGCACCATGACGGCGATGGGGCGGAAGAAGGCAGCCAGTTTCGAGTAGTAGTCCCTCTCCGACATCGCAATGAGTTCGAGATCCAGCCGCATGGTGGCGAACGCTTCGAGATCCTCGAAGGTTGCGCCGTCCCGGGAGACCACGACGCAGGAGATCGTGTCACGCTGGCTGGTCGCCATCAGATCCGTCAGGGAGGTCCAGAGCTCGCCTTCGGCGACGCCGCCTCCGGCTTCGAGGATCCCGACGATCTCGTAGTCCTCGTCATCGATTCCGAGCACGGTGCCGATCGCCGATTCGGGGGGATCGAAGCCCATCCCGCGTGCGATCAGCGAGCCCGCGAGCAGTTCGTTGCCGCCGGAACGCGGCGGTCTTCCGGCGNTCACCCGGACCTCGTCGTGCACCATGAATGCGGCCGGCTCGATGCCTCGAATCACGGTCAGCGCGCTCTGTCTCCCGAGTCCCTCGACCGGGATCATCACGTGGGCTTCGGGCGACACACCATCCAGACCGGCGCGATTGGCGATGCCGGGCACGCTCGCGGCGACGATGCCCGCGGTGCGCATCGGCACTTCGCTCCGTTCAATGCTCTCCTCCGATCCGCTCCCCATGAGGATGACGTTGGCGGCACGGCCGCTGGTGGCGAACGCGGTCTGCATGCCGTTTATGAATCCCGACGCGGTGAGCACCAGGAGGACCACGAGCATGCTGCCGCCGACGGTCAGCACGAGACGGCCGGGACTGCGTCCCAGATTCCGCACTGCGTATTCGAAGGGAAGGATGCGCATGGTCAGANGGCTCCGAAGCTCGAGGCGATGCTGCGACGGGACAGCCGCACTGCCGGTGCGACGCCGGCGAGGATGCCCAGGCCCAGAGCCAGGCCCGTGCCGATGATCGCGGTCCACACACTGGTCGAGATCTCGATGCTGGTACCTTCCATCGTCATCGCGAACCGGCCGTACTGGATGGTCAACCACGCGCCGAACGCGCCGAGGACACCGCCGAAGAGTCCCAGCAATGCACCCTCGACGAGCACCATCCAGCCGATCAGGGGACTGGTCCATCCGAGGGTCTGCATGATCGCGTGGTCCCGGATCCGGTCGCGCATGGCGAGCATGATCGCGTTAGCGATCAGCGCGAAGACCGCGGCGAGCGCTCCCCAGCCGAGGATCCCGGCGAAGTTGGCGATGCCGACGATGTCCCGGGCGGCCCGTCCCACGAACGCCTTCTCCGGCGAGGTGGACGTCGGGCGTTCGTCGTGCCGGAAGGTGTCGTCGATCCGGGCGGCGATGTCGTCCATCCGGGTCGGATCGTCGACATGCACGTTGAACTGGGTCACGAATCCGCCGGTGCCCCCACGGCGCATCGCCTCCTGCAGGAAGGGNAGGTGGACCCANGCGGAGTTCCGTTCCTGCATCTCNNCGCTCTCGAGGATNCCGGCCACGTAGACGGAGATNCCGGCGGCGCTGAAGAGATCGCCGACGCGGATGCCGCGTCGGGCGGCGAGGGCGCTGCCGATCACGGCCGCGTCGCCACGCCGNNTCCAGTCGTCGGTCGAACCGGCCGTGATGACGGTCTGCGAATCCAGCGAGTCCTCGAGCTTGTCGTCCGGNACGCCGCGGANGGTCACCACATCCAGCGAGGCACGGCAGTTGGAGACGAGGACCTGCATCGGCACGGCGGCCCGGACNCCGTCGATGCGCTCGATGCGATCCGNATACCACTGGGGGAGGCGGCTGGTGAACGGGCAGTACCGGTTCTCGCGGTAGACCACGAGGACCGAATCGCCCGCGCCNGCCTCCGTCGCCTCGTTGACCCCGCTGCGCATGGCTTCGACCCCGGTGAAAAGGTACATGGCCATGGCGATGCCGGTGATCGTCAGACCGCTGCGGATCGGACTGCGCCGGATGGTGCGGAAGACGACGGGAACCAGTCGGAGGAGTCGGCTCATGCCGGGACCTCCTCGTGTTCGAGCAGTCGCCCCTTCTCGAGATGGAGCAGTGTGTCGGCCCAGCGGGTCGTCGCCGGATCGTGCGTCACCATGACGATGGTGCGTCCCTCGTCGNGGTTGAGCCGCTGGAGCAGTTCCATGATCGAGGTGGCGGTCTCGCGGTCCAGATCGCCCGTCGGCTCGTCGCACAGCAGGAGATCGGGTTCGGTGACGATCGCACGGGCGATGGCCACCCGCTGCTCCTGTCCGCCCGAGAGCTGCCTCGGATAGTGACGGTGTCGGTCGGCGATGCCGACCGATTCGAGGGCGGCGCAGACTCGCTGATGACGTTCCGAACGCGAGATGGACTGCAGCAGCAGCGGAAGCTCGACGTTCTCATAGGCCGTCAGCACGGGCACGAGGTTGTACAGCTGGAAGATGTACCCGACGTGATCGGCACGCCAGGCGGCGAGCCGACTGCGGGACAGGGCGTGCACGGCGGTGTCGCCGACATGCAGTTCNCCTTCGGTGGGNGAATCGATGCCGGCCAGCAGGTTCAGCAGGGTGGTCTTGCCCGATCCCGACGGGCCCATCAGGGCCACAAACCGACCTCGATCGATGTCGAGATCNAGGGCATCGAGCGGCGTGATGCGNTCCGTGCCNCGGGTGTAGATGCGGGTCAGNNNCCGGCAGCGGATGAAGGNGNNGNTCATNGNNCACCTCCCGNGNCGGNGACGCGATCNCCGTCCCGNAGTCCTTCGGAATCCAGAATGACCAGTTCGCCNGCCNGNACNCCTTCGANGAGTTCGACCCAGCCGTCGTGTTCGACNGTTCCGAGTCGGACGCTCNGGCGACGGGCGATGCCCGTCCCGTCGTCATCGTCCTGGATGACCCAGACGATGTCGTTCACGACCGCATCCGCCGGCACGAAGGTGCGCGGCAGCCGCTGCATGCCCGCTTCGGTGCCGGGTGTGGTGGCGGGCAGGATCCGNACCCGTGCCAGCATGTCGGGCTTGAGCAGCGGGGACGGATCNATGATGCGGACCTTCGCTTCGACCGTGTTCTTCGAGAGGTCCGCCCGGTGCACGAAGCGGGTGATCTCGCCCTTGAAGATTTGATCGGGAAGGAGGTCGACGACGACTTCGGCCTGCTGNCCGATTCCNACCAGNGCAGCGCTGGCCAGTGGCACATCGGCACGGACCTGCAGTTTGTCCGGCCGGTAGATGTGGACCACGTGGGAGGAGTGCTCGCCGTTACCGAACCGNATCACGCTGCCGGGGGAAATGAGGCGTTCGATGACCACCCCGTCGATCGGGCTTCGGACGGTCATGCGTTCNAGTCGAAGCAGCGCGTCGTCGCGTTCGGCTTCGCCGACGGCGAGATGGGCCTGCTGATCCATGACCGAGGCATCGAGACGATTCTGCTCGAGTTCGAGCCGCTTCACTTCCGCCCTCGCGGATTCAAGACGGATCTTCAGCCGCTCGACCGGGCCGGCGGCGACCGCACCCTGCTCGACNAGTGGTTCCTTGCGGTCGATCTCGTCCACGAGTTCCGCGACNCGGGTCCGGGCCGCAGTGATGCGGACCGGCACCTGGTCCCGCTCGGCTTCGGTCATCAGCAGTTNCGCCTGCAGGTGCAGAACGTTGGCCTTCGCCCGCTNCACGGCGATGCGAGCCTCGTCGTCCACGAGCGTGGCCACGGGCTGTCCGGCGGTGACCGAATCGCCTTCGAGCACGAGCACGTCCTTGACGACGCCTTCGACGAGGGCGCCGGCGTAGACCCCGAACGGGTCCGGTTCCACCCAGCCAGGCGCTTGGACGAGTGCGTCCGCCGTTCCGGCGGAATCGGAGACCGGTTCGATCGGCGCATCCACGTCACGGACGATCGCGGAAGCGACCGGGACGGAGCGAGCCGGTGCGATGCTGGACCACATGGTGCCCAGCAGCAGGCCGGTGGCCGCACCGATCACGAGCACCGGAAGGCCGAGTCGGGTCATCCAGCGGCGGGGGGGCATGGGAATGCGTTCATCGATGTTCATGATGCATCCTCCTGTTCGATGTCGTGGGACCGGGCCTCGATCTCGATCGGTTCGACGACATCGAGCTGCNGGTCGAAGCTGCCGCCGACCGCCTGGCGCAGTTCGCACATCGCCTGCATGGTCGACAGTTCCAGCGTCACCAGATTCCGTTCCACGGCGATCCGACGTCGCTGCGTCATCAGGAGCGTGTTGAGATCCACGACGCCTTCGCGATAGGCGGCGTCGCTGCGCTCCTGCGCGGCGATGGCGTTGCTGAGCTGGTCTCTGCGGACCACTGTGGTCCGGTCCCGTGCATCCCGGTATCGGGTGAGTCCGGTCAGGACGTCCTGCTGGGCCGATTCGAGCGTCTCCAGCAGCGTCAGCATCGCGGCATCGATGCGGGCGGACTGGATGGCGACGGCCGGATCGCCGTTGTCGAGCACCGGGATCGTGATGCTCATGCCCGGNACGATCGATTTGCGGCCCGAGGCGTTTCGTCTGTACTCGACGCCCACACCGATCTCCGGGAAGTGCTTCGTCTCGGCAAGTCCGAGTTCGGCCTGCAGGGCGAGAATCGTCTGGCGGGCGGATGCGACATCGAGTCTGCCCTCGGCTGCCATTTCGAGGAGGGTCTGCTCGTTGCTCGGGATCGTCCAGGTCGGAGGAAGTGCGCCGACCGCAATCCAGTCGGTGGACGCGGTCGGTCGTCCCATCGTCGCCAGCAGTTCGAGTTTGGATGTCTCGATCGCGTAGTCGCTGGCAATCAGCGCCTCGATCGCTTCCTGATGCTCCAGCCGTGCCCGGTCGAGTTCGAGTTCGGGAAGTTCGCCGGCTTCGACCTGTGCCTGCACGAGTTCCATGGTCCGCTGGGTGATCTCCACGTACTGCCGGTCGTACTCCAGCAGTTCCTGGGCGGCGAGCACGGCGGCCAACTGGACCCGTGTGCGCATCGCCACGTCGACGCATTCGAATGCCGCGTCGTAGACGGCGCCGCGGAGTTCCGCTTCGGCGGCGGCGACCCGATGCGGGTTCTTCCACAGCCAGCTGAGCATCTGCAGGCCCTGCACCATCATGGGCGCGCCGGCGAGTCCGTCGATGGCGATGCCNACTCCGAATCCGACGGTTGGATTCGGCGGCAGACCCTGCTGCACGTATCGGGCACGGCGTTCCACGATGACGGCGAGGGATCTGCGGATGGCGGGACTGCCCTGCAGGGCGACCGCCACGGCGTCGTCGTAGCCGAGCGGGGCGGTGCCGTCCCAGACGGGACTTTCGCCTTCGACCGGAAGGGCCCAGGCCTCGGCCGGTCCGATGCTGCCGCCGACGCGACGTGACGTGTCCGCGGCCGCCTGCAGCTCATGGGTCGCGTCGAGGCCGGCGCAGCCGGAGGCTGACAGCAGCGAAGCGAGAAGGATGGTTCGGAGTATGCGGGTGCGCAGGACGCATCCCGTGAATGGTGCATGCATGGTTCTGNTTCCAATCGATCGANACGACANGGCNCCGGCGNGTACGACACGCCGGTGCGTCAGGTGCGATGACGGAANTCAGACCTGCAGGATGACATGGCCCCGGAGCCGGTCGGGATCGCGGGGTTTCGGTGGGGGGTCGTTCCCTTCGCACCGATCCCGGAGGACTCCTGTCGTTGCAGGAGCCATCCGCTGCGCAATGTCGAATGCGGACAGCGGGGTGCCGATGGTGTCGACCGGTGGTGTCCAGTTCGTTGCGGTTGCCGGTGCCTTCAGGCAGCAGGAGCACAGCGAGTCGTCGCAGGACTGGTCGACGGGCTCCTCCGGAGCCGCCTCCTGACAACACGAGGTGCTGCAGCAGGACGGGGCCTGNACGATCTCGACGGANGTGCAGCAGGAAGTGCCCGCGGCGGTGCTGACGATGCAGCAGCACAGGGGCATCACCGCGGCGGTGAGCAGCGCGATGAAGCGGGATACGGGATGACGCCTTCTGATTCCCATCGAACTTCCCCCATTCTACTCCAAGCGTGCCGGCAATCGAGGCAAAAGATCGGCGCGTCCCGATTCAGGAGAAGCCTGCAGGGCCTGAAATCCGTGATTCGCGATTTCGGAGCGGTATGTGATCGGTCTTTATCGGCAGATATTTTCGCTGTGGTGAGCNTGCGGNCGNAGGACGGGGCGGTAGAGTCGGGGCATGGATGCGATCCGGATCAGCCGCCNACTCNGCAAGGACGTGGATCGNCTGCGGTTCGAGCCNCCCACGGCCTTCGTCTACAACCCCCTCGACTATGCGTCATCGGCGGTCGAGCAGTACCTGGATCGGTGGGCGTCTCCCGGCATCGATGTGCTGCTGCTCGGGATGAACCCGGGTCCGTGGGGCATGGCACAGACCGGCATTCCCTTCGGAGAGGTGAACGCGGTTCGCGAGTACCTCGGCATCGATGCCGAGATTCGCAAGCCCGCCATCGAGCATCCCAAACGCCCGATCCTCGGGCTCGACTGTCAGCGCAGCGAGGTCAGCGGCCGGCGNCTGTGGGGCTGGGCCGCGGAGCGGTATCCGACTGCGGACGAGTTCTTCCGGCAGTTCTTCATCTGGAACTACTGTCCACTCGCCTTCCTCGAGGAGGGAGGACGCAACCGCACGCCGGACAAGCTGCCCGTCGAGGAGCGTGACGCGTTGTTTGCANCCTGCGACCGCGCGTTGAAGGATCTGGTCGACTATCTGGAGCCAGGTCGGGTGGTCGGAGTCGGTGCGTTCGCGACGAAGCGGATCCAGGCGGTGCTGCCGGATGTGGAGGTCGGAACCATCCTGCACCCGAGCCCGGCGTCGCCCGCGGCGAACCGAGGATGGGCACCGCAGGCCGAGCGGCAGCTCATCGACATGGGCATCGAACTGCCGGCCGGAGTGTGACAGNACGCTTCTGCCCGCAGCATCAACGGGTACCATCCGTTCATGAATCACGATGAACACACCGTGCTGCTGCTCGATGGTGCCACCGGCACCGAACTTGATCGGCGTGGAGTCGACGTCGGTTTGCCGCTGTGGTCGGCGCGGGCGATGCTCGAGGCGCCGGAGATCCTCGAGGCGGTGCATCGCGACTATCTGGAGTCCGGGGCGGAGGCGGTCACGACCAATACGTTTCGGACGCATCGACGGTCTCTGGCCAAGGAGGGCTTCGGTGACCGGGCCGAGTCGCTGACCCGGGACGCAGTGGCGATCGCAGCGGCAGCCCGCGATGCGATCAATCCGGAGGCCATGGTGCTCGGTAGTGTCGCGCCGCTGGAGGACTGCTACACCCCGGATCTCGCGCCCGATGCGGATGCCTGCCGTCGCGAGCACACGNAGTTGATCGAACAGTTGGTCGAGGCCGGAGTCGATCTCGTGCTCGTGCAGACGATGTCATCGGCCCACGAGTCGCTGGCGGCGGCCGCGGCCGCCGAGGNGTGTGCANCGGGCAACTGGGCGATCAGCTTCTGCCTCGCTCCCGGGGAGCCGGGGGTGCTGATGGACGGCACTCCATTGACGGAGGTGGTGCCCGAACTGGGATCGCCGCGTTTCGTCGGCATCAACTGCATTGCGGCCACGCTCATGGCGGATCAGGTGCGGCACCTGCGTTCGATCGTGGATGACGGCACGCCGGTGGCCGCCTGCGGCAACGTGGGGTATCCGGACGACGAAGTCGGGTGGATCAACACCGATGCCATCGAGCCGGGCATCTACGCATCGCACGTCCAGGACTGGATCGAGGCGGGAGCCGGCATCGTCGGTGGATGCTGCGGCACCACGCCGGCGACGATCCGAGCCATCCGCGATTCTCTGCCGAGCTGAGCCGCTTCAGGAAGCGGGTCCCATGCCGGCGACCCGTCGCCAGGCGCTGATCTGACCCATGTGGAACATGATGTGGCCGATGAACATGAAGGTGGCCACGCCGCCCATGGTCGGGAATCGNTCCGCAAAGAAGGTTTCCGANCTGGAGGCGGNGAACGCGGATTCGTCCAGCGATTCCATGAAGTNCGCGGCGGCGGTGAGCCGTTCGGTGAAGGTGGCGATCGAGGTNGCCTTGTCCGGGTACGAGCCGGCATCGTCGGTGCATTCCACGCCGTGCCGGTAGCGGGCCTCGTCCGTGTCCGTCAATTCGATGTCGCTCCCNAGCATCTGCATGCAGACGCCCGCGTAGTACGCGGTGTGTCCNAGCACGAAGGCGGGATGATTGATCGTGCTNCCGCATCGATCGGACCAACGGGATTCGTCGATGTCGTGGACCAGCATCATGGCGTAGTCGATCATGAAGCGGGTCGGGGCGACGAGGGTCATGGCGCTGGGAGCGGCGGTGTNGGGCATCGTGAGGATCCTTGGNTGGTGNGGTGGTGTCTGGANANGGCGTGTCGAGAACCGTGATCATATCGNTGCCGGACGATGGTGTGGCCGCGNGTCGGACGNTNGANNGGTTTGATTGCGCGGCATGACTGCCTGCCACGCCGTGTCAGGGCGGTTGGGAATGACCGTTGTGACGTTAATCGGGGAAAGGAGTTTGGGATGGTGCGACCTGCGTATACAGTGGAGGTCCCGGGCGTTCCGGTGGACATGGTGCAGGGGGATCATGGATGGATTTCAGACGACTGGTGATGGGATTGGCGGCGTCGGCCGCATTCTGCACCGGTGCACCCGATGCCGGCGCTGGCGTGCCCTGCACCGGCGATACGGACGGCAGCGGCAGTGTCGACGTGTTCGATCTGCTGGCGGTGATCTCAGCGTGGAGTCCCGAAGCCTGCGAAGACGACTGTTCGGCCGTGGATGTCAATGGGGACCATGTCGTCGACGTCCAGGATCTCATGGCGGTGATCGACGGTTGGGGGGGGTGCTCGCTCGACGCGGGTGCCGACTGGATCGCCGTCCTGGTCGCGCAGTACGCGCCGCCGTCCGACCTTCAGACCTACGTGGCCAAGATCAAGAAGCTGGCCCCCGCTCTCGAGCAGATCCATCTTCGCATTCCGCCGACGTCGACGCCGGAATCGCACCCCGACGCGCAGGAATTCGTCGACCTCATCGGTCTGCTTCGCAGTGCCTACGGCCCCTCGCTCGAGATCGGCTTTCACCCGGACAACTCCCGGACCAGCTGCAACCAGTGGGGCACCCCGCTCTGCAGCACATCCGAATGCAGCGGGACGCCGCCCGAAGCGGTCTGGACCTGCGTGCTCGATGCGAGCATCCGCACCATGAACGCCATGAATGCCCTCTGTGCCGCGGAGAGCCCGCCGATCGACGGATTCGGCATCTTCTCGATCGAGCAGAGCTACGTCGAGGACGTGGGGAGTTCGCTGGCGGAGATCAAGCACTGCCTGGGTGGCGACGCCGGCTCGCTGCCGGGCGTCACGCCGGCATCGCCCGCAGTGAAGTTCGGCAATGTCCTGTCCAACTACGGAGGCCCGGACGTGTACGGGGCCGACGGATACGACTACGGGTATCCCCAGATGTACAACAAGGGCGAGTCGCTGCTCCAGAGCCAGGAAGTCATGGATCTGGTGACCGGCGGGTACTTTCCTCCGTTGAGCACGCCGTGCGTCCAGGCGTCGCCGTCGACGCCGTTCAAGGTCGTCGACAACAACGTATGCGGACCCTACGCGCCGAACATCCCGTGCTTCGAACCCTGCCCGGCGACGCCGCAGCGGAACATCTACAACACCGATCCGACCACCGGTCAGNCGGGNGCNAGNCCCGANCTNGTGGCCTCNTATCTNGCGTACATCATGACGCAACGGACGCCGATCACCGGNNCGATTCCGCTCGNNGGCTCCAAGGTGTACATCACGCTTTCGGGAGAGGCGACCGAGGACTTCGCGTTCCTGGGCACCGACGGCTGGACGCTGGAGAAGATCGCCGGGTTGGGGACGGCGCTGGATTCGAAGTTCGAATACCTGCAGCAGCACGCGCCGAGTCTGTTTCCGTCCGGTGGAGCGGACCCGACGACGCTGCAGTATGCGATCTGGCAGTTCCAGCCGATCCTGGACAACATCACGTTGCCGTGATCACCCTCGCAGCCGATTCAGAGCAGCGGTCCGAACATGCGGGCGATGCCTTCCTTGACGGTGCCGTAGTGGCTGTCTGATTCGAGTTCGTGGCATTCGCACTTGGCGGCGAGTTCGGTGATCCATCGCTCGATATCGCGAATGCCGGTCTCCGAGTAGATCATCATGGCCGTCTCGTAGTTGAGGAAGAGGCTTCGCATGTCCATGTTGGCGGAGCCGATGACCGCGAGTTCGTCGTCCATCAGCACCAGCTTGGCATGGACCATGCCCGGCATGTAGCGGAGCACCCGCGCTCCGGCTTCCTGGCATTCCCGGACGTAGGTCTCCCGGGCCCAGTCCGCCATCTTCATTCCGGAGTCCTGGGGCACGAGGATCTGAACGTCGGTTCCCCGTCGTGCGGCGGAGGCCAGCGCGGTGCAGATCGCTTCGTCGGGTACGAAGAACGGNGTGACGATCCAGATCCGCTTTCTGGCCAGGTAGGTCATGGACATGAACGCGTCGTGGATCGGATCCCCGTCGATGTCGGGGCCGGAGGGCACGATCTGGACGACCTGTCCGTCCTCCCGGGGTTCGCAGGCGGGTNNTGGCTNNTAGNTTTCACCACTGGCGAACTGCCAATCGTGGCAGAACACGTCGAGGTAGGTCTGGACGCCCGGTCCCTCGATGCGCATCGAGCAGTCCTTCCATCTCGACGGCAGTTCGGTGGGGCCGATGTACTCGTCGGCGATGTTCGTNCCGCCGCTGATCACCACCGTGTCGTCGAAGATCGCGATCTTGCGGTGATTGCGGAGGTTCCACGATCCACGAAGCGGGTTGTGGAGCATGGGCATGAAGTAGGACAGCTTGCCGCCGGCCTCGAGCAACGAGGCGAATTTCTNCCGCTGCTTCGTNGCGCGCAGTTTCTTGGGATGAGTGGAATCACCGATGGCATCGATGAGCAGTCGGACCTCGATGCCCTCCCGGGCCCGTCGGGTCAGGTGATCGATGATCGCCAGTCCGACCTCGTCGAGGGCGAAGATGAAGGTCTCGATGCAGATCGATCGCTCCGCCTCGTCGATTCCCCTGATCATCTCCTCGTAGATCTCGATCCCCGTGCCCAGAAGCTCGATCCGATTGCCCGCCGAGGCGCCGGCCGCTCCGAACGAGCGGATGAGCTGCTCGATGCGCTGGGCGCCGAAGTCCGAAACGTCTTCGGTCTCCCGTTCCTTGACGGTCAGGAATCCCTTGCGTTCGGCCAGTTTTCGCCACTTGCGACCGCCCATGAACATGAACAGCGGGACGGAGATCCAGGGACAGATCAGGATGCCCAGCAGCCAGGCGACGGACGACTGGGGGGATCGTCTCTGCTTGAGCATGTAGACGATGGTGACCACACCCATGAATACGCCGATGACGATGAAGGCGTAGATGGANGTGATCCAGAACGTGACGGCGAGGGTGGGGGGCATGCCTCTGCGAACTCCTTCGTGTCCGCCCGTTGCGGACTGGATTCGCATTCTAATCGAAGGGGAGTCGGGCCTGCATGAGCACGGGGCGACTCCATCGGTCGTTGCTCATTCCGCGGTCCCCTTCAGGGAGCCCTCGAACGCGGTGTCGTTGCCCAGTGAGAATCGGAGATGGAAGCCGGTCTCCGGTTCACCGGGCTCCGGTGCGACCAGTTCCAGATGCAGGGGGACCAGCCGGCCGGCCCGGACGGTGATCGGTTCGCGGCAGTGCATCTTCACGTCGGTGATGCGGTGGACAGCCGATCCGCT
Organism: Phycisphaerae bacterium; assembly: GCA_002591705.1. Next base: position 13,320 of record PAAB01000031.1, read on the forward strand.
GGATCGTCCGCTGAGCTGCAGCACCGGGGCGAGTGACCGCTCGAGCATGCGGATCGAGCAGTCGATGGCCATGCGTTCCGGCCGTCGGAGAAAGAGCGGGGCCAGTCGTCGTATGAACCGGTACCGGGGTCGAAAGGAGATGATGTACCGGGTGCGATCGGTCTGTTCGAAATACTTCGGTCGGTACTCCTTGAGCTGCCAGCCGTGATTGAGTTCGAACATGCTGTGCCGTCGAATCCAGGAGCGGNTGAACTGCAGGGGGTACTCTCGTTCGNAACCGGTCGAGTCGATGGTCGGGAGCGGATCCGAAGCGGCTCCCGTCTTCGTCTCCGCATGTCCCGGCTCATCGAGCAGCCCGTAGCGGCCCATGGCTTCGGCGTGTCCGTCATCCGTGCGGCATCGGAAGGCGAAACCGTCGTACTTGTGCGTCCGGGTGTGCTTCGTGAGGCTGATCTGGATCGTCATTCGTCGGTTGGGGCCGATGCGGATCGGCCGGGCGAACGACATCTTGAAATTGATGGCGATTCCCCAGGTGCGGGCCGGCAGGCGGCAGCGATCGCGCATGATCGCGTAGAGACACCGAGAGATCATCCGGTTCAGGCAGTGGGGGGGCATCGTCTCGGGCCGGCCGAGCAGGATCGGAAGGAACATCCGGTAGGGAAAGTACCGGGGCTTGAAGGTGCAGGAGAACTCGCCGGGTTCGGTTTCCGTGATGGAGATCAGCCGGAAGTCCTTGGTGTGCCATCCGAAGTCGAAGACGAACAGCCGTCGCAGGTGGTACCAACGCTGGACCTTGACGAGCGGGGCGGGCTCATCGGTCACCGGGTGTGCCGTGTCGAGATCCTGGGGGGCGTCCATGCGATGCAGAGCGTATCAGGAGACGTCTTCCTCGTTTGGTGCATGTTGATAAATCGAATCACGATGCACGTCACGGATGACCCCGGATGGCCTCAGCTCAGGTGGAGCAGCCAGTCGGACAGCTTCAGGAAACGGCCCAACAGGTATCCGATGCCCAGACCGAAGACGGCACCGACGACCGTGAGGGCAGTGGATGAGAAGTAGCTGCCGGCGACGATCGCGACGATGATCGCGCCGATGATCATGCAGAAGGCNAGCCAGAGGCCTCGGAGCAATTTCATGGTCGTCTCCTAGGGTTGGTCGAAGATGCAGTCCTCGTACCGTCGGTAGAGTTCGTAGGCCCGGGCGTCGTTGAAGGGGAGCAGTTGGAAGAACGCGACCACCGCGATGCCGCGGTTGCGGTCCACGCTGTAGTAGGTGTTGAAGATGCCGGCCCAGTAGCCGGTCCCTTGGGACCGACTGCCGCGTTCGTCGGGATTCGATTCGATCGCCCAGGCGAAGCTGTACCGATCCTGGTCGTCGAGAAAGCAGCGCTCCGCGTCGTCGGGGCCTCGACGCATGGGGTCGTCGGGGTCGTATTCGATCGACATCCCGTCCACGAGCTGGTTGGTGAAGAAGGTGTCGACCGACGATTCGCTGAGGATCCGCGTGCCGTCGAGTTCGCCGCCCCGGACCAGACAGGTGAGGAAGCGAAGGTAGTCGTGGGGCGTNCTGAGCAGGCCGCCGCCGCCGTAGAANCGTTCCATGGGGACCGGNCGCATGCTGGGCAGGGGGATGAGCAGGCCGGTNANGGGGTCGCGGTTGACCATCTGCACCAGNTCGGCGCGGACGTCGNCCGGAAGGTTGTATCCCGTCCGGGTCATCNGCAGGGGAACGAAGATGTGCTGCTTGAAGTAGGTGTCGAGGTCCTGGCCGGAGACACGTTCGACGACCCGACCGGCGATGCCGAGATTGCGGCCGTAGTGCCATCGTTCGCCCACCTCGAAGATTCGACGCGGTTGCAGTCCGTCGAAGCCCCAGTCGTACTCATCATCGGGAATGGTCTCGGGCGAGGGCCAGCCCGCGCCGGCGGGATCGATGCCCATGTCCCGCTTGATCCGATCGCTGTTGAAGAAGTACCCGAAGCCGGCGGTGTGGGTCAGGAGATGGCGCATGGTCACGGGGACGGTCGCCTCACGTCGCGAGAGGTCCTCCTGCAGGATGCCGATTTCGTCGAGCTCGGGGAGGTAATCGGACACCGGTGCGTCGAGATCGATCTTGCCGGCCTCCACCAGCTGCATGACCGCGGTCGCGGTGACGGCCTTGGTCATCGAGGCGATCTCGAAGACCGAATCCGGTCCGACGGTGCCCGACCGACTGAAGGATGTGAAGGTTCCGTCGCCGTCGCCCGTCGTCGAGCCCAGTACGGCCAGCGGGAGCCCGCTCGTGACGAACGTCGATTCGAGGTCGGAGCAGTCCGACGGCTTCGTCTCGCATCCGATGAGAGCAAACGGAAGAAGCATCGCAAGAATCGACACCCGGTTCTTCATGGTTGGGTTCCCTCGGCGGAAAGAGGTTGCATTGCGTCGGAGCGACCCGCAGGGACCTGATACCGGTGTGGGATCTGTCTGTCGGTCAGGGTATGACATCGGTGTGCGACCGTCCACATTCGATCGGTCGCCGGCTCGCAGCCCGTGTCGCGGATTCCTATACTCCCATCATGCACGGCAAGAATCTGCGTCACATGCCGACCTTCGAGTCGGTCCTGGTGGGTCTCCTCAGCTTCGTCATCGCGTTGGCCGCGGTGGGAGCGGTGTTCCTGATCGCCTTGCAGTACACCCTGCAGCTCAGTCCCACCGTTGCCCAGACGCTTGTCTGGGTGCTCCCGATTCCGCTGCTGTGGGTATGGATCCGTCTGGGACGGGCCCTGATCGACTTCTACGTCCGATCGACCGGGACCGCCTCGGGTCCCCGATCCTGAGACCGTACCGACCGCGGGTATCGATCCGCGCCGGTTCTAGACGCTCGGCGCGACGCCGCGGCGTGGGAACTGGTTGGTGATCCACAGGACCCCGAGCCCCACCAATCCCGACAGGATGAAGAGGAGGGGAGCCGTGATGCCCGAGGAATCGATGGCGATTCGCATCAGTACGGTCGAGAGCACGAATCCGGTGTTGCGGGCCAGACCGCCGAAGTCGCTGGTGAAGCGGTACGAGATCAGCAGAATGGTGATGTCGGCGACGATCAGGAACGTGAAGAAGTCGGAGAAGAAGATTCCGGAATGAAGTCGGATCGGGTCGCCGCTGAACACACCGATCAACCATGAGACGAAGGTGATTCCCACCGTGGCTGCGAAGATCAGGGAGAGCAGGGTCGAGATGAAGTACTTGGTCCGGATGTAGCTGGCCACCTGCGAGGTGATCTCCTTCGTCACCCGGTACCGATCCTCAATCCGGGTGAAGCCCACGATCACCCCCAGCAGCGCGAGGAATGCGATGCACTTGGCGGCCAACAGGAGCAGCCGTGATCCGTCCATCGCCGGGCCGGTGGTGTCCGTGACCGCGAGGAACTCGAGGGAGCTTCGGACCACGATCAAGGCGATGACCTCGAACTGCTTGGCCATGGCCGAGGAGAAGGATCGGGGGATGGCCTGGATCAGCTGGTACACCTCGTAGACCAGCAGGATCGAGAAGGGTGTGTAGAGAGCAAGCAGCGGGGACGCGAGGAGGGGCTCGAATCCCGGTGGGGGATCGAGCACGTTCCAGTGGTTCAGCAGCCAGGCCAGCAGATGAAGTCCGAACCCGACGAGGGCCAGCCACAGGGCGACCCGTTTCAACACCGCGTCGGCGCGGGAGCCGAGCAGGAGTTCATAGCAGCGTTTGGCAAGAGACTGGTCCATCCGGCAATCCTAGCCATGCGGGGAAACGAGGACGACCGGATTGGCACATCGGTCGTCTTTCGGTGCTTGGCGGCCTTCCACGCCAGCAGGATGCGGTTCCAGCCGAAGCGGCAGGGTCCGAGAACCGGTTTCAAAGCCCTCACCGGCGATGACATCCACCGTGGCTGGCGACGATCGAATCACGACAAATGTATAATGAATCGATGGAAAGGACCCGCATACGCCGACGACGGCCCACGGCGACGGCAGTCGTGGTTGGCACACTGGCATTCCTCATTTCTGCGGGGCTTGTCGGGGTGCCCTTCGCATTCGCGATCCTGTGGCTGAAACAGGTGAACCCGATTTTGAGCTACGTGGTCACTCTGGGAGGGGGATTCGCGGTGGTGCTCGCCATCATGTACGTGACCGTGTTCCTGATGGAGGGGTTCGAAAAAGCGACGGGCGTTTCGCTGCGGACACGATCCTCCCGGCAGCGCAGTTGAAGGAGATCGAACCTTCGTCATCCGGTGCGGCACGCTCAGGCTCTGCCGGCGGCCGACACCGGCGAAGCGTCCTTCGGCCGGTTCGAATCAGATGATCGGCATGCCCGTCGCGACGCGCTTGCCGTCGGCGTCGGGAACTTCGACCCACAGCATCGTGCGACCGGTGATGACATCCGGGAACGTCGCCTCGGCGTGCCAGTGGTCGTCGTGCCCGTGGGCCTTGTTCTTGATCGCGCCCTCGCCCGAGCGGTTGCCGATCCACACCCGGATCGTGTCCGGGATCGGACCCGAGACGTGGTGGATGTTGATCTGCAGCATGGCGTTGGGCTGCTTGTCGCCCACGATCGAGATCGCCAGGGTGCTGCCGTCGCTCAGCGTCACGTTCCCCAGGTCCTCGGCGGGCAGGGCGTCGGGGTCCGTGAACTGCACCGGAGCGCCGAACTGGGACTCGTCCACCTTCGACATGTCGATCTTCTCGTCCAGGGTCTCCTTGCTCTCCTTCGCCTCTTCGGCCTGTTCGGCCTCCTCGATCTTCTCGCAGGCGGCGAGGGGCAGCAGGCAGGCGGCGGTGGTCAGTGCGAAGGCGCGGGTGAAGTCGATCATGGTCGAGAGTCCTATGGAGAAAGTTCGGTCTGAAGCGGCATTCTAGATGCTTTCGATCCGTGAGGCACCCCGTCCGAAGACCAGCAGATAGCCCGCGGGTACCACGATGAGGTTCAGCAGCGTGGAGGTCAGGAGACCCCCGAGAGTGACCGTCGCCAACGGCGCCAGCAGTTCACTGCCGGGCTGCCCGGCGGCCAGCGCCAGCGGCAGCAGGCCCAGCGCGGCGGAGATGGCCGTCATCAGGATCGGGACCAGTCGCTCCATGGAGCCCCGGACCACCGCTTCGGAGAGCGGGACGCCCTCGACGTCCAGCAGATGGTGGTAGTGGTTGATCAGCAGGATGCCGTTGCGGATCGCGATTCCGAAGAGCGTGATGAAGCCCACCATGCTCGCGATCGAGATCACCGGTGCGACATAGCCGCCTCCGAGCAGCCCCAGTACGTTGGACCAGGCGCCGCCACCCTCGGTGAGGAAGATGGCCGCGATCCCGCCGATCAGGGCCAACGGAAGATTGAGCATCACCAGCAATGCCGCCCGCATCGATCCGGTCGAGATCTGGAGCAGCATCAGCATGACGATCATCACCACCAGACCGGTGAGCAGGATCGTCCGGGTCGCCGACTGCTGGGCTTCGAACTGCCCGCCGTAGGTTGCCGTGTAGCCCGCCTCCTGGACGATCGGATCCACGCGATCGCGGACCACCGAGACCAGATCGCCGAGGTTGGTGTCGTCGCCCACGTTCAGGGACACGACCGCCTTGCGTTGGGCGTTCTCCCGCATCACGAGGTTGCTGGATCGCTCCGGACCGATGTCCGCCACATCGCGCAGTCGCACCACGGCGCCGTCGCGTCCGTGCAGCAGCAGGTTCCGGACCTGTTCCACGGTCTCGCGCTGGGACGGGTCGAGGCGCACCACCAGGTCGTACTGGCGNACGCCCTGATTGATCCGGTCCACGACCTCGCCGTAGATCGCCTCCCGCACCTGACGGGCCGCGTCGGCCGGACTCAGACCGGCTGCGGCCAGTTCCGGGTGCCGGTAGCGGATGGGGAGCGAGGTGATCAGCACCTCGCGGTTGGCATTGACCTCCCGGGCGCCGGGAATGGTTCGCAGTTCCGCCTCCACCCGCTTGGCCGTGCGGCGCAGGCCGTCGAGGTCGTCGCCNAAGATGTTGATGGCGATCGCCGCCGGCGTTCCCGACAGGAGATGGCTCAACCGATGCTCGATCGGCTGCCCGACCATCGTGGTGATGCCCGGGATCGCCGCGAGCACGCGATCGATCTGCTCCCGGACCGCCGCCTGNCTGCCTTCGGGGGTCATGGTGACTTCGATCTCCGAACTGCTGACCGGTTCGGCATGCTCGTCGCGTTCGGCCCGTCCGGTCCGGCGCGAGACGTTGCGGACGCCCTCGATGGTGGCCAGTCGCCGTTCGACCTGGGTGGCCAGCCGGTCACTCTCGACCAGCGAGGTGCCCGGAGGCGCCATCAGGAAGACGGTGAAGGTTCCCTCGTTGAAGGTGGGCAGGAACGAAGTGCCGAACGTGCCCGCCAGCAGCAGGGCTGCGACCGTGATCGTCGCCGCCCCCGCCAGCACCCAACGCCGCGTCGCCAGGGAACGACGCAGGATCGGTTCGTAGATCCGCTTCAACCTTCGGACGAGCCACGAGTCGCCGTCTCGTCCGCCGGTCCGTCCCCGCAGCAGCAGCCGGCACAACGCGGGGGTCAGGGTCAGCGCCACCAGGAGCGACGCGAGGATCGAGATCATGTACGTCAGCGCCAGCGGGCGGAAGAACCGGCCTTCGAGTCCCTGCAGGAAGAGCAGGGGGACGAACACCATGACGATGATCACCGTGGCNAAGACCATCGCGGGACGGATTTCGTTGCTCGCGTCGAAGACCACGTCCAGCACCGTCCGGCGTGCACCCTCGGCACGCGTCGCGTTCTGCCGCAGCCGGCGGTGCACGTTCTCCACGTCGATGATCGCGTCGTCGACCAGCACCCCGATCGCCACCGCGAGTCCACCCAGGACCATCACGTTCAGACCCATGCCCATCCCGTCCATCGCCAGCAGGGCGATCGCCAGCGACACGGGGATGGCCGTCAGGGTGATGATGGTGGCCCGAACGTTCATCAGGAANAGGATCAGGACGATCGTCACGATGACGATCGCCTCCAGCAGCACCGAAGTCACGTTGCCGACGGCCCGATCGATGAAGTGGGACTGCCGGAACACGTCGCGGTTGAGTTCCATGCCCGCGGGCAGGGTGGGATCGATCTGATCGAACAGCCCGTCGAGCTGCTCGGTCAGGGCNAGGGTGTTGGTACCGGGCGACTTCTGGATGGAGATGATGACCGCCGGACGCCCCGACTCCGCCGCCTCGCCGCGCTTCATCGCGGGGCCGAGGCGGACATCGGCAACCTGACCGATGGTGATCGGAACCCCGTCGTGGAAGGTCACGATGGTNTCGGCGATGTCCTCGAGGCCGGTGACGCGACTCTGCTGCCGGATGGGAAGTTCGAAGTGGCCGACGTCGGGCAGGTAGCCCGCACTGGCCGTGCTGTGGGCCCCACCGGCGGCTTCGACGATGTCCGAGATGGTCAGTCCGTAGAGACGAAGCTGCTCCTGATCCACGTTGACCTGGTACTCGGGCAGTTCACCGCCGATGGCCACCGCCTGGGCGATGCCGGGNACGGCCAGGATCCGCGTGCGCAGGTCGAACTCCGCGTACGAACGCAGATCCATGGGGCTCGCCTCGCCCGACGGGGACGACAGGGCGACAAGCATGATCTCACCCGCGATCGAGGTGATGGGGGTGATGAACGGTTCGACGTCGTCGGGCAGCAGTTCGCGCACCGTGGCGAGTCGCTCGGCGACCAGTTGCCGGGCGTCGTAGAGATCGGCCCCCCAGTCGAGATCGACCCAGATGATGGAGAGACCGATGGCACTGGCGCTGCGGACCCGACGCACGCCGGTCATGCCGTTGACCGCGGACTCGATCGGGAAGGTCACGTACTGCTCGACCTCGTCGGCGGCGAGTCCGCCCGATTCGGTCATGATCACCACGGTGGGAGCATTCAGCTCCGGAAACACGTCCACGCTCATGTTCGGAAGGCGCAGCGCCGCGTATCCCGTCAGCAGCAGGGACGCGAGCACCACCAGCGATGCGTGCCGAAGCGAGAAGCGGATCAGGCCCTTGAGCATGACTCAGTGCTCTCCCTCGTGGTAGGTGCCGTCCGCGTGGAAGTGACCGCCCTGCTGAATGGTCCCGCTGGTGGCGAGCATCAGTTGGAAGCCGCCGTCCAGCACGATCTCGTCGCCCTCGCCGACGCCNCTGAGCACTTCGATCCAGCGTCCGTCGTCCAGACCCAGATCGGCTTCGAGTCGAATCACCTGGTTGGCGTTGTCCGGGGCCCGGCGGAAGATGACCGGCAGCAAGCCGTCACGCTGCACGGCGGCCAACGGAATCGCCAGTTCCGTNGAAGCCGATTCGTCGATGACCACTTCGAGCTGGCCCGCCACGCCGGGGCGTGCCCAATCGGCCAGTTGATCGGGAACCACGTAGAGGTCGATGGTTCGATCGTTCGCATTGGCGTTCGGGGCCAGCTGCAGCATGCCCTGCATGGTCGCATCCATGGGAATCGCGGTGCCGGACCGGGTGGGGGTCGGGGGGATGATCGTTGCCGCCAGTCCGTCCTCGAGCACCCCCAGATCGCTCTGGAGCCCGTAGGCGTGAAAGCGGATCCGGTCGGGCTGCACGGTGGTCACCACGTTCTCGCCGGTATCGACCCAGGCACCGTTGGTCACGCCCAACGTCTCCACGATGCCGGCCGTACGGGCCCGGATCTCGATGGTGTTCATGGTCAGCCACGCCGGTGGCGCGCCGGAGATGGTCCGGTCGACGACGAGCAGATCCTCGATCCGCAGTTCCGACAGCGATGCGGCCATCTCGAAATTCAGGTCCTGGTGGGCGCGGGCCGCGTCGAGGGCCGCCCGCTTGTGATCCTGCTCGGCCTGGTGCTCGGCCGCCAGTTCCTGGAGTTTGGCGACCCGCTCCCGGGCCTTGGACAGCTTGGCGCGGGCGGCGACGAGTTCCCGTTTCGTCTCGCTGCTGGGATTCTGGAGCGCTTCGAGGGTTGCGATCCGCTCGGACCAGATCACGACGTTCTCCAGCACGCTCTCTTCCTGGAGCTTGTGTGCGATGTACAGATTCTCGTGCGTCAGGAGCGTCGACTGCAGCGTGCTGATGGATGCCTTCGTCTCGGCGACGTCTTTCATCAGTTCTCGCCAGGCGGGGGAGTCGATCCGGTAGAGCGGCGTGCCGGCTTCGACGATCTCGAACTGTTCCACCAGCACTTCCACGCGGCCGGGCAGCATGGTTCGGTACTCGCGGATCGCGGTGGGAAGGTATTCGAATCTCCCGGGTACGCGCAACGTCTCCTGGACTCGTCTCCGCTCGACGGTGGCGAAGGTGATGCCNAGATTGGATCGGACTGCGGAAGGGATGTCGACCCGGTTGGTGGGGGGGGCGACGTACGCGTCGCCCTCGCCGGCGGGGCGGACCGGGTCGCCGTCGCAGCCCATGGCCAGAGGAAGCAGGATCGTTCCTGCCGCAAGGATGAGGAGTCGGGTGGTTCTCATGTCAGCTCTCCCGTGTCGGCATCATCGTATCCGGGGTTTCAATCCGCCCTCTCGCGGTGAACACGCGGCGGGTTCGGTATCCGGGATTCCCAATCATATCCGTCCGGTGAAGGTGGCATGCGGACCGCCGTTCGAATGGCATCGGACGCGGACCGGCGGGGGGGNGCCCACGAAACAGGGGCCGCAGCATGCTGCGGCCCCTGGGGAATCTTTTCAATCCTCGCCCGGTTTACGGCTGCGTCAAATCCATGATCGGATACGGACTAAGCGTGGACGGGGACTTCATCAGCCAGAAGGACTGCCAGTCGTCCATGAGTTCNCGGGACTGGACGTCGTAGATCACCTGGTCGTTCCACCAGAGATCGGGNTCCGTTTCNCTGACCGTACGCAGTTCNGGAGTCAGGTCGGAGGCGATGATGTGGTCGCTGACCATGTACGCCTCGTTGCAGGCCCGGTTCATGTTCTCGATGCGAGAGAGCATTTCCGGTGGATAGGTACCGTAGTAGCTGAAGTACTGCGACTGCTGCTCCCTGACGAGATCGTCGCGAAGCACAGAAAGCCGTGTCCGGAGCCCGGAGGGGAGTGCCCTGACCTTGCTGGACGACGGGGAGAGATAGACCCACGAATCGGGCAAGTGAGCCCGCTTCATGGCGATTGTCTCGTCCGTTCGATCCGTAGTCTTGCAGCCCACCACACTGGTGAGGCAGACGGCGAGGCACAGCATGGAAAGCATGCCGCGTGTCATGGGGTTCCCTTCATGTAGGAATCCATTGCGTCGGCAAACTCGATGTTCCGAAGCAGCGCTTCGGTTCGGGGGCCGAGCGGGATGTCGAACTGCACGGCGGCGACCACGTCGTTGTGGTTGACATTGACCAGTTCGACGTTGACGAAGACCCGGTCCAGGGCAACGGAGTAGGTGCTCAGGAGCACGGCGCCCGCGTTGTAGTCGATGGCNAGTTCCTGCGCGTTGCGGGAGAGGATGANCTCNCCCTCACGCGGNAGNATNGGCATGCTGCCCTGACGGACGTTCACGTTGATGACCTTGTTCTCCCAGTGCTGGGTGAGGGCAGTGGCGAGNGCTTCGGACATCAGCCGACCGAAGTTGGTGGTCGAGTCGTAGTCGTTGAGATCGACCGTGGTCGAGTACAGCACCGGCAGCGTCGAATCAAAGGCGCTCGTCGCGACGAGGGACTCGTTGCCCTCTGTGTCATAGACGTGGTTGCCCATGGCNGGACGAGCCGTGGCGAGCAGGTGGCTGATGGCGTTGTAGGCCGTCTTGGTGTAGTCGGCGTCGTACTTCGGCTGCTGGGTGTATGAGTTGCCGAGCACAGTGATCTGCCCCTGAAGGTTGCGACCGCCGTGAGCACGCCAACCGGCTGCGCTTGTAGCGTGTCCGCTCTCCCAGTGGGACTCGGAAGGCCTGGCTTCCCAGCTCTTGCATCCCAGGCCGCAAAGCGGCAGGGCAAGTGNGAGTGCAAGTGATGAATACTTCATTGTTCTGCTACTTCCTCTCACGGAGTTCCAACGATGGAGAACCGACGTCCGGGGAGCGGATGGCGATCCTTGTCCAGAGTGATGGAGTGGTCGCGCCGGATGACCTGGTCCTCACGACGCCACATTCGGTCCTCTTCCTGGCGGGACAGTTCCATCGCATGTGCCTCGTTCTCCCAGGCCATGCGTCGCTCGCGGTCTTCCGCGGTCCATTCCATGGCTTGTTCGTACAGATCGGTGTAGCGCCCGCGGAACTCCTCGGCGATCCGGTCGTAGTCGGCACGGGAGATCGAACAGAGCATCCAGCACTTGTAGGACTGCCACTCGTCGCGTCCTTCGGCGAAGGGGCGGCCGCTGTGGTCATGTCCCTCGTGGACGTGCCACTTCTCGAAGTAGACACGTTCCTCGCTGAGACTGGCGAGCATCGCGGGCATGACGGAGTTGAGCCCCACGTTGAACATGTTCATGTCCCCAGGGAGGGTGGGGAGGTAGCTCATGTAGTCAGCGTTTGCGACGACCTGGCCATTTGCGACCTCGCTCGTGCACGGTACGCAGACGCCCTTGCCGCCGTTATACAGCGGATGGTTCGGTGCGGGGTAGTAGATGCAGGTTGCATTGCAGTTGGCCATCTCGTCAGTGACGGTGTCCATCGGGGGCGACGCGAGGGCACCGCTGTCGATGTTCATGGCGACCAACTGACCGGCGGTTCCGACGTTGCGAGGAGCAAGGCGGGCACGGATCTGGTCGTAGATGTCGTTGCGGGCGCTCTGGACGGCTTCACGCTCGTCCATCACGGTGAAGCCGACGCNCGTCATCGGAGTGCGGCCGTTGTGGTCGGCTCCGTCGGGATAGGCGCTTCGCTTGTAGTCCGGAGCGAAGCTGCGGCCGACGAAGTAGATCCGATCCTCGGCGATAGGCATCTCACCCTGGACCCAGTCAGGTGCGTTGCGGGTGGAAGGCTTGGCATCGCTGATGGCGACTGCCTCGTGCGTTCTCCAGTTGGAGCCACAACCAGTCAGGACGGCACCGAGGCCGGCAATGGCGGTCCATTGCATCACGTTTGTCAACATCGTTCGCTTGTTCACCCTGGATCTCTCCGTTGTTATCTGAGCTGGCTGTGTTGACCTGCGGAGCTGCGTGATGTGTTGCAGCAGTGTTCTCGCCGGCGGGTCGCTTTGCTCCAGCACCCATGGACATGTCAGTACGGCCTTCCCACACGTTCCGGCCGGGCGGCCAGTATATGGTCCCGTCGACGATCCCGTCTACGAGCCCAATGGGCTGGGATGTGAGAAATGGGCTCACTTCGAATCGAATCGATCGAAGACGTTTTTTGGCACCAAAAAAGCCAATTTGACCGTCAAAGTTCAACAATTAAGGATTGGGGGGTTATCCCCATTGGTCATCTGTGTTCCTACGGCAAAGGCGATGCGTGGGAAAGCAGGTGGGGGATTGCGGGTGGACACCCCTGCAATGGGGGTGGGAAGGTCAGGCGTCCGGTTCTGCGGACGGTTTGCCAGCCATCGCCCGCCGCTTGCGTTGGGCCGATGGAGTCTTGAGATTGCTCGCCATTCCCACCAGCGACATTGCGCGAAGCAGCATCCAGCTGGCGTCGAACTGCCACCATGTGAGTCCGTGCCGTGCGGAGGTGGGGAAGGCATGGTGGTTGTTGTGCCATCCCTCTCCCAGGGCCAGCACTCCGACCAGCACGTTGTTTCGGCTGTGGTCACGGCTGTCGTAGGGTTGGGCCCCCCAGATGTGGCAGACCGAGTTCACCGACCAGGTCACGTGGTGCTCGAAGAAGACGCGAACCAGTCCACCCCACAGGAATCCGGTCAGGGCTCCCATCCAGGTTCCGCTGATCAGTCCGCCAAGCAGGGCCGGCAGACCCATGCTGACGGCGACCCACAGTGGGAAGAGCCGTGTGATGGTGCAGAGATCGGGATCCTTCATCAGATCGCGTACATAGCGAGTGGTGTCCGGACTTTCGATCCGGAACAGCCATCCGATGTGCGAATGGAGGAATCGCTTGATGCGACTTTCGCTCCCTACGTGCGGTGAATGGGGATCGTGCTCGTGGTCGCTGTGCTTGTGATGCTTCCGATGGACGGCGACCCACCAGAAGAGATCTCCCTGGACCGCCATCGATCCGAACACGCCCAGCATGTTCTTGACCCACCGGGGGCAGTCGAACGATTTGTGACTGAAGTAGCGGTGGAAACCGACGGTGATTCCCAGACCGCAGATGAGGTACATGCCGAGGAACAGGATCAGGTCCAGCATGCCGAAGCCGCGGCCCCACGCAAGCCACATCACCGCGATCAGGGCGAGGGGGGGAAGCACCACGGAGATCAGCACGATCATCCGGGCTCCGCGTTTGGAGGGGGCGAGGGAATCTGATGTCGAGATCGTCGTCATGGTGCGGAGGTTCCCCGGATCGTCGACCGCAGGTGGTGCCCTTGGCCGCGTTCGTTGTCGAAGTGTAGCACCCTCACGGTCCCGCGGCCGGCGGTGGCGAGGCAATCGTGAGGCCTTCGTGCTCGCCCCGGCCGGGAAGGAACCAGCCCACCAGCATGCCGGCCGCCACGCAGGAGACGATGCCGAAGCCCGCGATCAGCAGCACGTTGACATTCGTCCAGGTGCCCACCACGAAGTTGACGGCGGCGCTGGTGGCCAGTCCCGCGATCGCTGCGACGGTGCCGGGTCGCCGGGTGAAGATGCCCAGGATGAAGAGGCCGCACAGTCCGCTGGCGAAGAGTCCCAGGACCTTGAACCACAGGTCGAGCACGCTGCGGATGTCGAGGGTGGCGATGAGAATCGCTGCCGCGGTGCCGACGATGCCGAAGAGGACCGTGGTCCACCGGGCCACCCGGAGCGCCGCCCGGTCGTCCAGATTCGGTCGAAAGCGACGATGGAAGTCGGTCGTCCAGGCCGTCGAGACCGAGTTCATGCTCGAGTCGATGCTGCTCATGGCCGCCGCGAAGATCGCCGCAATGACCAGGCCGCTGACCCCGGTCGGCAACTGGGTCACGATGAACCAAGGCAGGATCTGGTCGACGGCACCCAGCGGAGCCAGGGACTCGGGATGCGTCCGGTACCAGACCCACAACAGGGTCCCCAGGCCGAAGAAGAGGATGCTGGAGGGGATCGCCAGCAGGCCGCCGGTCCAGATCGCGAACCGGGCCGATCGCTCGTCGGGCGTGGTCAGGTAGCGTTGGATCACGGCCTGGTCGGAGGTGTAGGGAATGATGTTGTTGAAGAGCGTTCCGAGGATCACCACGAGCAGCACCGGTTGGGTCAGGTCGAAGCCCGGATTGATCAGTCGGAGCTTGTCGTGCGCGGCGGCGGCTTCGATCGCCCCGCCGAGTCCACCCGGGATGTCGCTGAGCATGATCCAGACCGCCAGCAGCGCTCCGCCCATGAGCACCACCGCCTGCAGGACGTCCGACCAGATGACCACTTCGATGCCTCCGAGCACCGTGTAGACGATCGCGAGGAGTCCCATCAGCGTGATGCAGACGATCACGTCGATGCCCGTCACGGCGGACAGGGCCAGGGCGGGCAGGAACACCACGACGGAGACGCGCCCGAGCTGGGCGAGAATGAACTGCCCGCTTCCCAGCAGGCGGACCGAGGGGCCGAACCGTCGCTCCAGATACTCGTAGGCCGTCGTCAGTCCCAGCCGCCGGTAGAACGGCAGGAAGACGTAGGCGACGACCGGCGCCAGTACGACGGCGCCGTTGAGGGTGAAGAAGTAGACCCAGTCGGTTTCGTACGCCTTGGCCGGAATCGCCATGAAGGTGATCGCGCTCAGTCCGGTGGCGAAGATGGAGATGCCCGCCGCCCACCACGGGATTCGGCCGCCGGCGAGGAAGAAGTCGTCGGTGCCGTGTTCACGACCGGCGAAGTAGAACCCCATCGCCACCAGCGCCAGGAGGTAGAAGGCGATCACGATCCAGTCCATCGAGGCCAGCTGGCCGCTGGGGAGCACGGGGCGGATCATCAGGAGCCGCTCCGCGTTCGGTCCCGCCGTCACCACGCCGTCGGGCAGGGGCACGGTCGGTGACACCGCCACCGTTCGACGGTTCGCGTCGGCGGCTTCGGAGTCGTCCGCATCCAGCGTTCGTGGTGGGTCAGCGGTTCGCCACGTGTCGGTGATGGGTGCGTACACGAGCAGTGTGTCGAGTCCCCCGCCCAGCAGGACCAGCGCGTCGTGTCCGACCGGAATGGCGGGGGAGGCGGCGCCCACGGCGGAGGACGGCAGCTCGGCCAGACCGGTCCATGCGTCGTCGGTGGAACTCCAGGCCCACGCGTCGGTCCGGTCCGCGCGACGCCCGCCTTCGACGGTCTGGCCGCCGAACACGAGGAGACGATCGGCGTGGACACCGGTCGTGGGAAGGATGCGGCCCCCGCCGGGCAGCGCCGTCCGTTCGATCCAGCCGGCGTCCGGATCGGAAAGATCGAGGGTCCACAGCCGGTCGGAGGCGATGGTGGCCGCCGGTGCATCGTGTCCGCCGACGATGCACAGCGTCCGGCCCAGCAGGGCACCCGCGGCGGCGGCCGTCGGCACGGGCAGGTTCGGAAGCGGTTCGACGTCCAGGACGTCCCCTTCGACGCGAAGCAGGAACACCTCGTCGTGGTGGTTGCTGCCGTCGGTGCCGCCGGCGATCAGGATGCCGAGTTCCGGCACGGTCAGGCTGACCGCGTCGGCGGTCGGACGTGGGAGGGTTCCGTCGGCAACCGTCCAGGTTCCCTCGGCGAGATCCAGCACGTGCACGTCGTCGTGGTGGCGGCTGCCGTCGGTACCGCCGGCGACCACGAGTCGGCCGTTCCAATGTCCTGCGACGAAGCCGGCCCGGGAGGTCGCCTGCGGCCACGTGGGAAGTTCCGTGCTCCGGAGGATGGACGCATCGCCTCCGAGGGCGGTGGCGAGCAGGCAGGCGGCGAGGGCGGGACACATGCTGAGCGGTAGTCTAGAGTGGATGCACCGGACGGGGGATCGTGCGTCGACCGCTTTCGACCGTTCTCCGCCGGATCCTCGCCGTGTTCTGGAGTTGAGGCCATGAAGCTGCGACCGGTGCTGTCGCCCGACGGATCGACTTCGTCCCCGCACGAGCCGGAGGACGACCGGTGCCGCTTCGATGTCTACGTGCTCGGTCGCAGCCAGGACGGTGGACTGCCGCACGCGGGCTGCGAGAAGCCCTGCTGCGTCGACGCCCGTGACCGCGGAATCGTCGAGACGCCCGCCTGCCTGGGCATCCACGACCGGGAGACCGGTCGACTGGTCCTGATCGAAGCGACTCCCGGCATCGACTCCCAGCTTCGGCTGCTGCACGATCTGACCGGAGTCTGCGGCCGGGGACGGCAGCCGGTCGACGCGGTGCTGCTGACCCACGCCCACATTGGGCACTACACCGGACTCATGTACCTCGGGCAGGAGGTCGCCGATTCGCATCGCATGCCGGTGCACGTCACCCCGGCCATGGCGGCGTTCCTGCGTGACAACGGTCCCTGGTCGCAACTGGTCGAGCAGGACAACATCGATCTGATCGAATGCGCCCCGGGGTCGGTGGATGGATCAGGTTCCGCGGGAGCGGTCTTCGAACCCATCGAGGGCCTGCGGGTCGAGGCGATCAATGTTCCGCACCGCGACGAGTTCAGCGACACCGTTGCGTTCCGCATCGGCGGTCCGGCGCGCACGCTGCTGTTCGTGCCCGACATCGATCGCTGGGACGTGCGACCCGGGATGCTGTCCCGTCTGCTCGAAGGGGTCGATGTGGCCTACGTCGACGGCACCTTCTACGACGGACGCGAACTGCCCGGTCGGGATCTTTCGGAGATTCCGCATCCGGCGATGGTCACCACCATGGAACGGCTGGGCGAGCGGGTGGCGGCCCATCCGGGATCGATCCGGTTCATCCACCTCAATCACACGAATCCAGCCCTGACCCGGTCCGAGTTGCAGACCGAGGTTGCCGAGCGTGGGTTCGCCGTCGCCGACGTGGGAGAGTGTCAGCCGCTCTGATTCGATTGGCCGTATCGCCTGCTCACGACGAATGACTGTGATCGGNGGCCTTCGATGCATCGGCCGCATGCTCNCTCTCGAGGAAGTCGAAGAGCGGCAGGAGATCATCTTCGATGACGCGGGTCAGGCCGGTGGCGTACCCCATGAGCGAGGGGAACGACCGGTAGTCGGCTGCGTTCGACGAGACGATCACCAGCCCGCCCTTGAACTCGACCGAATAGTTGGTTCCGTGCTGCATGAGGTAGTCGATCGTCTTCTGGCTGATTCGGTCGTAGGCCGATTTCGGGTCGGTGCCCTTGACGGTCCATTGCTTGTTGAACTCGTTCAGCTCGAACGTGATCGGCTGCATGCCGCCGGGGAGGTCGATCGCATCGGTCATGTGATGGGGGTGGATCACGATGTGTCCACACTCGGTGCCGGCGTCAAAGACGAGGAACGACCGATGCTTGCGGGTCTGGTTGCTACTGTCGTCGCCTTCGGATGCGAGCATGATGCACGCTCCGCGGCCGTTGACGGTGCGCGTCATGTGGCAGTTCTTGGTGGCCATCTTCCAGTAGGTGGTGGCGTGCTTGAGTTCCTTGGCGTTCTTGACCTTCGACTGCAGAGCCGCCTTGCCGTTGGATTCGTAGGTCCAGCCATGATCCCGTGCCCAGCGGATCCGCTGCAGGATGCCCTGCATCGCTGCCTGTCCCACGATGTACCCGCCGACGAGGCCGATTGGGACTCCGAGGATGAGGTCGATCAGCGAGGGCAGCAACCGGTCGCTGTCCGTGAAGTGGGCGATGATGCTCATCACGACGAAGGGGCCGACCACGGCCCCGATCACCGCGAACGGAATCAGTTGGCGGTGGAATCCATCGCTCTCGGCCCATTTCAATTGGTCTTCATCAGTCTTCATTGCGGGGTTCCTGTGGGTGACGAATGCGGCAGCTGCTCGGAAGCACGGGGCATGCCGCCGAGGCCGGCCGCGGCAAAGATGCGTGTGCAGTGAATGGGACCTCAACTGCCGAAGTCGACCTTCACGGCTTCGCGTGCCGTCTCGTCGGCTTTGAAGAAATCGAATTCACCGTCCTTGAAGCCACCCACCCCGGCGATGATGCTGCTGGGGAACATCTGGACGCCGTTTGAGAAGTCACGGACGTTCGCGTTGTAGAAGCGTCGGGCCCGGGCGATGCGGGTCTCGGTCTCGCTGAGTTCGTTCTGCAACTGCAGGAAGTTCTGGTTGGCCTTGAGGTCCGGATAGGCCTCGAAGGTGGCCATCAGGCCGCCGGCCGCCTTGCCGAGCTGGTCCTCGACCTTGGCCCGCTCGGCCGGCGATTTGTCCTTGTCGGCCACCGCCTGATTGCGGAGCTTCGTGACCTCCTCGAGGACGCTCTTCTCGTGCGTCGCGTAGCCCTTGACCGTCTCGATGATGTTTGGGATCAGGTCGTGGCGACGCTGGAGTTCGGTGTCGATGTCCGCCCAGGATTCCTTGCACGACTGACGCAGCCGCACCAGTTTGTTGTACATCGCGATCACGATGATGATCAGCAGTACGACGGCAACGCCAACGGCGATTGCGACGACTGCTCCGGTCGACATGGCGATGAGTACGGGTGTGAACATGAGGACCCCTCCCTGTGTGAAGGCGTTCAGAATACATACTCAGTACTTTGTTTGGGTGAACCGGTGCACGCGGCCGTGGGCGTTCGAGTCCTGCACGGAGATGGCGCCGCCGTCGCCGGCGTGGGGGAGCGTCAGCCGCTCGAACCGGCCGCTTACGGACCCGGGAGCGGGGTTCCGTCGAATGCGATGCCCATGAAAAATCACCTCCAGGCGGTGGAGCCTGGAGGTGACGGAAGAGAAGAGAAGGAAGTCTGTTGGGGGACGGGCCTGTGGTGGGCCAGGTGTTCCATCCACCCGGGAAATCGGTTTATCGGTCAGTCCTTCTTGAACCTATTTGAACAAATACCCGTCCTGAATGGGGCGTGAAAGGGGGACGAGGATTTTTTTTCGGCGTGAATCGACGATCCGGTACGTGCAGATAATTCCAATTCGGTCACTGCAAGNCAGTTAGCAATTCGGGGTCCCATCCGAAACGACCGGAAGAAACTCCGGAATCACGGTGGTTGCTTGTGGGTGANTTGTGAGCAATCATGCCACATCACCGAATGAACCTGACGCACGACGGAGGAAGTGCACCAATGGCCCACCTGATGGCGCTCGACGAGGGAACGACCAGTTGCCGGACGATCATCTTCGACGAGCACTGCGGCATCGTTGCGATGGCACAGCACGAGTTCGCTCAGCACTTCCCGCAACCGGGCTGGGTCGAGCACGACGCGGCCGAGATCTGGACCACACAGCGGCGGACCATGATCGAGGCGCTCGAACAGGCGGAACTCTCCGCGGCCGACATCGCCTCCATCGGGATCACCAACCAGCGTGAGACCGTCGTGCTGTGGGATCGCCGCACGGGCCGCCCCGTCCACAATGCCATCGTCTGGCAGGATCGGCGGACCGCCGACCTCATCGAGCGGTTCGACACGCCCGCCCACCGCGAACTGGTGCGAGAACGGACCGGACTGCTGCTGGACCCCTATTTCTGCGCATCCAAGATCCACTGGCTGCTGGAGGAGGTGGACGGACTGCGGACCGATGCCGAGGCCGGGCACATCGCTTTCGGCACCATGGACTCCTGGCTGCTCTGGAATCTGACCGGCGGTACGGTGCATTGCACGGACGTCTCCAATGCATGCCGTACGCTGCTCTACGATATCCATCGTGGCCGGTGGGACGACGAGCTTCTGCAGTTGTTCGATATTCCCGCGGCGATGCTTCCCGATGTCCGCCCCACGAGCTGCGACTTCGGTGCCACGGAGACTCCGCTGCTGGGCGAACCCGTGCACATCGGCGGCATGATCGGCGATCAGCAGTCTGCGCTCTTCGGACAGGCCTGTGTCGAGCCCGGGATGGCGAAGACGACCTACGGCACCGGCTGCTTCCTGCTGATGAACACCGGTGAGACCGCAGTCGCCAGCGAACACAACATGCTCACCACCGTGGCATGGCAACTTGACGACTGCGCTCCGACCTACGCGCTGGAAGGCAGCGTGTTCATGGGAGGTGCGTCGATCCAATGGCTCCGCGACGGCCTCAAGCTGATCAGCAACGCTCCGGAGGTGAACGCGCTCGCCGGATCCGTCCCCGACAGCGGCGGCGTGGTGCTCGTGCCGGCCTTTGCCGGACTCGGAGCGCCGTACTGGGATCCCTTCGCCCGCGGTGCGATTCTGGGCCTGACCCGCGGAAGCACCGACGCCCACGTGGCGCGGGCGACCCTCGAAGGCATCGCCTGCCAGGTCTGCGATCTGCTGAAGGCGATGGAGGGTGACTCGGGCGTTCCGCTCTCGGAGTTGCGTGTGGATGGTGGAGCTGCGGCCAGTGATCTGCTGATGCAGATCCAGTGCGACCTGCTGGATCGACCGGTGCTCCGTCCACAGGTGCTGGAGACCACTGCGCTCGGGGCTGCCTTCATGGCGGGGCTCGCCTGCGGCGTCTACGGTTCACTCTCCGATATCAGCGGACATTGGCATCAGGAGCGGCGGTTCGAAGCCGACATGAAGGCTGGAGTGCGGGGAGACCGCCTGGCCAGGTGGAGCAGGGCGGTGGAGCGTGCCCGGGGTTGGATGCAGGAGGATGGCGATGCTGCGGGCTGATCTGGTTACCGCCGCAACCGCCGCGGAGGACTGGGATGTGGTCGTCATCGGCGGCGGCGCCACCGGACTCGGGACCGCGGTCGACGCCGCGTCCCGTGGGTACCGGACCCTGCTGCTCGAGCAGGTCGACTTTGCGAAGGCGACGAGCAGTCGATCAACCAAGCTGGTCCACGGCGGAGTTCGGTATCTCCAGCAGGGGAACATCTCGCTGGTTCGTGAGGCGCTCCATGAGCGGGGTCTGATGTACGACAACGCGCCGCACCTGGTCACCGATCTCGCCTTCGTGGTGCCGCGCTACAAGTGGTGGGAGGGGCCGTTCTACGGCATCGGACTCAAGCTCTACGATCTGCTCGCCGGCAAGCTCAACCTCGCGCCGTCGCGGAGACTCTCCCACCAACAGACCCTGAAGGCGATACCGAACCTGGAGTCCAACGGACTTGACGGCGGGACGCAGTACCACGACGGACAGTTCGACGACTCCCGGATGTGCACGACGCTCATGCGAACGGGGCTCGATCACGGTGCGGTCATGCTCAATCACGCTCCGGTGGTGGGATTGCTTCGCGATCGGGACGACCATGTGTCCGGCGTTCGGTTCCGCGATTCGGAGACGGGTCTCGAACACGAGGCCCGGGCCCGGGTGGTGGTCAACGCCACGGGGGTCTTCTCCAACGCCGTGCGTCGGATGGACGACGTGGATGCGGATTCGGTCGTCGAGCCCAGCCGCGGCGTGCATCTGGTGCTCGACGCGTCGTTTCTGAGGGGTGAGACGGCCATCATGGTTCCGCACACCGACGACGGACGCATCCTGTTCGTCATCCCCTGGCACGAACGGTGTCTGGTGGGAACGACGGACGAGCACGCTCCCGAACCGGTGCTGGAACCGAGGGCCACGGAGGATGAGGTCGAGTTCATCCTGCGCAACGCGGCCCGCTACCTCGACAAGGACCCGGGACGGGAGGATGTGCTCAGCGTCTTCGCCGGCTTGCGTCCACTGGTGAAGCACAAGGGGACCGCCACCAAGAAGATCTCCCGCGAGCACGAGATCATCGTCTCCCGTGGCGGACTGGTCACCGTCGTCGGAGGCAAGTGGACCACCTACCGACGGATGGCGGCGGACACGATGGACTCCGCCATCGACATCGGTGGATTGGAGCGGCGGGACTGCGTCACCGAATCGCTCCGGCTCCACGGATGGCTGGATCGCTCGGATCCGTCCATGCCCCGATCGAACTGGCTGCGGGTCTACGGTGCCGATGCGGAGGAGGTCCTCGGCACCTGCAGCGAGATCGAGGACGGGATGGAACTGCTGCACGAACGTCTGCCGTACCCGCGCGGCGTCGTGGTGCACGCGGTCCGGTTCGAACTGGCGAGGACGGTCGAGGACGTGCTGGCCCGTCGGACGCGGGCCCTGCTCCTGGACGCATCGGCGGCCGCCGACGCGGCCGAGGAGGTTGCCACCCTGATGGCGGACGAGTTGGGCCGTGACGCGGCGTGGGTCGCATCGCAGGTCGCCGAGTTCCGCGATCTGGCCTCGGGCTATCGGCTGGTCTAGCCGTCGATCGCGTGCGATTCGAGGTCCTCGAGCTGGCAGTGCTCCAGAGCGCCCTCGTGCGTAGCGGAGAGCACGACCCGCGGAGCGCATCCATTCAGCAACGCCTCCTGCCAGCGGGGTGCGCACAGGCACCAGCGGTCGCCGTCCTTCAGACCCGGAAATCCGTACTGCGGCATGGGAGTGGAGAGATCGTTGCCGACCGAGCGAGAGAACGCGAGGAACTCGTCCGTGACCACCACGCATACGGTGTGACTGCCGAGGTCGTCCGGTCCGGTCTCGCAGCAGCCGCTTCGGTAGAAGCCGGTCATCGGGTCGAGCGAGCAGGCCTGCAGGGGATCACCCTGGACGTTTCGCTGGGGCGGAGGAGTCTCGATGGAGCGAATCATGACCAGAGCCTAGCAGGTCAATGCTGCCGAGACGGGACCCAGGCCGTTGTCCGTCCCGCGAGCGTGAGGTGCTCGATCGGTGTACCGTCGCGCAGCGCTGCTCCGTCCTGTCGGCCCCATCGATGATGGAACAGCCAGGCACGGGGAAGTCGACTCTTCTCCGCATTGACCTTGACCGCGGTTCGTATGACGGATCCCAGACAGCGACGCAGTGCCCGGATCTCGGACTCGTCCAGCGAATCGGCTCCTCGACGTGGATCCAGTCGGGCCTGGTACAGGACTTCATCCGCGATCCAGTTGCCCACCCCCGCGGCAAAGGATTGATCGAGCAGCAGTCCCTTCAGGGTGACCCGCCGTCCGCCGATCCGTTTCGCGAACGCCGCGGCCGTGGGCATCGAAAGAAGCGGATCGAACCCGAGTTTCGACAGGGGGGGTTCTTCACGCGGTGTCTGCCGCATTTTGATGCGGCCGAATCGACGTGCACTGGTCATCGCCAGTCGCCCACCGTCGTCGAACTCGAGCTGGATCTTCCAGAACCTCGGCGGCCAGTCGGATCCGGGATCGATGCCCGATTCCAACTGCAGATGGTTTCCCTCGGGGACATGAAAGGCCCCCGTCATGCCGAAGTGGAAGAGCGGCATCGGGGGCTGATCCAGTTCGAACCACAGCTGCTTGCCGAGGCGTTCCACCGAACGGACCGTGCGTCCCGTGAGCCGGCGGGCGAGGGTACGCGGAGCGATCCCGTCGATGACGATGCGGTCGTCGGCGCATCGCACCCGTCGGATCACGCGTCCCTCCGCGACTTCGGCCGCCATGCGGCGACCACGTTCGACTTCTGGCAGCTCCGGCATGGTGGAAACAGTAGCCGCGGCCCCGATCTCCAGCACCATTTACAATGAGAAATATGCATCGTCTCCTCGTCATGCTGCTTCCGATGGTCCTCCTCGGGTGTGACAAGTCGGATCCACCGGCCGTCGGTTCCGACGATGGGCTGCCGAACCTGCAATGCGTGGATTCCACCATGCAGATCTGGGTCGGGGGACACCCGCATCCCGGACGGGGCGACGCGGCGATGGATCGACTCGGGATTCGATCGATCATCGTGGTCGATGCGCCGCCACCGGTCGATCCATCCCGTCCGGCCGTCCACTTGCCGTTGAAGTATTCGGGGATCGATGAGCGGGAGGCGAGCCAACTGGCCTACCTGCTGACCACCTTGGAACGCCCGATCTACATCCACTGCCACCACGGAACCAATCGGGCTCCCGCGGCCGCTGCGATCGGACTGATCGGCACCGGTGAGCTGACCGCGGCGGAGGGACTGGGACTGCTGGATCGTTCGGGGACCAATCCGTCCTTCGGCGGGCTGTTCGAGGCCGTTCGCACGGCGACACCGATTCCGAACGACCGACGCGAGCCCTACGACGGATCGGACGCCACGGTGGACGACTTCGCGCTGTCCATGTCCGACGTCGATGAGGTCTTCGCCCGTCTCGAAGGTGCATCCGATCGCGGGTGGACGGATACGCAGTCCCCGGCGGATGCCGCGGAGCTGGTGGACCTTCTCCGGGTCTCGCTCGACCGAACCGCATTGAACGAGGACCAGATCTTCCGTCGGCTTTCCGAAGGAAGCATCGCACGGGCCACGGCACTCGAGGATGCGCTGGTGCAGGGGGATCGCACCGCGGCCCTGCGGCAGATGAAGAGTCTGACCGCCACCTGCCGCGCCTGCCACGACCGGTTCAGGAACTGACTCCATCCGGTTCGAAGTCGTCGTCGGCCATCTCGAAGAAGTCGAACTCGAACGCCGGACTGACCGTGCAGCCCACGAGGGTCCATTCGCCCAGCGACCGGGCGGACTGCCAGGCGTCCGGCGGCACGATGGCCTGGGGCGTCTCCTCCTGGAACAACCCGGGGCCCAGGGTGTGGCGACGCACCGGACGACCGTCCTCGCTGACCAGCAGTTCCAGCGGAGCGCCTTCGTAGAAGTGCCAGATCTCCGTGGCGTCGATGCGGTGCCACCGGGACCGTTCCCCGGCACGCAGGAGAAAGAGGATGGCGGTGCCGCTGCCGCGGCCGCCGTCGGCGGGTCGATCCCGCCAGGTCTCACGATAGAAACCGCCTTCGGGATGGGGTTTCAGCCCCAGTCGGGCGATGATCTCGTGGGCCGGCGGCAGGGTGTTCGATGCGTTCACGTGTCCTCGCCCGGTGCCGGAGTGGGGGGGATCGGATCGGTTTCCTGCAGGGGCACGATCTGTTCGATGGTGCCGCCCTTGTCGCTGATGTAGCGAAGCGTCACCGGCTCGTCCCCTTCGACGAGAAACCGGAACAGACGTGTTCCGTTGGACCCCACGCCCTGTTCGTTGCGGATCCGATGCGGTCGGTGCTGATCGTCCGGAATGCTCATCCCGGACCACGGTGTGAACGAGTTCACTCCGCTGGATGCGACGACGCGCGTCGAATCTCCGGTGTCGCAGACCAGTTCGTCGGGGTGGCCGATGCGATGCCGACGTGCCCAGCCGAGGATGGTGGGGATGACCTTCGGATTCTCGACCTCGACGGTGATCTCCCAGAGACCGGCCGGCCCGCGTCGGACCTGGAGCATGCCCCATTCGACCAGCGGCATCTCGTCGGCGTGGTACATCGTGAAGGCGAAGTTGCGATGGCACTCCTCCTCCTGGGCCCACAGGGGGGCGACGCGGTTGGCGTGCTTCTTCGTTCCTCCGACGAGCACCGTGCCGTAGGTGGGGTGTTCCACCTCCCGATAGGGAACGTAGACGTCCTCGAACTGGAGCATGTCCCGGAACTCGATGGTGTCCTCCCGGGAGGTGAGCTCCCCGCTGGCGAACATCTTGTCGGTCGTCCACAGTTCGTTGACGAACGACATGATGCCTTCCTGCTCGTAGGTGAACGAGGTCTCGTCGCCGTGGGTCGTGTAGAGATCCTCCCACGAGACCAGTGCGTCGTAGAACGGAATCATCTTGGATCCCTTGGTGGCCATCTCCTCCATCACCCGCAGGTCCGAACCGGGGTAGGACTGGTAGGACGCTCCCGGACCGTACAGGACCATGCCCCCGGTGTTGTGGTACGACTGGACGCCGGCGATGTTGGGATGGGCCATGATGAATTCGGCCGTCGCCCGGCATTCGGGAAGACTCAGGGGATAGTCGGTGGCTCCGTACTGGATGTACTCCGGCTGCCAGTCGCTGGGGAAGTTGCGGTTCGGGTCGTAGCCGCCCTCGCCATCCTCGTTGATCTCGCCGTCGCCGTCGTTGTCGATGCCCTCCTGTCCGAGGCGTGTCCAGCCGCCGGGTTCCTCGTCGCGATCGACCCGGGTGAAGAACCGGGGATCGTCCTCGTCCCGCTTCCAGCGGCCGGTCGGATCCGCGACCCACATCGAGGTGATGTGACCGTCTCCATCGAGGTCGTCGGGACCGTCCTCGTCGTAGCGTCCGTCGTGGTCGTTGTCGGTGGGCCGGATGCCGCCGCGCAGGATGTTGGGCGTGGCGGCCTTCTCGAACCAGTACATCCGACCGTCCGGGTTTGAGGAGGGGACGAAGTAGAAGGTCCGCTCCTGCATGAGTTTCGTGAGGGCGTCGATGTTGCCGTGGCTTCGGGTCAGGTACCAGATGCTGTAGAGCACGGTTTCCGTGGCCTGGATCTCGTTGCCGTGGATGTTGCCCTCGATGTACATCGCGGTCTTGGACTCGGGGGGTCCGGTCTCGGGATCGTTGAGCGTGACGAGCCAGATGTCCCGACCGCCCACGGAGGTCCCGATGGACTCCATCTCCAAGAGGTGGGGGTACGCACGGGTGAGATCGCGCAGGGCCTTGGTCATCTCCTCGTGGGTGTACCACCGGTTGAAGGAGAGATCGACCTTGCTCGGTGCGGGGGACTGCGCCTTCGCCACGGGGGCGAGCAGGCAGCAGGCGACGATCAGAATGCCGAGACGATTCACAGTGCACCTCCGTCCGTTGCATCGGTGGACAACGGGATCGACCGACGATCCTGTCCGTACTTCTCGCTGAAGAGTTCGACTTCGAGCGGAACATCGCCGGGATGCTCCACGACCCATCGCATCTCGTAGCGACCGCCATCGCCCTCCAGACGCCAGACCTTGTGCACCGGCCGTCCGGTGACGATGGCATCCGGTTCGACGTCGAGTCGGACGACCCACGGGCGTGCTCGGCGGTTGCGTTTGGCCATTGCGGTACCGGCGGGCAGCCGACCTTCGTTGACCAGCGACGCCTTGACTTCCCAGAGACCGTCCGAGAGCCGCCGGACGTCGACATCCTGCAGTTCGACCGAGGGCATGTGCCGGGCGAGATCCAGGATGAAGTCGGTCTGGCGCCGACTCAGCTCCTCGATGGCCTCCACGGGAGGCACGCTGCGGAACATGGGAACCCATCCGCCGATCTCGACCCGCTCGTAGTCGGGGTGGTCGATCTCGGTCCAGGCGACGAACCCGTCGCCGTTGCGCTGCTGGTCGCTGTACGCCAGCCAGTCGGACTCGGTGGGGGCACCGTCGGACCGCCGGCGGTCGTTGCCGCCGGTGTCCTTCGCGACCCGTCGGATCTCGATGCCGGCCTGCTTGGCGAAGCCCTCGACCATCTGCGGCGTCATGCGGCTCATCATGTTGTCGTCGTCGGGGACCGGATAGCCCTGATCGAGGGCCCACTGCCGCAGTTCCTGCATGGTCTCCATGCTGATGTCGCCGATTCCCGAGGGCGTCAGTTTCTCGCCGCCGCCGCGACCGGCCCGATCGCCTCCGCCGCGTCCACCGCGGGCCCCGCGACCGCCACGCCCTCCGCCCGCGCCGCGTCCGCCCGGCCGGTTCGTGCCGCTTGCGGAGTGGTTGTGCGTACCGAGGCGACGTCGCATCGCGTCACGTGCGGCGGACCGCTCGTCGTCGTTGAGTTCACCATCGCCGTCGATGTCGAACTCCTCCATGAAGTCCGCGCCGTCGAAGCCTCCCTGGGATCCCGCCTGGTCCCCCGAGGTCGGAGATGCCGGATCCTGCCCCGGCTGGGATTCGTCGACGGGCTCGGGGTTCGGCAGCGACCACAGGGGGGTCGAGAAGGCGGGGACTCCGTACTGGCCGTAGGCCCAGGCCACGAAGCTGCCGCCCCAGTCCGGCTGCTCCGGATCCTTCAGGCCGGTGACCTCCACGAAGCGCTCGCTGATCATCTCGTACATCGCCTCGTCGTCGCCTTCGATGGTGTTGGGGGCACCGGACGGGGCCCGTCCGCTTTCNGNNATCGGGGCGGACAGGGTGTCATGGCGTCCGTAGACGACNACGGCCGCGATGGTCTGGTGGTCGAGGGCGTACTTGAGCAGGGCCAGCGACTCGGGTTCGGACAGCTGGTGCCGTCCGGCTCCGTCGGCGTGGGCCTCGTAGCCATGCATGAAGTTCATGTTGAGATCGACGCCGCCGGGGCCGTCTTCGTTGAGCAGTCCGTCGTCGTCGTTGTCCAGACCCTCGACGGCCAGATAGAACGCCGGTCGTTCACCTTCGGATCGGTCCGGACTCCGGTCGAGCCGGGGTTCGTCGGGATCGGCCACCCGATCCGCCTTTCGGGGATCGTAGATCCGCATCATNGTGATCATGCCGTCTCCGTTGAGATCGTCCGGGCCGTCCTCGTCCATCGCGCGGTCGCGGTCCGCGTCGTCCGGACGGGTGTTGCGGGGGGAGGCGAGTCGGATCCCGGAATGCAGCATGCGTTCGGTGCCGTCGGGGTTCACCCTGGGAACGACGTACAGGGTGTAGTCGGTCAGAAACTGTTCCGCGGCTTCGTCCCCTTCGGCGGCGCGTTGCAGCAGCTTCTCCACGACATTCATGGCCACAGCGGATCCGTGCAGATGATCGGCGTCGATGCCGGCCACGAGCAGGATCGCCGGACGATCGGCCGGTTCCTGTTCGCCGTCCATGCTGACCTGCATGGCCATGATCTCACGCCCGTCGAGGCTGGNGCCGATGGTCTCGGACTTGATCATGCCGCGATGCGACTGGCCGANCGTGCGGGCCCGCTGCTGCAGTCCATCGTGATCCAGCCAGGTCGTGGTCGAAGTCGATACGGAGGTCCCGGTGCGTTCGACGGAATCGGCGTGAGCCGCCAGGCACGTCGAGCACACCACGATGCTGATGAGGAGTGGGTTCTTCATGGAACCCGCCACGGTAGCAGAGGAGGAGGTCCCGGGTCCACTGCGGTGGGCCGATGCGGTCCGAACACGCCCGACAGGATTCGAACCTGTGACCTCCGCTTTAGGAAAGCGATGCTCTATCCGACTGAGCTACGGGCGCCTTGCAGACGGGGATTCTACCCAAAGACCGCGAGCCGCCGAAGCGACTCGCGGTCTTCCCATTGGCTCGAAATCANGGGCNGGATCCGCNCTGGTTCATCCCCACAAACCAGGCGGATGTGCCCCGATCGGGACGATCAGGCGGATCGTCGAGCCGGTACTGCTCCACGCGGGAAATGAAAGCTGGTTGCGGCGTGTTCGGCCTGCATCATCGACAGGAAGCAGACCGCGAGTTCGGGGTCGAACTGGTGACCGGCGCCGTTGGCGATCTCGTTGAGGGCATTGTCGCGGCTCATGCAGCGTCGGTAGACGCGGTTGCTTCGCATGGCGTCGTACGCATCGGCGATTCCCACGATCCGCCCCAGCAGCGGAATGTCCTGTTCGGCCAGGCCGTCGGGGTAGCCCCGACCNTCCCATCGTTCGTGGTGCGAGCGGACGCCGGCCCGGATGCGATGGAGTTCGGGCATGCACCCCAGGATCCGTTCGCCGATCTCGGAGTGCGACTTGATGGCGAGGAACTCCTCGTCGGTGAGTCGATCGGTCTTCTTCAGNACGTGATCGGGNACGCCGATCTTGCCGACATCGTGCAGCAGTCCNCAGACCGTCGCCTCTTCGACGAGTTCNGAGTTGCANCCCGCGGCGATGGCGAGNCTNCGACTCAGNGTGGCCACNCGTTCACAGTGTCCCCGGGTGTCGCCGTCCTTGGCTTCCACGGCTTCGAGCAGGGAACGGGTCACTCCGCTGAACGCGATGAGTTCCTTCATCAGCGACGGCATGGCGATCGGGGCTTCGGGCAGCGNGGGCACGGTTTCGATGATGAAACTCCACGGCTCCGCGGCTGCATCCGAAGTGCCCGATGCCTTCCAGCCCTGCTGCTCGCGCCAGCTCNCCATGGCATCTTCCGTGATGTGGTNCGTTCGTGTGGTGCGAGTCTNCATNTCNAGTCCCTTCGAGTGCCGGGTGCATTGCGGATCGAGCGTTCCGNGGCTGGCTNATCACCATGAGAATCTNNTCANCCGCTNCTNCCTTTCGNGAATNCGGCGCAATCGGAAAAACCNGNNNAAATNATNNTTTNNANCGGNTTCNNGAAAGGATTNCNNGCNGNCNCCNCNCAGGGNTTGAGNCNGNTGANGGCTGGNTCTACCATCGNNGNNCNGGAGGTCNGATGGACGAANNNTCCANNNAANCCNNNNCCGCNCGCNAACCCGACGATACCGATGCNNTGTTCGCCATGGANGCCNTGGGACTCGAACCCCTNNCCGANGAGACCGGTGAGTTNCNTCCGNCGCTCGANGTGCNCACGATCACCNACTGCTACGTNANGGGGAATCGANTGCATNCGNCGCCGGGAATGGGACANCGCCATNGGGTACATCCGNNAGGGACTCGATCTGGATCCGNTTCGTCGCNATTCGCAGACGGTGATCGCNNTGGCGAACATGGGCTTCTGTCANGACAAGNTGGAGGNGTACGANGAGGCCATNGCCGCCTACACGCTGGCCATCGAGCTCGANCCNCANAGNGANCAGGCCTTCGCCGGTCTCGCCTGNGTGTACATGGATCTNGNTCNNCCNGCCGAGGCGNTGGANGCGGGNGAGCGTGCGGCNNTCNTNCNGCCCGACAATCCTCTGACGCATTACAACNTCGGCAACGCCCACATGGCCATGNAGGACTTCATCGGGGCCATCGAGTCGTACCGGCAGGCGATCACGNACCGCCCGAATCTGTTNCACGCCTGGCTNAACATGGGCATCNCGTGCGAAGCNATCGGTGACATCGAAGGNGNGGTGNCNTCGTTCGAGNNNGCGATNCAGNNNCGGCCCGANTACGCGAAGGCNTATNTGAATCTCGGCCTGNTCTACAGTCGNCAGGNNCGNCACGACGATGCGGTCNNCGCGTTCGAGCGTGCCCTCGAGCGGGATCCGGNANTGAAGAAGGTCTGGATCNTGCTNGGNCTCGCCTGGCGNTGCAAGCNGAACGAGTTNAAGGCNNTGGAGGCCTTCAAGGCGGCCGTGGCGGCGAACTTCTATCCGGANAAGGCCTGGCACAACATCGGNCTCATTCATGCNCACGCCNAGCGNCACGANGACGCCATGCAGTCGTTNCGGACCGCCCTGCAGTGCAANCCGGAGTANGCCAAGGTCNATGTCAGCATCGGACTCGAATACGAGCGGGTGGGNCGNGACAGCGAGGCCGTGGANGCCATNCNAAACGGACTGCGTCTTCNTCCGGCCCTTCCCAAGGCGCTGATNGCCCTGGGNTCNATCCANGNCCGNCATCACCGGTTCGACGAGGCCGTGGANTGCTTNGANAAAGCCGCCGGNTACGCNCCGNATGANGACGGAATCCACGTCCGNATCCTNCGNACCCACCTTGCCGCCGGACGCCGCGATGCGGCGATGGCCGAGCTCAAGTACCTCGAGGATCGGAAGTCGCCGCTGGCCGAGCAGGTCATCGGCGAGATCTACCCCACCTGAGACGCTGCGGTCCAGTGTGGTGTTGGCTCACACGTGGAGTCTCGCGTCATCCGATGGATGGTGACCGTGACGCGGTTCAGGCCAAGCCCGAATGGTCCATCTTCTTTCTGATTCTGGCGGTCAGACTGACCTGCAATGNACCGCGGACGACGAGATCCACGCCCAGGAAGAGAATAAGCACCACCGGGGCGAAGTTCGGCAGGGCAAAGAAGACGATGCCCAGGGCGATGCCGACGAGTCCGTGGATCGCCAGCAGTTCCCACCCCGCCCGTTCCTTGTTGGAGAACGCCAGGGTGCATTCGACGATGCCGCGGACGAGCAGCGTGATCGCGACCGCGTAGATCATCAACTGCAGGGACTTCTCCGGCCAGATCAGCAGGACCAGTCCGACGGCGATCGGAGTCGCGGTCACGACCCAGTACACGACGTGCAGGTTCAGACGGGAGGCCATGGCCAGTCGGACCCCCAGGATCACGCCGCCGAGGATGCTCATGATGCCGACGAAGGAGATGAACATGCGTTCACCGTCGCGTGCATTGAACACGAGGATGGCCGCGAGAAGAATCAGCAGGCAGCCGTCGATGACGATGCCCCAGGACGATCGATGGGCCCGGGTCGGGACATCGAGTTCATTGGCGGGAAGGGCATCTGGGGAGGNGTCGGTCATGTTCGGTACTCAGTCGTCGTCGAGGATTTCATCGCGACTCTCCGATTCGAGTCGCTGGCGCAGTGCATGAATGCCGTCGGGTTCACCGATGATCGTCACGGCATCACCGTGATCAAGGACGGTATCGCCGCTGGGGATGATGGTCTGCGGTCCCNGGTGGATGACCGCGACCAGGCAGCCGCTGGGCAGATCGAGTTCGTGCACGGCACGGGTGATGAACTCGCGGCCCGGACTGTCGTGNTGCAATTCCAGCGACATGGAGCGATCNGTTCGGAGCAGGATGTCGCGTATCTCGGCCGGCGTGTCCGCCTCCATCCATTGCTGCATGAAGCCCTCCTCCTCTACGCTGCCGGCCAGCTTGGCCAGCAGGCGGAGATGCAGGGCGGGATCGTCGTCGGGGCTCACGAGGTAGAAGACCGCCTCGACCGTCTCGGAGGAACGGNTGGTGGCATCCTGNTCGAACTCNATCACCAGNCCGTTGCGGATGCGGGCCAGCACCATGCACGGTTCCTCGATGTCCCGATGACGCAGATGGGGCAGGGCGAGTTCGGCGCTCACCGGCGTCGCGCCGATGCGGGTGCCCTGCATGAACTCCCTCGCGATCATGTCCGCATCGAGACCGGTCGACCGGGAGAGCTGCTCNGCCGCCTGGCGGGTGATCGATTCGAAGGTCGCATCGTGCGTCGCGTCGATGACCGGTGCGGAGGCGAGGATCCTGTCGAACGGATCCGCCTTGCGAAGACCCTTCTCCTTGATGATCTCCCGAAGCTCGATGTCCAGGGGATCGAACCGGTTCTTGCCCAGTCGGGCGAAGACGTGGTGGATCGCCCCGTACCGTCGCACCCGGGCCCGTGCGTACCAGAAGAACCAGATGATGCCCAGCGCCACCATGCCGATGGCGAACACCGTGGCCTCCCACTTGAGGAAGCCGATCACGGCGATGCTGAGGAAGAACCCCAGCAGCGGGATCCAGGGGTACAGGGGGGTCCGGAAGCCGGGATCGTAGGAATGGATCCCNCTTTCACGCATCACGATGACCGCGACGCAGAGAAGGCCGAAGAGCACCATCTTCGTCGTGCCCGCGTATTTGGCGATGACCAGGGGATCCATCAGCACCACCTGGAGCACGACCATGCCGCCGGTCAGGAGAATGGCCATGAGCGGGGTGTTGAACCGCCCCAGACGACGGAACACCACCGGAATCAGGTGGTCCCTCGCCATGGCCAGCGGGTAGCGGGAGGCACTGAGAATGCCGGCATTGGCCACGGAGATGAAGGCGGCGACCGCCGCGACCGAAAGCACCACGCGACCGGTGGGGCCCATGATGATGGCGGCGGCGTCGGCGGCGGGCGTGTAGGTGTTCGCCAACTCGTCGGCCGGCATCACGCCGATCATGATCACCAGGCCGACGATGTAGGTCANCATNGCCACGCCCAGGGACAGGAAGATCCCCATCGGGATGTCGCGTTCCGGATTGCGGAACTCCTCGGCGACGCTGGCCAGCTTGGAGACCCCCATGTAGGAGATCATCACCACGCCGATGATGGAGACGATCGATCCNGTTCCGTNCGGCGCGAAGTCCTTGAAGTGATCGAGATGGATCTCGGGCAGTCCGACGCAGGCGAAGAGGGTCAGGATCGCGAGCACGCCCACCACCAGCACGTTCTGCACGATGGTCGCCTTGGCCGTCCCCAGCACGTTGAGCACGGTGAAGACCACGGCCAATCCGACCGCGATCGTCATCACCGGCGGGTCCTCGAAGAACAGGCCGATGTAGTAGCCCGAACCGACCAGGGCGAACGACGATTTCAGGGTCAGCGAGATCCAGGTCGCGATCCCGGTGATGGTGCCGGCCATCGGGCCGAGGCTCCGATCGAGGTAGAAGTAGACGCCGCCGGCACGCGGCATGGCGGTCGCCAGTTCCGACTTGCACAGCAGCGGCGGAATGATCACGAGGCCGGCGATCAGGTAGGCCATGATGACCGCCGGACCGGCGAGGTTGAAGGCCATGCCCGGCAGCAGGAAGAACCCGCTGCTGATCGCCGTTCCGAGGGCAAACGCGCTGAAGAGGCTGATTTCCTTCTTGAGATGTCCGGTTGATGCGGCTGGCATGGTGTTTGGCCACCCTTGTAATCGGCGGTGATGATTGTATCCGACGGCTGCCCGGATGTTCTACAATCCAGATCCGGCATGCAGTCAGGGCTTCCGGGCCCCACAGGAGGAGTCATTCCGTGTCCAACGCATACTTCGAAGCACATCGAGCACGACTTGAAGGCGCGCTGGACGCCATTGCGTCGCGTGGGTTCTGGTCCGCGTTTCCCGAGGTCCCCAGCGGGCGGATCTACGGNGAGACGGCCAAGGCCATCGGACGCGCCGCGTTCGAGGATCGCCTCGGCAGTCCGTGGCCCGTCGAGCAGCCCGGAACGGCTGACATGGTCGGTGGTGAGCGGTCGCCCTACGGCATGGATCTGGGCATCACGTACCCCACGCCGGATCTTGATGCACTGATGGACGCGGCGACGTCCGCCATGGACCGCTGGAAGCGGACCGACATCGAGACCAGGACCGGCGTGTGCCTCGAGATCCTCGACCGGCTCAATCGCCTGAGTTTCGAGATCGCCAACGCGGTCATGCATACCACCGGTCAGGGATTCATGATGGCCTTCCAGGCGGGCGGNCCGCNCGCCCAGGATCGCGGGCTCGAGGCGCTGGCGTACGCCTACTCCGAGATGCAGCGCACGCCCGCCAGCGCCACCTGGACGAAGCAGGTCTCGAAGACGGACACCATCACCCTCAACAAGACCTATCGCATCGTTCCCCGCGGCGTGGCGGTGACCGTGGGATGCTCCACCTTCCCGACCTGGAACGGGTATCCGGGCATCTTCGCCAGTCTGGCCACCGGNAATGCGGTGGTGATCAAGCCGCACCCGGGGGCGGTGTTGCCACTGGCGATCACCGTGGAGCTCTGCCGGACGGTGCTGGAGGAGTCGGGCTTCGATCCCAATCTCGTGCTGCTGGCCTGCGACACCCCGGACGCTCCGATCACCGCCGAGCTGGTGACCCATCCCGCCGTCCGCATCGTCGACTACACCGGCGGCAACGAGTTCGGGGACTGGGTCGAGTCGAACGCCCGGCAGGCCGTCGTGTTCACCGAGAAAGCCGGGGTGAACTCGATGATTCTCGACGGCGTGGCCGACATGCGGGCCGTGAGCGGCAACCTCGCCTTCTCGCTGTGTCTTTATTCCGGTCAGATGTGCACCACCCCGCAGAACATCTACATCCCCGCCGATGGCATCGCGACGCCCGAAGGACGTCTCGGTTTCGACGAGGTTGCGGCGGCGATCGTCAAGGGAATCGACTGGCTGTTGTCGGAGCCCGCCCGTGCCACCGAGATCCTCGGCGCCGTTCAGAATCCGGCCACCGTCGGCCGGGTGGACGCGGCCCGTCGGGCCGGCGGAACGGTGCTTCGGGAAGGAGGTCCGATCGACAACGAGGTGTTCCCGGAGGCCCGGACCTGTTCGCCGGTCGTCATCCAGGTCGAGGAGGGGGACGAGCCGCTCTACCAGCAGGAATGCTTCGGCCCGATCATCTACATCGTCCGCACCCGCGACACCGCCCGCAGCATCGAACTCGCCTCCGGCGCCGCGGCCCGACTGGGTGCTCTGACCTGCGGTCTTCATTCGCTCGATGACGACATCATCGCCGCGGCGGAGGATGCGATGGCCGATGCCGGCGTCGCCCTGTCCTGCAATCTCTCGGGGCAGATCTACGTCAATCAGTCCGCGGCCTTCAGTGATTTCCATGTGTCGGGTGCCAACCCCGCGGGCAACGCCACGCTCTGCGACGCAGCCTTCGTGGCCAACCGGTTCCGCATCGCGGCCTCGCGCATTCCAGCCCCCGCGCCGGTGGAGGCGACCGTCTGATGCCGTGCTATGCGTACGAAGGACTGACTCCGGTCGTGCATCCCACGGCCTTCGTGCATCCGACCGCGGTGCTCATCGGCGATGTCATCATCGGCGAGGGCTGCCTCGTCGGTCCCAATGCGGTACTGCGTGGGGACATCGGTCGACTCGAGATGAAGAAGGGCAGCAACATCCAGGACACCTGCGTGGTCCACTGCTTCCCGGGCAAGGACGTCGTGGTCGAGGAGGACGGACACGTCG
>PAAB01000032.1 GCA_002591705.1 Phycisphaerae bacterium
AAAGTTAGATTTATTATTTTGATCTTGCCTAATAAATTCGATAATTTTTGGCCACATGATTTGNGCCTCNTCAATCGATTTATCNTGTCCTTTAGTGTANCCACCCATTAGNACTAAATCCTTGCTTTCCATGTANACAGAAACCATTTTTTTAATATACCTAGCNGCCTCTATATGACTTTTATCTACTATGTCATCCATTATTCTACTTATAGAANTCCTCAAGTCTATTGCTGGATATATCCCTAATTGNGATTGTTCTCTTGATAAAATTATATGACCATCAAGAATTGCTCTAGCTGAGTCTACTACTGGATCATTATGATCATCTGAGTCAGCTAATACAGTATACAAGGCCGTTATTGAGCCTTCNCCNTCATATCCATTTCCAGTTCTTTCTATCATCGAGGGTATCATAGATATAACAGATGGGGGATATCCTTTTGATGTTGGTTGCTCACCTAAAGCTAAACCAATTTCTCTTTTTGCATGTGCAACTCTTGTAAGTGAGTCCATAATTAGTAATACATTTTTTCCTTTTGATCTAAAGTATTCTGCTATTGCGGTGCAACGATTTGCTCCTCGCATTCTAAGTAATGGCGACCTATCTGCAGGAACAGCTACAATTACTATTTTATTACTTCCTTCAAATTGGGTGAGAGCATCGACCATAATTTTTACCTCCCTAGCCCTTTCGCCAATTAGTCCTACAACTACGACATCTGCCACAGAGTACTTGCTCATCATTTGNANCAAAATGGATTTACCGACTCCACTTCCAGCAATTATTCCTATCCTTTGTCCTTTTCCTATAGTAACTAGNGCGTTAATAGANCGAACTCCTACATCAAAACAGNTTTCAACTTTTTGTCTTTTTAATGGGTTAATTGATTTTCCATGCAGAGGCCATTTATCTTTGCTCCTTATCTGATTTTTTCCATCTAGAGGATTGCCCATGCCGTCAATTACTCTTCCCAATAAACTATCATCTACTGATATATTTACACCTTCATTTACTAGACTTACTTTTGAGCCAATCCTAACATTAGTATCATTCTTGTGCATTGCTAGCAAATTTCTATTATTTCTAAAACCNATAATTTCAGCGCTAATATTTTCATTGTTATTACAATGTATCTCACAAATACTACCTACAGTTGCTGGGAATGCNTCAGTCTCAATGATGTTTCCTTCAAAACTTCTTACTAGTCCTGATATCTCTGTTACTACAATATTTTCACTGATAGCATTGTTGTCTAAAATTTTTTTTAAAATATTCATTGAATTGAGCTATTTTTTANCTTTTGAGAAATCACTATACCATTTACCCTGAGCTCTATTTCTCCNTGATTTAAATTATCATTAGAAGNAATTTTAAGCCTAGATAACTNATTTTTTAAGTCCTTACTTTTAGNTATGGATTTATAGTCTTCCTTGTTTATAAAAAT
This sequence comes from Phycisphaerae bacterium, assembly GCA_002591705.1. The sequence continues at coordinate 1,449 of PAAB01000032.1, forward strand.
TTCTATATCTCCTGTTACATTTTCTAATGTNACTAAAAAAGATTTTATTTTTTTTAAAAATTCAGAAGGAAGTGCTGTTATTATTTTACCAGAAAGTTCTGAAGACANTTCTAANATTTTTTCGGAAAATTGTTTCTCGTAATTAGATAGATCTAGCGTATCAACTGCAGACAATTCTGATACTACCTTTTTTAAACTTGCAATTGCTGCATCTGATCCTTCTTTAATTTCATCAAATGCTTTTTTTCTTCCTTCTTCAAATGAAGACTCTTTTACTTTGGCTAGCTCCTCATTAAATTTTGCTTCTGAAATATATTTTTCTTTTAATCCATTATCTTTTGTCTCTTCTTTTTTATCAGTCTCGTCTTCTATTTTATCAGACACACCTATCTTTTGAGTAATCTCATCTTCTGATTTCTCTAGTTCTGTGGATTTAGGAGTATTCTTTTCATTATTCTCTTTTAAATGCGTATCTTTTTTAGGAGTATCATTTTGCAGATTTTCTGAAGAAATATTTCTTTCTTCTTTTTGAGCTTTTTTTGCTATTTCATGCAAACTGACTTTTTTAAATATTGCATTTTCTTCTTTCTTAATCTCTACCGCATTAAAGCCTTTATCTTGACTAGCCTTTATTAAACTTGCTAGTTCTTGACTAGAAAGTGGTTCATCTCTTACTGTTTCTTCTTTTTCATGAGAATATGAAGTTATACTTTTCTTATTCATTTCTAAAACCTATTTAGTTTTCTTCTTCTTGATTAGAGGCTTGCTTCATCATGTTTCTAAAAACACTTGAAACTCTGCCTGCTTCATCACCTACAATCATCCTGATTATAGCAACTTTATCGTCATAAGTGTTAGCAGTATCTAGCATATCTGCTGAAATTGCAGATTTTTTAGGCTTTAGCTTTGCTTTTATATCCTCCAGAGACTCTCCTTCAGCTACCTCTATTTTATCTTGTTCTTCTTCTTCTTCGTCATCTTCCGCGGCTATTGCCCCAGATGAGATGCCTCCCATTTCACCTGCAGGCACCAATATTCTACTTATTAAAGGTCTGAGCGCTCCAAAAGTTACAATTGCAAGTATTGTTATAGTAAATAGCTTTCCTAATAATTCTCTTATAGCAGAATTTTCATACCATGGAACATTTATCATCTCCAAATCTTCTACAAACTCTCCACTAGAAATAGTTATTGAGTCTCCTCTTTCGTCCTTAAAACCAATAGCATCTCTAACTAAAGCTTCGATATTTGCCTTCTCTTCTTGTGACAATTTTTGAGCAACTCGTTCTCCTAATTCATTCAAAACCATCTTTTCTCTTACTAAAATTGCAGCAACTATTCTTTTTATTTGTCCAGTAGCATTTCTTGTAGCAGTTACTCTTTTACTAACTTCATAATTTTTTATACTACTTGAACTTTGTGACTTAATTTTTGATTGATTTTGTTGAGTAGCTGGTGCTTCAGTTGCTAATTCAGCAGCTAAAGGTGGAGTATTTGCAACAGCACCAGGAATTCCCTTCGCCTCAGGCTCACTAGTCATATCTTGAGTTGCTTGTTCGCTTCTTATAGCTGAACTCTCAGGATCAACTACTTCTTCTGTTACATTTTGAGTTGTGAAATCAACATCTACATTTACCTGAGCTGTAATATTTCCTGCTCCTAGTATTGGAGTTAATAATGATAGCACTCTTTGTCTGTAAACCTGTTCTAATTTCATAGTATACTCAAGCTGATTATTTGACATTGCTGATGTAGGATCATCTGATGGTTTCGAAAGAAGATTTCCGTGTTGATCTACAACAGTAACATTTTCAGACGGCAAATTAGGAACAGATGAAGAAACTAAATGTACTATTGCTCTAATTTGATTTTCACCTAAGCTTCTTCCTGCCCCCAGCTTTACAAAGATTGAAGCAGTAGGCTTTCCTCTTTCTCTTACAAAAACAGATTTTTCTGGAATAGCAAGATGTACTCTCGCGCCAAGTATACCAGAAATTTCATTTATTGATCTTGCTAACTCATTTTCTAGACCCTGTCTAATTTTAACAGCTTCTACAGATCTACTTGTACCCATTGGCATATCATCTAATTTATCATAACCACTTGGCAATGACTCAGGAAGTCCTTCAGCAGCTAAAAGCATTTTTGACTGGTAGTAGTCTGTGCTTGGCACTAAAACTTCCCCTGTTGCTGAGTCAAGTGATACACTAATACCATTTTGCCTTAAAGACTCTACAACTTTTGATTTATCTGATTCCGTTAATGATGAAAACAAAGTAGTTTTAGCAGGTTCTCTCATTACAATAAATAAAATAATTCCGACAAATGTAACAAATAATGCTAATGCTGTAGGAAGCGCTCTTTTTGCTGCTGGTTCATTTAAGAATCTTCTAATATCGGTAATAGCAGTTGAAGTTCGGGATACCAAACTCCCACTTTTATTTTCATTTGTATTTGAAACAGTTGTATCAGCCATTTTTTATTCCTTTCATTTACACCGGCATATTCATTATATCTTTATAAGCACTTAAAACTTTATTTCTTACATTTAATGTTACTTGAAAAGCTAACTTTGATATTTGTTGATTAACTATCACTTTTGTTAAATCTTGTTCTTTACCAAGTTCATAATTTTTTGTTATCGTAGCTGCATCATTCTGAGCAGAAGCTACACTATCTATAGCATTGCTTACATTTTCTAAAAAACTTTTACCCGCAATATCATTTTTTTGTAAATCTGGTTCTTTACCTAATACCAATTCTTTATTTATTGAATTTATATTTTTTGAAGTTTTTTCATTTATGTTTGATACTAAATTCAATCCAGTTGATGTAACTTTATTCATAAGCCCCCCTAATTTCCAATTGCTGCTATTTTATCTTCTAGGTTTTTATAATTTTTTGAGTGATTTTCTTTTTGGTTATCTACTAAAATATGTTCTTCACAAATATCTTTATTATTGGCAAGAACTAACGCTCTTAATATAACATTTTCCAGTTCTCTAACATTTCCTGGCCAAAAGTGAGAAAGCAGCTGTTTTTGCGCATTAACAGATATATATGGAAAATTATCATTTCCATTTAAGTGTTTTTTGATCATTGCTACTGTTATTGGAATTATATCATCAACTCTCTTATTTAGATTATAGGTTTTAATAGGAAAAACGTTTAAACGATAATATAGATCTTCTCTGAAATTATTATTTTTTACCTCTTCTATCATATTTCTGTTAGTAGTTGCTATTATCCTTACATTTATATTAATGTCTCTTGTTCCCCCGACAGGAGTAACTTTTCTTTCCTGTAGAACCCTTAATAATTTTGCTTGTAAACTAAGCGGCATTTCAGAAATTTCGTCTAATAATAGAGTTCCTCCGTCTGCAGCTCTAAAGATGCCTTTATTGGCATTTGAAGCTCCTGTAAAAGATCCTTTCTCATGCCCAAATAAAATAGCTTCAAGCATATTTTCTGGAATAGCTGCACAATTTACTGCAACAAATGGCATTTCTTTTCTTGCTGAGATATCATGGATATAATTAGCAACTACTTCTTTACCAGTCCCCGTAGGACCATTTATAAAAACTGTTACGTCTGTAGCGGCGACTTTCTTAGCAAGATTTTTTAAAATAAAAGATTCTTTACTTCCTGTAATAAATTTTTCTTCTTCAAGGCAATATTCTAAAATAACATTTATTCCAAATGAGTCCTTTTCTAATAAATTCATTTTAATTAGAGAGCCACCTAATTCTTTTTTTAGAGAAAAAGACTGACTGTACTTTTCTATCATGATAATTCTTCTAATTTTATTAGCTCTTGCCAATGACATTAAATCCTGCTCTCCTGTTGGGCCTACCAAGGAATCCTTTGAACATATCAAAATTTCTGCTTGTACTTCTTTGATATCATCAATGCTGGATAGAACTGTTACTAAGGCTTCTCTTTCCTGTAATTTATTTTGTATCACATCAAGGTCTTTAATACCTTTATTTATAATAGTTATTTTTGACATTTTTACCTCCGATGAATTTACAGACGCAAGATCTTTGCCAAAAAAAAATAAATTTTAAAAAAAATAAAAAAATTAGTTATTGGGGGCTTTTAAATTATTAAAATGACTTTTTTAAAATNAGTGTCATAATATTGTCATATAATAATTTATTTATATTCAATAAATTGACAANTTNATGAANTTAGANGANATCATAATAGGCAAGAGCAAACCAGTNAAAGAGCTAAANCTTCTCTTAGAAAAAGTAGCGCAATCTAATAGTTCCGTATTAGTTNTAGGAGAAACTGGTACTGGAAAAGAACTTGTAGCNGAAGCTCTTCATAAAGCCTCTAATAGAAAGGGAGCTTTTGTNNCTGTAAATTGTGCTGCTATTCCTACNGACCTTCTAGAAAGCGAACTTTTTGGGCATGAAAAGGGAGCATTTACCGGAGCTGATAAGACCCGGCAAGGAAGATTTGAACTATCATCAGGAGGAACGCTTTTTTTAGATGAAATTGGCGACATTGCGATGCCTCTTCAAGCAAAACTTTTACGCGCTCTCGAGTCAAAAAAAATACAAAGAGTTGGCAGTTCTAAAGAAATTCCTTTAGATTTAAGGATGGTATTTGCAACTCATCAAGATTTAGAAAAGAAAGTTGATAAAGGAAGTTTTAGAGCAGACTTATTCTATAGAATAAATGTTTTTCCCATAAATGTTCCTACATTAGCAGAGAGGGCAGATGACATTCCCTTAATATCAGAACATTTAATAAAAAATCTTGGTATAGAAAACAAGGATGTACCAAAATTTTCAAACGAAGCACAGAATGCACTTAAAAGGCATTTATGGCCAGGGAATATTAGAGAACTTAAAAATGTCTTAGAAAGAGCATGTATACTATTTAAATCACAAGAAATTTCAAAAAAAAATGTTTTTGAAAATCTACTACGTTTAAAAATTCCTACCTCAAAAGAAGAACAGGAAGCTTTGTGGGACGCAACTCAAAATTTTTCAGCAGGAATTGATGACGAAATTGAAGAAAAATCAAAATCTCCATTACCCCATCCAAAACATTATGCTGATTGGTTTGATTTTTTTGATGATATAGATTTAAGAGTTTATTTAAGAGATGTGGAGATAGTCCTTATTGAGTCAGCTTTAAAAAGAGCAAATGGTACCGTGTCAAAAGCATCAGAACTTTTAAAAATAAATCGTACTACTTTAATAGAGAAAATGAAGAAACTGCAGATTAGTTAGTTTTTAATTATTAGCGCCGTATGCTATTAATGTTTTTTTTATTTTAATATGATGTTTTTTTTTTTTGTTTAACTCATCACTTATATTTTTTACTAATTTTTCGTTATTACTCCATACAAGTTTAAGTCTTTTTTTATGGCTGGGTTGAATATTAGCGGCATCTTTAGAAATTTTTCTTATAATATTTTTTCTTTCAAGATCCATGCGAGTAATGGCTAAAAAATTTCCTACCTGCGCTTTTTCTGCCATCTTTGATGATAAATCCTCTAACTCAAACATATAATTGTTAATATTTTCAATTAGCTCGTTCATTTTCGCTCCAAATATATATTCCAAGCGGCTAAAATATCTGCGATAGCAGTAGCTGCTTTTCTAATATCTAAAACGGCTTTTCTAACAAAACCTTTAATGAGGTTCTTTCTGCAATATTCATATAATTGAAAAAGCTTTATAGCTATGTCTTGTCCTGCATCAAAATTTAGCGAAACTTGTAATGTGTATATAGCTGTCATAGCTTTTGAAAAATGTCGGTTTTTAATTTCTATATCATTTTTAGCCTGTTCATTACCTTTATTTTCTAATTTATCGGCAACTATATTCATAGACCTTTCTAATTCTACTAAAAGTATTTGTACAATTTCCTTACTACTTTTAGCCAAACTATGAGATTGTTCCGATCTTTTATAAGAATGTAAAATTTTTGATTTATTTTTGTACATATGTTAATAATAATTATGTTTGATAATAATGTTTCTGTTGTAAAAAGTTTTAATAGTATTAATCCGTATTCTAAAGTTGATACTGCAAATGGTATGCCAATAAACCACTTAAGGCTTGTAGAACCTGTTAATCATGGTAACAGGTCCAGAGAATACGTCGAAAAGCAAAATTTTAAAAATATATATTCCAAAAACCTTAGTCCTGCTATAGGAAGTACAACAGAAAGTTTTATTAAGTCTAAGGAGACCCTATCTCCAGTGTTTAGCCACAATGAAGCAAAGACTAGATATGATATGGTATCCAAGTTAGAAAATAAAATCCAAGACGTAAGAAAGCAAGTAGAAGTTCTCGCCTAGATGAATAAAAAACTTGCCTTTGATATAGATGGTGTTATTTGCTCTTCTTTAAATGGAAATTATTCAGAGTCCAAACCAAATTACAATGCTATAAATAAAATAAATTATTTACATTCTGAAGGTCATGAAATAATTATATTTACTGCAAGATATATGGGAAGAACTAATGATAATGTTGAAAAAGCCTATGAAATAGGATATGAAGCTACAAAAAAACAACTAATAAATTGGGGAGTAAAATTTGATAGATTAATTATGGGAAAACCAGACTTTGATTTGTTAATAGACGATAAAGCATATAACTATAACGAAAATTGGATAAAAAATTCTTCTCTAATCAGATAATTCCTCTTTATTTCTAACACTTTCTGCCTTTAAAAGCTCACCAAATAAGTCACTTTCACTTATGATACCTAATATATTAAAATTTCCATCAACAATAGGTAAAGACTCTCCTACAAAATCTTTAACAATTTCTATAGCCTCTGAAATATTAGTATTTTCATTAATTGATAAAAAATTTTCGTAAATGTTTTTTGGTGGAGCTGTTTCCTTATTTTTTAATAGCAGCAGCTGTGGTAAAAATACTTTTCCAATTAAAATACCAGTTGGACTAACAACATACCCTTCACTAGTATTTTCTTTTGCAAGTATTTGAATCATATCATTTATAGAATGTTCAGGCGCTAGCCTTATGTAATTTTTCTTTATTAAAGATTTTACAAAAACAGATCTTAAATATAAATTATCTCTTCCAATTTGAATATCAATATTTCTATTCAATAATATTTGATCAAAAGCAGAATGCCCATAAATTTTTGAGGATACTAAATTTGCAAAACATATACTTATTCCTGCTCCTAATGCTACTTGATAGTCTGACGTCAATTCAAAAATTATTATCATCATTGATATAGGCCCACCTATCACGCTTCCTGTTACTGCTGCCATTCCTGCTACTGCAAATAATGCAGAATTAGCATCGGGAATAAAAGTTTTGAAGAAAACAGCTAGAATACATCCTAAAGAAGCACCTATAAATAATGCTGGAGAAAAAATTCCCCCAAAAAGATTAAGTCTAATACAAATAACAGTTACTAATAATTTTGCCACTAATAATATTATCAATGATACTATGGTCTTTTCATCTACTAATAAAGATCGTATAGTGTCAGAACCAATACCCAAAATTTCAGGAACTAATAAACCAACAATACCGCAGATAATACCAGCTATAATAGGTAGTAAAAAAACTGGTATTTTTTTGGGTATAGGTAGATATCCAGTTAAACCTCTCATATAAATAGATGCCACTAAACCACTAAGTAATCCTATAATTATTAAAGGTAAAATTTCATATAATGCTGAGATACCTCCCACCTCTGCTTTGAAAAGAGGTTCTCCTCCGTAAAACTCTGTGCTTACTGTGTGCGCTACAATCGATGAAACGAGAATTGGGGCTACTGCTTTTAAAGAAAAATGTCTAACAATAACTTCATGCGCAAAAATTAATCCTGCTATGGGTGCACCAAAACCAGATGATATGGCAGATGCAGCACCACAGGCTAATAAAATGTGCGGAGAAGTTTGGTCTCTAGTCAATTTAGAAATATAATCTCCTATGACTCCACCAAAATGTACAAGTGGTCCATACTGACCTACTGAAGCGCCTCCAGCTAAAGATATTGCCGATGCTAAAGTTGATAATAATCCTGCTTCAGTATTTGGTCTTTTCTTTGGAATATGTGCTGCTAATATACTTTCAGCCGGACCATGCCACCTATTTAAATTAGCAATTTTATAAATAAAGGAAACAATTACTCCCGCTAAAATCGGACCACTTAGTAACAAAAAAGATTTGGGTAATCCAAGTAGGATATGTTGGTCTCCTCTTAAATAAGAACCTATTAAACTTACGAAAGATATAAAACCTTGAACTGCAAATGAGACAATTACAGCAATTATGATTGCTAGAATTATTGGTAATGCTGTTCTCCCTAACACATAAACCTCTAATAAATGATAACAGAAAAAGTTATAACAATATAGCTTTGATTATTTTAGGCTATTTTATTTACTAAACCTTTCCAGCCTGAAAGTATTTCTGATGATACAAATAAAGCGCTATTTAGCATATTTTTTTTATCATTTTTAATAAATTTATCAGTTGCCAGATGAATATGTGAATAAAGAAAATCTAAATTTTCAGCTATTTCTCCTCCTCCTGCATGATCTAGTGCTGTCCTTAAGGCAAAAGCTATATTTTGAGCTTTTTTTGCATTATTCTTTGCCTCCTCATTATTACCTTTATCTAAATTTACTAAAGTAGATTCTAGTTTTTTATGTAAACCATTTAGTAGTTCAAATATAATTAATTTAGGATCTTCAACTCCAAAACGTTGTTGGTTTAAAGACTTTCCATAATGATTATTTAGTTTATTTGACATATTAACTCCTACGATAAAAATTTAAACGACAATTTTAAAAAAAGTTTAGTAATTATTAATATTTTTTTGGGCATAATAGTTGCAAATGAAAGGTATGCTTACTTCGAATGATCAGTTATTATTAAATGTAAATAAACATATTTCTAAATGGGATTTAAAATTACTTTATTTAATGAATTTAGAAAATTTAAAAGAATCTAAATCTCAAATAAGACAGGATTTATTTGTTTTAAATGAACTTAATTTTAAAACATCTGGTTTCTTTGTTGACTTTGGTGCTACGGATGGCATTGAATTTAATAATTCATTTTTATTAGAAAAAAAATATAACTGGCAGGGAATCTTAGCTGAACCATCAAAAAAGTGGCATAAAAATCTTTTTTTAAATAGACCAAAATCAATAATTGATACCAGATGTGTTTGGAAAAAATCAGATACTTTGATAGATTTCAAAGAGTGCGAAGAAAATTCTTTATCAACAATAACATCTTATGAAAAATCTGATAATCACGCCAATGCAAGAGACAAAGGTAATGTATACAAAGTAAAAACAATTTCTTTAACTGATTTACTTTCATTTCATAATGCTCCATCAGATATAGACTATTTATCTATAGATACTGAAGGTTCAGAGTATGATATTCTTGAAAGTCATGATTTTAATAAATATTCGTTCAAAATAATTACATGTGAACATAATTTTACATCTAGAAGAAATGAAATTTTCAGATTACTTTTATCTAAGGGCTATGAAAGAAAATATTTAAGAAATGATAAGTCTGATTTCGATGATTGGTATGTAAGAACCTATTAACAAATATTTATTTTATTTTAAATTTCAACCATGCTTGTACCAGTAATGCGGTAATTCTACATCTTTTTTATTCTCTACATTTTTTTTGTCTAATCTATGTGGTAAGCTACTAACTCTTAATAATTTATTTAATCTATCTTTTCTAAGAAAACTTATTTCTAGTAATCTAGGAAGCTCTAACCCTAAATAATTTAAAGGTTCCAATACATTATTTGGACGTATATGAACAATATAAAAATGTTCTAATATCTTATCAAAAACTGCCTTAATTTGTTTAAAACCATCTGGATGCAATAAATTATTTAAAGAATGAAATTCTATTATCATAATTCTAAATTTTTGTAATAAATTTTCTTCTAGATCAAGAAGCACTTGATACTCAGCTCCTTCAATATCCATTTGCAAAATAAATTCTTCTTTTTTCTCATATTCACTATTTTTCTTAATCCAAGTGTTTATATTTATATTTTTTTCGTCATTTTTAATATCTAAATATTTTTTTTCAAATGTAAAAAGTTCATTCTCCAAAGGAAGTTTATTAATGGAATAATCTAATAAATAAGATGGTATTTTTTTCAGTGCTAAATCAGTTTCAAAGCTTACATTCAAATCTACTCCTGGAGAAAAACAAGCACTTATATTTTTTAAATCGTCTGGAACTAAATAACCACCGTCATTATTAGAACCAACTCTTATTAAGTTTGTTTGAAAAACTTTAATATTTTTTAAAAAATTTAAAATATTTTCTTTTTTTTCAATTTTATGAATAAACAAATTATTGTTTATTAAAAAATTACTTATGATTTCTTGTTCTTCCAGAGATTTGTATGTCATTATTAATCATTCTTCTCTAACATTTTAGTTATCATATCACCAGTATCTTTTAATCCTGCTACAATCCCTTCCATGGCCGAGTATTGTAAAGCGTATCTTTGTGTGAGTTTTTCTATTCTTGAATCTAGTTTTAATTGTCTGTCAGGAATTTCACCTAACTCATCTCTAAGATTGGTTAATCTATTTTCAATATCACCATTAAATGTCAATAATTCGCCTATAGATTTATCAATTTTAGATAATAGACTATTTCCAAAATATATATTAGCACTAGTAATATTAGTATCTGAAATATTTAATTTCATACCATTTGTGTCTCCTGATCCAGATGAATAGACACTTCCACTTTGAGATAAAGTGACACCTGCAAGAGTATAATCCGAACCTGATTTTGCTAGTGCATAAGTTCCAGCCACTGTGTCTTTAGACAATCCTGTAACAGTTACTGACGAATTATCTGTTGAAAGAACATTGGTAAAAAAGGAATTAACAACATTAGAATTAGCCGTTATTGTATTTTTAAAAGTATTTTTATTAAATGTAATTGTTCCATCTCTTTGAGTTGTCATACCTAAAAGAGACAGTGAATATGGCCCTCCTTCGTATCCTGGTATACTGGTAGAACTAAATTCTCTCAAGGTTCTTTGTATTCTTCTTACTGTTGAATCACTTACTAGTGGTCCTGAACTTGATAAGTCTGTCCCTGCTTGACTTAAAGCTTCTATATTTAAATACACATTATTATAAGCATCAGCAAATTCCTGCATATATCCCTCTATAGTAGATGTATTTTCAGTTGCTGATATATTTATTGCTGATGAATTAGTTGCTAATAATTGCAAAGTATATCCTGCATATAAATTATTTATTGTATTACTAGACCTAGTCATACTAATTCCATCAATAGTAAAAGATGCATCTGCAGCTGCTACAGATTGAGTTAAAGTTTTATTTGTAGCATTATATTGAAAATTATTTTTAAGCGCATCAGAACTGCTATTATCTGCAGTTACACTGATTGCATTCGCAACTCCTTGATTAGCTTTTAGTACTAAAACATAGTCAGAACCATCATACATTATAGATGCAGTAAGATCTTTATCTCCATCAAGGTTAGAGTCAGATACCTCGTTATTTATTAAATCCCTTAGCTGTGCCAAAGTAGTAGTTGAAGTAGTATTTACCGTAAATGATGTTTTAGAACTATTCGCAGAAAAAGTATCGTTTGTAGAAGATGAAGTGCTATAAGTTCCAAAGGCTATAGTGAGTGATCCTGAGCCTACAACTGATCCAGTACTGCTGACTGTACCACTAACTAAAGAGTGTGCTGAGGCCAAACCACTGACTACTAATGAAGCATTAATATCATCATTATTTGTTGTTCCTGTGTTAGTAAATGTTGCTGTGTTTGTATTACTAGATGATCCTACGTGTGTTGCAGGTCCAACATCTTTTAAAGCTTGGCAGACTAATTGAAAATTTTTAAGCTCACTTTTTACTATACCAAAAGCAGATATCTTACTTTCATATTCAGCTTCATCTTGTTCTATTTTCTCTTTTTCTGCTACAGTCTCAGCATCAACTATAGCTTTAATAATATCGGTATTATTTAGACCAGAACCTATTCCTATTTTCGATAGAACTTCAGTAGCCATAAGTTACTATCCTTTTCATTTTATTTACTGAAACAAAGTTAAAACATTTTGCTGAATTCTTGAAGCTTGAGCTATCATTGCCATAGCACTCTGTTGTAATATTTGTGCTTTGCTCAATTCAGTTGACTCTGCTGCTAAATCTGCATCTTCAATTCTTGACCTAGCATGACTAGTATTAGTTGATACATTAGTAAGATTATCTATGGCTTGCTCCATTCTACTCATAAGAGCACCTAACTTTGCTCTTTCCATATGAATTGTATCCATTGCTTTGTCAACAACCTTCAATGAGTCTATTGCATCAGATCTTGTTCTTAAATTTATAGTAGCTACAGAATTTAATGTTGCACTCCCAGGTGAAGACTCAAACAAACCATCATCTCCATCACCATAAGCTGTGGTTGCAGTAAATGAATGAGAAGAATGCATAATGACTTGTCCTGAGACAATAGCAGAGTCAGCATAACCTGCTGTTTTTCCACTTGAAGGACCATCATAAGAAGTATCAAACATCTCTGCTTCAGTTCCTGACAACCTTTCTGCGCCAGTTGAGTCAAAAAGTCTTGCATCCATTCCTGTAACTCTTAAAGCATGTGTAGCTGCATCCCCAACATCTGCAAAATCTAAATCTTGTAATTTAATGTCATAGCCTTCATCATTTGTTAAATATACAGTGTCTTTCGCAGCGCTTAGTGTTGCTACAATACCTGTTTCTGCAGAATATGCATTAATTTTATCTCTAAGATCAGATAAATCAGTATCTGCTGTACTTACGTTATTTTGTGCTAGAGTAACTCCTGCTGAGATGGTTCTACCTACAGTATTTTTACCAAATATTGTTAGAGATAATGTTGCTGAACCAGTCGCATCAGTTCTTAATCCCTGAATTTTTAAATTAGTAGAAGAAGTAGCTGATATACCAGTACTATCAAACTTATTATTAATTTTTTCCTCTATTTCTTTTGCGGTATCATTAGCTTCAACATTTANAGTAGCTGATCCCAAGTGTCCATGCATAGTAAAATCTTCATCTGCAATAGTATTAGTTGTAGCTAAAGATGCAGCAGTAGCAAGGTTATTATAATCAGCTCCAGCAGTAGCATCAGTTCTAACTTGATGAACTCCAATTTTATTTGTTCTTAAATTACCTATTGATACTGTAGCTGCTTCTCTTTCTTGATTACCTATTTGAAATCTTCTATCAGCAAAAGTACCATCTAAAACTGCAATCTCATTATATTTAGTATCTTTTGCTACCCTATCTAATTCTTGAATAAGCTGATTTGCTTCAGTTTGCATATAAAGTTTNTCTTCACCAGTGTATAAATCTGAAGAAGCTTGAATTGCTAATTCTCTTATTCTTTGTAAAACTTTTGACGCTTCATCTAGTGCTCCTTCAGCAACTTGCGCTAATGAAACTGTGTCAGAAGCATTTCTAACTGACATATCTAGGCCTTTAATTTGTGCAGTCATTCTACTAGCGATTGCACCACCTGCAGCGTCATCTCCTGCATGATTAATTCTTTTGCCGGAAGAAATTCTTTCTATGGAAGTATTCATAGTTCTTTGCTGTTTATGCAAATTGTGAAGAGTATATAAAGTACTTATACCACTGTTATTTGATGCCATTTTATCCTCCTACCTCTGCATGTAAGGTATTCTTTGNAAATTTTATGCCATTATGCTCACAATCATATATCATAATAATAAGGTGTAAATTTTCATTTTTTTTATTCATACTACGAACTTTCTGCAAGTATAATGCCAAAAATAGATAGAACATATAGTGGTAGTTTGTTATACAGTCATACTATATTTTGTAAAATTTTATTATTTAAAAATTTTGTTATTTTTTTGACTAACTTCTTAATAAGTTATCAGGCTTTAACATAGTAATTTAATAAAATGAAATAGTAGTGTGATAAATAAAGAATAAATTTTAGGAAAAAAATTTAGGTAAGTGTAATAAAACTTACACTTACCTATTTTTTGCAATTCAATTAATTATTGTAATACAGCTAAAATTGCAGATTGTGCCTGATTAGCCTGCGCTACCATTGCCATTGCTGACTGGTTTAAGACTGAATTTTTAGTCAAATTTGCAGTTTCTTTAGCATAATCTGTATCTAAAATTCTAGATGCAGCAGCTTCTAAGTTAGCAGCACTTGCATAAGATACAGCTTGTCTTGCTTTTAATGAACTAATACCTGCAGCAACATGACCTAGTCCTAATGCAACATCAGTTAATATTAAGTCAGCAGAAGCCTCAGCAGCAGCAGCTGTTGTGAAATCTTCTATAGCAGCTGTAATTGCATCGTTAGTCTGAATAGTATTGTTATTTGTACCATCAATAGACGAACCAATAGAAAAAGTTTTTGCTGCCTCACCATTTAAGGCTTTTTCATTAAACTTTACTTCCTCATGAATATTATAAATGGTATCGTAAATAGCAGCTACTTCTTTATTCATTGCCTCAACTTCCATAGTTGAACTTAATAAAGCAGCATTGTCAGCCTGAACACCTAGTTCACGTACTCTATAAGCTAAGTTTGCAATTTCATTTAATGCAGCTTCAGAAGTTAAAAGTGCTGAAATACCGTCTTCAGCGTTTCTCGCAGCTACATAATGAGATTTTGCTCTAGCCATTAAATTATTTCCTATAGATTGCCCAGCAGCATCACCACCCATTACAGTTCTAGATCCAGATGAAAGTCTCATGATTGAGGCATTCATCTCATGTCTAGCTTTATGAGCCATATTACCAGCATAAGTAGCACCTACAGATATATTTGATATACTCGCCATAAAATTTTTCCTTTTGTTAAATTGTTACAAATATTCAAACGACATATTAAAAAAATGTTTAATAAATTTTTTATGCTAAGAGGCATGATTCTTGCTTTAAATATATAGGAGGAAAATATGAAAGTTGTTTTATTAGCAGGAGGATTAGGATCAAGGTTAGCAGAAGAAACTAAAATCAAACCTAAACCTATGGTTGAAATAGGAGGAATACCAATTATAGAACACATAATGAATTGGTACATGAAATATGGACACACTGAATTTATTATATGCTTGGGGTATAAAGGCCATGAAATCATAAACTACTTCAAAGATTATCAATATAATCAATCTACTCTAATAATAGACTCTAAAGGTAGAATAGAAACTTTAGAGACAAATGCTCAACCATGGAAAGTAACACTAGTACAAACTGGAATAAATACTCAGACAGGAGGAAGAATTAAGAAGATTAAAAAATTTTTAAAACCTGGAGAAGATTTTTTTATGACATATGGAGATGGACTGAGCGATATTGATTTAAATAATTTATATAATTTTCATAAGAAAAATAAAAAGTTAGCAACTTTGACAGCTGTACAACCTTTAGCAAGATTTGGTGCATTAGAATTTTGTTCTAATGGCATTATTAAAGAGTTTATTGAAAAACCTAAAAATAGTGACTCTTGGATAAATGGTGGATTTTTTGTTCTATCAGAAAAAGTAACAGATTATGTTAAATCTAATAATGAGTCTTGGGAAAATGGAGCAGTAGATAGACTGGTTAAAATAAAAGAAATTTGTGCTTTTAAACATTATGGTTTTTGGCAACCAATGGATACATTAAGAGAAAAAAATATTTTAACTGAAATGTGGAATAATAATAAAGCTCCATGGAAGACATCTAAAAGTTCTAAAAAAATCCTCTCATTTAAGAAAGCAATATAAATGTTAAATGCTTATAAAAATAAAAAAGTCTTAATTACAGGAAATACAGGATTTAAAGGTAGTTGGTTAACGCTAACTTTAAAAATGTTTGGAGCACAAGTGATTGGGTATGCAGACAAGAAACCTTTTAAGAAATCAATTATTAGTACGGAATGGATCAAAGATAATATAATACAGTACTATAAAAAAATAGAAAATCTTAATTCATTAAAACAAGCTATTAAAAAAGAAAAGCCTGATATCATTTTTCACCTAGCGGCTCAGCCACTAGTTTTAGAAAGCTATAAATTACCTAGAAAAACATTTTTAACTAATATAATAGGAACTGTTAATCTTCTAGAGTCTATAAAAGATATTAATAAGAATATTCCAGTATTAATTACTACAACAGATAAAGTTTATAAAAGTAAACAGAAAACTTTTAATGAATTAGATGACTTAGCTGGAATTGATCCTTATAGTGTATCAAAAGTATGTAAAGAACATATTGCAAAATGCTACTCAGAATTGGGACTAAAAATAATAACAGCTAGAGCTGGTAATGTTATTGGAGGTGGAGATTGGTCTAAAAACAGACTTATTCCTGATATAATGAAATCCTATTTAAAGGAAAAATCAATATCAATTCGCAACCCCTCTTTCACAAGGCCCTGGCTTTATATTCTTGATGTAATAGAAGGATACATTACTCTAGGAGAAAAGTTATTTAATATAAAAAATAATAATTATTTTAATTTTTATAACTTATCTCCTAACGATGAAAAAAGTTATTCAGTACTTGAATTAACTAAAATAATTAAAGAAAAAATTTCTATAAACACAACTATATCAAAAAATAAAAATCTAAAAAAAGAAAATAAATATTTACAATTAGACTCTAAAAAAATTAAAAAAGAATTAGGTTGGGTTGCTAAGACTAGCTTAAATGAAGCTCTGGAAAATACTACTAATTGGTATTTAAAAGTCTTTGAAAAAGATGCTCTTGAATATACTAAACAACAAATTCTTAATCACTTTAAAAAAAATAACTTAGAATTTAATAGGATTGAAAAAAAATATGCTTAATTATAAAAAAGAAATTAATGATGAAAAATTTTTAAGAAATCAAATTCTTAAACTTACAAAAGAATATGTATGCAAATATGGCAATAACAAAAATTCTAATACCATTAATGTTACTGGCAAAGTAATAGACCATGAAGAGGTTTGTAATATAGTTGAAGCAGGATTAGACATGTGGTTTACATCGGGAAGGTTTAATTTAGAGTTTGAAAAAAAATTAAAAAAATTTATAGAAGTTAAATATCTTCTTACCTGTAATTCTGGTTCATCTGCTAACCTAATTGCGTTATCATCTTTATGTAATAAGTATATGATGAAAGAAAATTATATACCAAAAGGTTCTGAAGTTATTACTTGTGCCGTAGGATTTCCAACTACTATTAATCCTATTATAGCAAATGGTCTAGTGCCAGTTTTTATAGATTGTGAACTTAATACTTTTAACATAAACACAAAAAATATTGAAGAAGCAATATCTGACAAAACAAGAGCTATTATGGTAGCACATACTTTAGGAAACCCCTTTCTTTTAGAAAAAATAAAAAAAATAACAGAAAAATATAATCTTTATTTAATAGAAGATTGTTGTGACGCACTTGGTTCAAAATATATGAATAGGCATGTAGGAACTTTTGGAGATATTGGTACTTTATCTTTTTATCCAGCTCACCACATTACTATGGGTGAGGGAGGTGCAATTTTTACAAACTCCTCTAAAATTAAAAGGTCTATGGAGTCCATAAGGGATTGGGGAAGAGACTGTTGGTGCCATACAGGATGTGATAATACCTGTAAAAAAAGGTTCAATTGGAAGTTTAAAGACTTACCGTATGGATATGATCACAAGTATGTTTATTCATCTCTAGGCTATAATTTAAAAATTACTGATATGCAAGCTTCAATAGGATTAGCTCAACTAGATAAATTGAAGAACTTTATTAAAATAAGAAAATCCAATTTTTTATACCTTTTGAATCTACTTAAACCTCTTGATCAATATTTTTCATTTGCAGGGTTTGAAAAAAAAGCTGATCCATCATGGTTTGGTTTTCCTATACTAATAAGAAATAATAAGATCTCAAGAAATGAGCTTATAAACTATCTAGAGAAGAATGGCATTAAAACCAGATTAATTTTTGCTGGTAACCTTATAAAACAACCTTATATGAAAGATCAAAATTATATAGTGAAAGGTAAATTAAAAAATTCTGATAAAGTTATGAGGAATGCTTTTTGGGTAGGAATTTATCCAGAACTATCAAAAATACAACTTAAAAAAATAGCTAAAACAATACATCAGTTCATTAATCAAAAGAAAAAATAATGAAGAATAAATATGAGCTATCAATTTGTATTCCAAGTAATGGAAAATTTGAAGAATCTAGGGATAGCATTAACTCAGCTATAAATTTTTGCAAATTAACCTCATCAGAATTAACTATCTCAGACAACTCAAATGACACAAAAAAAAATTATCATTGGAAAAAATTTCAAAATAAAAATATTAAGCTTTTAAAAAGTAATAAAAAGAATTCTACTGAAAATTGGTATAATTCAATCAAAAATGCCTCTGGTATTTATACAGGTATATTAAGCGATGATGACATTATTATAAACATTAGTAATCCAGAAATAGAATACAAAAATATTTATAACCATAATATTTTAGGAATTAAACCAATCATAAAATTGTGGAATGAAAATGTAGGTCATTATGCCACAAATATTTTCAATTTGGATGAAGAGAATTCCTTTGAAAGAGTTAAAAGTTATACTAAACTCTGCAATGGAAATAATACAACGCTGTACTCTTTCTTTAATACGGATATTCTTAAAGAAATTATGGAGCTTGCTCTTTTTCATCCTACTAGAGGAGGATATTCAGATTGGGCTTTTGTGTTAGGCTTAGTATCTAGTGGGAAAATATTACACGACAGTTCTAAAGTTTTAATTTATAAAAACAATAATTGGTTTGGTTCTGAAGACTTTATAAAAAGACAAAAAATAAGTCTTTATGAAAAATGTGGTTTGTCAGAAAGAGGAATATTATTTGATTTACTTTTTAGAGCCTTAGATGCATTCATATATGTAGTCAGGAAAAGCTCTCCGGTATCAAGAAAAGAAATTATTAGAACCGGAAAACTAATTTTTAATAATTTAATATTAAGTTTTTTAGGTTTCTTTGAAAATAATAAAAAGGAATTTACCGATAATGAAAAAAAATTAATTTCAAAATTAAACTCTAGTAATTCCTTTGAAAAAAATATAGATATAGCTTTAGATATTTTAGAGATTTTTGATAGCGATCTTAAAAATAAATACCTAAAATTTTATGATATAGCCTTACAAAATGATTGGGGAATAGTTACATAATCTAATACTATTGGCATTTGAATTGCAAATATTTACTAAGATTTTTAATTAATTATTTTGAATATATGGTCAATAAAAAAATTATAAAAATTTCTGATTTTATTTGTGAAAAAGTTTTAGAAATAGGTGTAAATAACGCTTTTTTAGTTACCGGAGGAGGTGCAATGCACCTAAATGATTCAATTACTAGAAATAAAAAATTCTTGTGTCATTTTTTACACCATGAACAATCTCTTAGTATGGCAGCTGAAGGGTACTTTAGAACCAATAACAAAATTGCTTTAATTAATGTAACAACTGGCCCAGGTGCCATAAATGCTTTAAATGGAGTTTTTGGTGCATTTGTTGACTCAATCCCTATGTTAATAATTTCAGGCCAAGTAAAAACAGATACTATGCTGTCAAATTCTCAAAAAAATATTAACTTAAGACAATTAGGTGATCAAGAAGTAGATTTATTTAATTTGGTAAAACCTATAGTAAAATATGTAGCAACTCCAACAAATACCTTAGATACGTTGTTAGCTCTCAAGAATTGCTTGTTTTACCTTAATTATCATAGACCTGGACCAGTATGGCTAGATATTCCTATTAACATACAATCAACTCTTTTAAAAAAATCTGATGCTGAAAAAATTTATTTAAATAGTAAAAAAAATAGTAAGAGTTTAAAACAGTTTATTCATTCAAATACTTTGAATAATAAAAATTTAAATCTAGGAAATATACAAAAAGACATAAAATACTTAATTAAAGAGGTAAAAAAATCTAAAAGACCCCTCATATTGGTAGGAAATGGTATTAGAATATCTAATACTAAAAATCTATTTTTAAACGTAATAAAAAAACTTAAGATTCCTGTGGTAACTGCATGGAATTCTCATGACTTACTATCTGCAAATAATCCTTATAACTGCGGTAAACCAGGTACTGTAGGAGATAGACCAGGAAATTTTGCTATAAAAAATTGTGATTTACTTATTGTGCTTGGCTGTAGACTAAACATTAGACAAATAAGTTATAATTGGAAAAGTTTTGCTGAGAATGCCAAAATATTAATGGTTGATATTGATAAAAATGAAATGCTTAAAAACACACTTAAAGTTTATAAAAAGTTTCATTACAGCCTTCAATATTTCCTCCCTTTTTTAAATAAGGCTTTGAAAGACTATAAGATCATAGACAAACATAAATTATTCTTAAATTGGTGTAGAAAAATTAAAAAAAAATATCCTATCGTACATAATAAATTGGTAAAAAATAAAAATTTAAATCCATATAGATTTTTTGAAACACTTTACAATAAGTTAAAAAGTACTGATAAAGTTATATTAGGAAATGGAACAGCTTGTGTTGTTGGGCTTCAATGTGCAGATTTAAAAAAAGGTGTAAGAGTTTTTACAAATTCAGGATCAGCTTCAATGGGATATGACCTTCCAGCTTCTATAGGAGCAGCACTGGCAAATAATAAAAAAAGAGTAATTTGTGTTACTGGTGATGGTAGCATTATGATGAATATTCAAGAGCTAGCTAGTATTGCTTATAAGAAGCTACCAATAAAGATATTTTTACTAAATAATGGTGGCTATCACTCAATAAGACAAACTCAAAAAAATTTTTTTCCCGATAATTTAGTTGGAACAGGAAACAATGATGGTGTAGGATTTCCTGATTTTTGTAAGGTAGGAAAAGCCTTTAATATAAAGACTTTTTATGTAAAAAATATTAAAGAGCTTAGTAGTTATTTAGATTCAAATAATTTTTTTGATGCAGCCCCTAATATCATAAATTTGAAAATTGATACAAAACAAGATTTTGAGCCTAAACTAAAATCAAAAATTCATAAATGTGGAAAAATTGAGTCCCCAGAATTATATGATATGTGGCCATTTTTAAATAAAGAAGAAATAAATAGAAATTTAATTAGTAACTAAGTAAAATATATGAATAATACAACAATTCTTAATATGGTTTTCAATGACCATGATTATAGTCATTTAGAGGATAAATCATTTTTTATAACAGGTGGCACCGGTTTTTTAGGAATGTGGTTTCTCAAAGCGATTAATTTTTTAAATTATCAATATAATTTAAAAATAAAGGTACATTTACTAACAAGAAATAAAATAAAATATAAAAAAATTAAATCCTTAAAAGATACTACTTTTTATTTTTATTATAGCGATATTAAGAACTTTAAAATAAAAAAAATAAATGTAGATCATATATTTCATCTTGCAGCAGAGACATCACTAAAAAAAAACCTAGACTTCAAAAATGTAGTAGACACAATTATTAATGGTACTTTAAGTGTAATAGATTATGCCAAGATAGTATCACCTCAATCTATAACATATTTATCATCAGGTGGGATATATGGTAAAAACTGTAAAAATAAAAATGGGTGGCATGAAGAAGATGAAAATTCTCCATCTATTTTTGATGACGTTGCTACATATGGATTCTCAAAAAAATGTTCTGAAAAATTGCTACTTGAATATTTTAAAAATTCTAAAAATTTAAAAACCTTAAATATTTTTAGGGCATTTTCTTTTGGTGGTTCTGAGTTTAATAGTGACAGTCATTTTGCCTATTATAAATTTATTAAAAATAGAATACTTAACAAGGATATAAAACTTAATTCTCTAGGCACCAGTACAAGAAATTATATGCATCCATTAGACCTTGCAAATTGGATGCTTTTATCCTTAAAATTTAAAAATATTAACTTAATCAATACTGGAAATACTGATAGTAATACAACTATATATAATCTTGCAAAAAAAATTGCAGAATATAAGTATTATGATTTACCTTTAGTAAGAGTAAAAAAAGGCTCACTCCATGATCACCAAAACTATACTCCAAATCTTAGCAAATCTTTAGAGCTAGGACTAAAAACTAAAATTTCTTTAGAAATGCAAATAGAAGATTCATTGCATGAAAACTATAAAAATACTAACAATAATTTAAATATTTAATATGAGAGCACCTCTTACGATATGTATTCCTACTAATAGGACCTTTGAATTATTAGAACCAACTCTTTTATCTGCTTTAAATTTTTGTGAGACAACTAAATCACAATTAATACTTTCAAATAACTCGCTAGATAAAAATAAAGAAAATAAATTAAATCAATTCAAATCTTCTAATGTTAAAGTTTTCAAGGGCCCCACAATAGGTGTAGACAATTGGTATAATGCAGTAAAAAAGAGTGAAAGTTTATACACCCTAATTTTATGTGATGATGATATAATTTTTAATTTAACCAAATCAAAAGTAAATTATGAACAAGCTAGAAAACATAATGTGATTGGTATTAAGCCTACTATTTCACTTTGGAATAAAAATGTAGGAATATACAAAGAAAATACTTTTCATTTAGATAGTGAGGATCCATTAGAAAGAGTTTTAAATTATGCTAAGAACTGTTCAGGGAATAATACAAGTATGTACTCATTTTATGATACAAAAATTTTAAAAGATCTTTTATCTGTATTTTTATATCATCCTAATAGAGGTGGATACACTGATTGGGCTTTCATGTTAGCTCTAGCCTCTTCAGGAAAGATAATACATTCACCAAAAGATTTATTGATATATAGAAACAATAACTGGTTTGATATAAAATCAAATTTAATTAAAAAAGAAAGAAATTTATATTTAAAGGCTGGAATAGGAAATAGAGGTATCTTATATTCCTATCTATTCAAAGCAATAGATGCTTTTATTTTAATTTTTAGACGAAATTCTCCTATTAGCAGAAAAATTTTGCTAGAGACAGCAAAAGTTGTGCTTAAACGTAACTTAAACTTATTCTTAAAGGACTTTGAGAAAAATAAAATTTACTATAAAAATGAAGAGATTATAGCCATATCAAAGATAAACATTGAAAAAGATTTATTCACAATTTTTTATGATTTACTAGAAGTTATAATTACATTTAAAAAAGACCTAGGAGATCAATATAAACACTTTTATCTTAATGCAATTGAAGAAAAATGGGGTATAGTTAATTAATAAATTATTAATTATGTATGACAAAAATCATTGCTTTTGATTTAGATGGCACACTTGTGGACAGTGCGCCAGATATAACCTTTGCGTTAAATAAAGTTTTAGTGAAAAATAAACTTAAATCTGTATCTAATAAAGAGGTTAAAAGTCTTATTGGAAATGGCGCTAAAGCATTAATTATAGACTCCTTTAATAAACAAAATACAGAAATTAAGGATATAAACAAACTTACTGAAATGTTTTTATTTGAATATAAAAAATGTTTTAAAAATAAGACCAAGTTATATAAAAATGTAGACCGTACTTTACAGTTTTTAAGAAATAATAATTATAATATGATTTTAGTCTCTAATAAGCCTGAATACTATGTAAAAAAACTGTTAGATCACTTAAATATAAATCATTATTTTTTATCAGTTTCTGGTGGTGATACATTTCCTTTTAGAAAACCTAACCCTGAACATTTATTTAGTACAATTAATACAACTAAAAAATTTAATAGTATACAAGGTATTTTTGTAGGAGATAGTAAATTTGATTTTATGTGTGCTCAAAATGCAAATTGGCCTTGCATATTATTTTCTCAAGGTTACAGCGATATAAACATTAAGCAATTAGATTGTTATGAAATTTTTGATGATTATAAAGATTTACCTTCTATGATTAATCAGATATTTGAAAACTACAAATTTCATTCTTAAAAAAAAATTAATACTCATATCACAAATTTTTTAAAAGTATTGTCTTCATATTTATTAGAGTAGGACTGCAAGAATAATTTTTTATGGTTACCTTATTTTTAATACTATGCTGGATTATATCTTTCATAATTGGAATTTTATTAATTAGGTTACCATAAATATAAATTGATGATTTTATATTTTTTTTCTTAGAATCTAAAATTATATCTATAAAGTTTTTAGTCATAGAAACTACTACACTTAACAGTATGTCATTAATATTAAAATTCTTCTCATTTAGCCCTAATAGGCTTCCACCACCTTTAAAATTTCTGTTTTGTTCAAAAAAATTTAAATCAACTTTCATACTATTATTTAATATTTTTTTATTAAAGGTTAACAGTTTTACTTTATTCCAAAAAAAACTATTATCTTTTTCATCCCTTATATTTCTTAGTAAATCCGCAAATAAATTTAAAGACCTTCCAGCTGGTAAATGACTTATACATTGTATATTTTGATTATCAAAAAATGCTCTTTCTTCAAAACCATCTAATTCTTCGTTGGAACTATAAACTAATTGCGAACCTGTGCCTAAATTTATATTCCACGTATTTTTTTTTATGCCATATAGAGAAGCTTGCAAGTCTCCGTAACCTCCCCACACAGGTAAGATTTTACCGTTAACACATATTTCTCCTAATAATGGAAAGTCATCAAAGATGGGTTTTGGTAATTTAATATCAGTTTTAAGAATTTTATTGATATCTTTATTTTTGAGATACAACCCACTAGATTGTCCTAGTGTAGGATGAACGCAACCATAACTTTTACCTAAATTATTACAAATTATTTGTGGTATAAAAAGAATCTCAGTATTATTTTTTAATAGTTTTTGTTGACAGAATGATAATAAATTTACTAGAGGTAACCCTACCCTAGGGTAAATTTTTATATTTTTAAACCATTCTTTCTCTTTAATTTGAGTAATAATTTGATTTGAATTAGAGGAGTTAAACCTCCAACTAAAATATTCTGAAACATAATTTTTGTATTTATAACAAAATCCGTGCATTTCACTGCAAACAACAACACCTGAAATATCATTCTTCTTACTTGCCTCCTTTAAATGTTTAATAAGAGAGTCAGAAAAAAATTTGTTATCAATTTTGCAGCCTAAAAAAGCGCTTCCCTTGCTAGAAAATTCTCGACTGTTTTGATTAGACTGAGTTAAGGCTACTGATATGGATTTAACTCTAGTGGCACCATAATCTATAAGAAGAATATTCTTCATACATACAGGGAGTTTATAGCTTTGAATATAAAATTATTATTTTTATTATGTAGATGAAAATCTTTAAAATACATTTTACCATAATTTCCTGGCACAGATAGTTTTAGTATATTTCCTAATACTTTTTTGTCAGATTTCAAAACATCAACAAAATTTTTTTCTTTAACTTTATTTAAATCGTTTATTGCCCTTTTATCAATTAATTTTCTGATAATCTTATTTATTCGTTCACTAAATTTATAATCTAAGTCATAACACATACTTGCTATATTATTTTCTATCATCATACCTAAACTAACCGCCATTCCATGAGGAAATGAGAAGTTTGTTAAGCTTTCAAGAGCATGACCTATACTATGCCCATAATTCATACTTTTACGGTAGTTTTTTTCAAATTCATCAATCTCAACTACTGATTTTTTTACAATCAAAGAATTCTGTATGATTTTCTTAAGGGCTTTTTTATCTCTTTTCAAAAGCAAACCAATATTATTTTCAAATATATTGATAAATTTTTTGCCTCCAGTTATATGTAGTCTTAAAGACTCACCTAACCCAGAAATAAATTCTCTTTCTGGTAACGTATCTAAAAACTTTAGATTAATTAAAACTTTTCTAGGAGCACTAAAAAGTGCCAACATGTTTTTTTTGTTTGTAAAATTTAAGCCAGTTTTACCTCCTACACAACTGTCCGTCATCCCCAACATAGTAGTTGGGACATATGTCCATGGAATACCTCTCTTATACATTGAACACGCGAAGGCTCCTAAGTCCTGTAAAATTCCTCCACCTACAACTATTATATTATTCAAATTCGTAATATTTTTTCTTTCAAAATAATTGATAATTTCTATAGCTTTTTTTATATTTTTATTTTTTTCAGTTGCCCTAATTGTCATAGCATCGAGTGGTAATTTTTTAAAATAAAGTTTTTTAATACTTTCATCTATTAAAAATACGTTTTTTTTTCCTTTAAACTTTTGTAATAAATTAGAAGAATTAATAATCTCTATCTCATAATCATGTGGAATAGATTTAATTAAAAAGTTATTTGTAATCTTTCTTTTATAATTAAATTTTTTATTTTCTATATAAAAACTCATTTAAACCCCCATAAATCCGCCAGCAGAAAAGCCTCCATCTACTACTATATCAGTGCCAGAAATATAAAAAGCCTGGCGTGATAACAAAAACTTTACGGTATCCGCAATATTTTTTGCTACTCCCATTCTTCCAAGAGGAATATGATTTTTTACTTTTAATATTTCTTTTTCACTTAAATTTTTTCTTGTAAGCTTTGTATCAATAAAACCTGGTGAAATAGTATTTACTCTAATACCCTTTTTACCTAATTCTATTGCTAGAGTTTTACAAGCTCCATGCATAGCATGCTTTGATAAGACATAGGGCATTCTATTTTTTCTTCCAAACGTAGCATACAATGAGGATATCATTATTATGGAACTATTTTTATTACTTATTTTAGTTTTTATTAAGTTCGATAACAATACTAGAAAATTGACAATATTAATATTTAAAGCATTATAAATATTTTCTTTATTTATTTTTTCAAATGGAGTTAATTTATTAATTCCGGCAGAAAATACTATGTGATTAAAATTATTTTTGAAATTATTGATAAATTTTTCAATACTATTTTGATTATTTAAATTAAGATTATCACTGTTATAACTAAATAATTCATAATCATTTTTTAGTAGCATCTTAATAGCACTTCCTATCCCACCTCTTTCGCCAATTAGTAATACTTTTTCCATAACTTAGTATTTATCTTTTTGCCTTAATTTACTTTTAATATTATTTTCCTTTTTAAATATATAGATGTCCTCATTAAATAATGGTTTATTCTTTTTAAGATATTTTGCACTAAATAAGCCTGACTGAAATTCTTGACATGATATTTGACCCTCTAGCTTAGGTATTGAAAAATATACGTCATTTAATTCTATTTGCTTATTTTTATTTATATTTTTTTTAATATAAACGCCCCTTACTAATTTATCTAAATACTCTTTCTCCTCATCACATATTTCTCTTCTTTTAATAGAAGCTTCTCCGCACAGTTCCTTTACTTTTTTAAAGGCATTAAACCAATGATCAATTTGATGAGGTAAACTGCAATATTTAGAAACAGGAATGTTTTCATGATCAACGTCTATATGTCTTTCAAAAGTCCTCGCTCCTTTTGCGTAAGCTATCATTAATGAATAATCCCATGTATTGTATTCATGTGATGAAAAACCAATAGTAATATCCTTATACTTATTCTTTAAAAAATCAATTTGATTTAATTCTAACTGATGATCTTCAGATGGATATAGAGAAACACAATGATTTATTGCTAATGGAACATTTTTATATTTGAAATGCTCATATATCCAATCAATATCATTTTCAAAACAACCACCGGTAGAAACAATAGTAGGAATATACAAACTACTTACTTTGTTAATAAAACTTTTATCCTTAGCATCACTGCTAGCTATCTTAACAAGATCTATATTAAATTTTTTACATTTATTTATAGAATATTCATCAAAAGGAGTAGCCATTGTAAGAATTCCTTTTTTTCGAACCTCATCCAACATTTTTTTCATATTCTTCCAGGATATTTTAGTATTTAAGGTTTTATCAACATATCTCATACCTGTTTTTCTTTTAAAATCAGTGTGAATGAAGTTATCTACATCTCTAAATTGAAATTTTATAGCTGCTTTTATATTGTTTTTTTTTATTATTTCTGCAAAATCCTTAATAATTTTCATACCTCTGTGAATATTACCCCAGTGATTGTTTGCTAATTCTAATACAAATAGGTTTTCAAATATGGAACTTTTCATTTTGCCTCCTAGAAAATTTTTTGCAAATTTAGTGCCATCATAATTTATTTTTTTTAATGTTTGGTATATTAAATGCAAGCATTGCATTACATGAAAAAAAACAGTCAGCTTTTTTGATCCTTCCTTCAAAAATGAGAATTTGCCCTTTTTCTTTAGGCAAACCGAAGGTTTTTTTGGTTGCTAACATTTTGGCTAATGTTTCCTGATATACTGGTTCTTTGTTTTTATTTCTTTCTACTATTTGCAGCATCTTTTATCTGATTGGTATAAATTTTGCTATTCACATCTTTATGAAACATAAAAGATGCAGTAAGAATATTTTTAAAAAGGTTAA
Source organism: Phycisphaerae bacterium (assembly GCA_002591705.1). The sequence goes on from PAAB01000032.1 coordinate 29,877, forward strand.
AACAAAGAGCGTTTCAGAGATTCTATTAGATTTTTTAGTAGAAAAAAAAGTTAAGAAAGTATTTGTTCTAACAGGAGGAGCAATAGCATTTGCTGTTGATTCATTTTCAAATAGAAAGGATATATCTTATATTTGTGTTCAGCATGAGCAGGCTGGAGCAATGATGGCTGATGCATATTCAAGGGTAGGAAATGGTTTTGCAGCTACTATGAGCACATCTGGACCAGGAGCTACAAATTTAATTACTGGTATAGCATGTTCTTATTTTGACTCCATACCCAATATTCATATTACGGGACAAGTTAATTTACAAGAGCAAAGGGGGGTTATGCCTGGAACCTCAAATTCAAGGCAGATAGGTTTTCAAGAAACTGATATCGTTTCAATAGCCAAACCTATAACAAAAAAAGCTATTCAATTAAGAAAAGCAGAAGATATTTATAGTGTATTAGAAGATTTATATACTTGTGCGCAATCAGGAAGAAAAGGACCTGTTTTATTAGATTTACCAATGTGCTTACAAAGACAAGGCATAGTTTTAAGAAAAAATATAAAAAGAAAAAAAAATACTAGAATTAAAATAGCTAATATTAGTAAAATTTTTAAAATAATAAAAAATGCTAAAAGACCAGTTATACTATCTGGTGGTGGAGTAAGATATAGTAATGCTGTAAATGAATTTAATAATTTAATAAAAATTTTTAATATACCAGTTGTATCATCTTGGAGTGGAGTAGATACTATAGATTCCAAAAATAAGCTTTATTATGGACATGTAGGCGTTTATGGGTCAAGAGCTGCAAATTTTATTATACAGAACTCGGATTGCGTCTTGTCTTTAGGTTCAAGATTGGACACAAGAATTACGGGAGGAAAGCCTGAAACATTTATTAGGAAAGCTAAATTGATAATGGTAGATATTGATAAAGGAGAACTTTCAAAAAGAAGAGGACTAAAGCCGTATTTAGAAGTTAATGAGGATTGTAAATCTTTTATAAAAAGAATTACAAAAAAAATTATTAAAGAAAATTTTAGCTTTTCTAAACATAATAGTTGGATAGATTATTGTTCAAGTGTAAGAAAAAAATATCCTACAATTAGTAAAAAGTTTAATGAGGATAAAAGTTTTGTTAATCCATATATATTTGTAGAAGAGTTATCTAAACTGCTTAATAAAAATGATATTATTATCCCTGATGATGGTGGTCATCTAACTTGGTTCATGCAAGCATTTAAAACTAAACTAGGACAGAGAGTCTTTTCTGCTTTTGGAAATTCTCCAATGGGGTATTCTTTTCCTGCTTCTATAGGAGCATCAATAGCAAAAAATAAAAAAAGGGTAATTTGTATTGATGGAGATGGAAGTTTTCAGATAAATATGCAAGAGCTTCAAACTGTAGTTAATGAAAAACTTCCAATTAAAATTTTTATTTTAAATAATGGGGGTTATGGAATTATAAAACAATTCCAGAATTTATACTTAAATAAGAGATATAATGCCTCTGGTATTGGAGTAAGCGCTCCTAGCTATAAAAAAATAGCAAAAGCTTATGATATTAAGTATTTAAGCGTTAAAAATGATAAGTTTTCAAGTAAAATAATTAAGAAGGCTTTAACTTATAAAGGGGCATGTTTAGTTGAGGTTTTTATACACCCTAATCAGAAAATAATTCCTAAACTTGCATTTGGTTCGCCAATAGAAGACTTAGCTCCTAAATTAAAAAGAAAAGAATTTTTAGAGCAAATGCTAATTAAACCTATTAATTCTGATAATAATTTAATAGAAGCCAATTAAAAAGTTTTAATGTTTGGTATATTAAATGCATGCATTGGATTAAATGAAAAAAAAAACAGTCAGCTTTTTTGATCCTTCCTTCAAAAATGAGAATTTGCCCTTTTTCTTTAGGCAAACCGAAGGGTTTAAGGGAATATATGATAACATAAATTTTTTTATGAATAACTTAGATGCTGATTGGCAAATAATAGGAACATGGGTAAATAATATAACAAAAATAAAAGGTAAAAAAATTGTTTATCTTCAACAAGAACCCCCTGAAAGTAAGTTACCTAGTAAATTTATATTAGATAACTCAACTTTTGCAATAACACCTTTTAAATTTGACCATTTTATAAAACAGTTTATTACTTTTACTCCTCTTCAGTGGACATACGATTTAAATATCAGCTTTGAAAATGGTAAAGGTCATTGTATTGAGTTAATAAATAAAAATAGTCTTGAACATTTTAAACACCAGCCAATACCTGAGAAAAATAAAATGTGCTCAATGATTGTTTCCACTAAGTCATTTTTACCAGGGCATCTAAAAAGATTTAATTTTACGAAAAAATTAATAGATCATTTCAAAAATAAAATTGATTTTTTTGGCTTTGGATTTAATCCTATTAAAAATAAAAAAGATGCAATAGACCCCTATATTTATTCTATAGGTATAGAAAATTCTAGTTATCCAAACTATTGGACAGAAAAGATTGCAGATATCTACCTGGGCTATACTGCACCTATTTATTATGGATGTACAAATATAAGAAATTATTTTAGCGAAGACTCATTTATTAAGTTAAACATAAATAATTTTGATTTTTCGGTTCATGAAATAGAAAAAATATTAAATAACCCATACAGTATAGATTTTGAGGCTATAAAAGAGGATAGAAAAAAAGTAATAGAAAAATATAATTTTTTTAAGATTATTTCTGATTGTATTAAGAAGTATGAAGTTTCAGAAAATGTAATGGCATATTGATTGCACCATAAACTTATGCAAAAAGAATTTAATAGTTTAACTAAAAATGATATTTTAGAAATTAATAGTACACTCGATATTTCAAATAAATATATTGAAAATAATAAATTCAATCTTGCTATAAATATTTTAAAAGATGCGGAAAAAAAATTTAATAATATTCCAGAAATTTTTTATAATATAGCTATATCGAACTTTCTTCAAGCTAAAGAGTTTTTTGAAAAACAAAATTATTTACTCGCAAAATCCTTTTACAAAAAAGCAGAAAGTTATTTTTTATTAGCTAAAAATGATAAATTTTTGTCAGCAATATATATTAATTTGTCAATTTGCTATCAGCATTTTAAAAATTATAGTGCCATGAAATTATATCATGAAAAAATTGCAAATTTAAATCCAAAACCAGAATTTTCCGATGCTTTACTTAGTTATTCTAAATTATGTTGTGCAGATTGGGAAGGACTTGATGAAATATTAGATCGTGCTTACAAAGAACTTAAAAAAAATATTTCCTCCATAAGACCTTTTACATGCTTGTTAGTTACTGATGATCCTGAGTTACAATATTTTTCAGCCGTAAATTTTTGTAATAAATATATTAATTCTAATGAAAATATTAATTATGATTATAAAAAAAATATTAATCATAAAAAAATTAAGATAGCCTATTTGTCTAGTGATTTTCATAATCATGCCACTGCTCATCTTATTGCTGGTATCTTTGAAAAACAAGATAATCAAAAATTTGATTACTACGCATTATCTTACGGAGTTAATAATGATAATTCTGAAATATCTCTTAGACTAAAAAAATCTTTTAGTAATTTTTTTGATGTTACTGATAAGACTGATAAAGATATAGAACTTTTACTTCGTGAACTGGAAATAGATATTGCAGTTGATTTGAAGGGACATACTAAGGAAAATAGAATACAAATTCTCAAAAATAAACCTTGCCCCATCCAAATATCTTATTTGGGTTTTCCTGGCACTTTAGGAACAAATTTTATTGATTATCTAATACTTGACGAGTTCATTGTTAATAAAGAAAATAGAAAATTTTTTAAAGAAAATATTATTTATCTTCCTGATTGTTATCAATGCAATGATGAAAAAAAACCAAAATTAATAAAATTTACTAGAAAAGAATTACATTTACCAGAAGACAAAATAATACTGTGTAGTTTAAATAATATTCACAAGTATAATAAAAAACTATTTGATGTGTGGGTAGACATCTTAAAGAAAAACAAAAATACGGTTTTATGGTTACTTGATGATAAAGCCATTAAAGATAATATTTATGATTATTTTAATAAACAAGACATCAAAAATAATCAAATAATTTTGTCACCAAAAGTAGAAACACAAACACATGTATCAAGATTAGCTTTAGCCGATTTATTTTTAGACAGTTTTCCATGCAACGCTCACACTACAGCAAGTGACGCTTTATTTGCAAATCTACCAATAATTACTCTAGCAGGAAAAAGCATGTCATCCAGAGTTTCAAGTAGTTTGCTTAACACGATAGGTCTGGATGATCTCGTAAGCAGTAATATTGAAGAGTATAAGAAAAAAATTAATTTTTACATTAAAAATAAAAAAGAATTGAAAAAATTAAGAAAAAAAATTGAACAGAAAAAATTTGAAAAACTTTTTAATTCAGAAACTTTTATTAAAAATCTTGAGTTAGCCTACACAAATGCGTGGGCAAAATTTAAAAATGGAAACAAAATTGCAGATATATTTATTTCAAAAGGAGAAAATTTATGACCGATAGAGCAAATATTTTAGTAAAAAAATTTCATGAAGCAGGATTAGAGCCTAAAATTATAAATCTAGCAAAAAAAGTTGCAAAATTTGGACACTATGAAGAGTCATTAGGTTTATTAGATAATTTATTGCAAGTAGGAACCAATAATGGATCTGAAATTGCTAAATTAGCTATAGAAATTCAGAAAGAAAAAGAACTAAAAGAAAAAGAGAAGAAATAAAGGCTTTTAACCCAAAACATCTAGTTTGCTTGAATTAATTGCATTTGCTTGAGCTGCTAGAGATAAAGACACTCTATTTAATAAAACATTTTTTGTTAACTTTGCTGTTTCAATCGCTAGGTCGATGTTTTGCTTGTTTTCTGCCGCAGCATCTAATAATGCGGCTGTAGTACTAGTTACATTTCTTCTAGCTTCTGCTGCTGCCGTACCCCCACTGACTTGACCTTGATTGTTTGCTAAACTAGTCTTTAGTGTATTAGAAGTAGAAGTGGCATTAGAGGCACTTGTAACGGATGCTATAGAACCTATACCTCCGATAGTAATTGTAAGTTGATTAGTTCCATTAGGACTTGCTCCTATGCTTAAATTAACATCACTTGTACCCATTAAAGCTATATTATTATATTTTGTATTTGCGACGATATTATCAATAGCAGTAGTGATAGAAGCTGTTTCTCTATTTAATGATGCCGTATCATTCGTGGATAGCAAAGAGTTATTTGTGTTTAATGCCCCTAATTCTGCTAATCTTTGATTTAATGTCGCTATTTCATCCAAAGAAACTTGAGTAACTCTCAAAGCGGCCAATGCATCATCTAAATTTAAACTAGCTGCATAATTAGAAGCACTTTCTGCTTTTAATTTATGAGCTAAAGCAATATCTGCCCCTCCACCAAATGATGACTTTTTTCCTGAAGAAATTTTTCTTATGGCTTCTCTAATTTTGATAGTAGCTAGCTGAGAACCTAAGTTTGCTGCTATTGTTAAGTCGTTTGACAAAATACCTCTTTATTAAGAGTAACGACTTAAAAGAAAAAATATTTAATTTGCATATAAAATAATTACTTATGTACTAGATTTTATTACTACAAAATAATATTATGTAAAATTAATTATTAAATGGTCGTTAATTTGTTAATGAAAGAAAGAGTTTTAGTAGTTGGTGCTAATGGATTTATAGGCTCCAATTTGGTCAGTGAGCTGATTTCAAATGATATACCTGTAACAGCACTTGTAAAAATAAATACAAACACAATTCCATTAAAAAAAATTGGATGTTATAATATAATCTCTTCAAATAATTTTAATGATACTTCTGTTATAAGACAACTTGCTGTGAGTAGTCCCAAGTATGTTGTAAATTGCTCTTGGGAAAAATCCTCTAATGACAAAATCAAATCCCTAGAAAATACTAGAAATTTAATAGACTTGTTACAACTTACGAAAAATATTAACAGTAGTGGTTTTGTTAATCTAGGCTCATATGAAGAGTATGGTAAAATTGAAGGGACTATAGATGAAAATATCATTCCAAAACCAATCACTAATTTTGGTAAGTTAAAATATGGACACTGCTTAAATCTGCGCCAGATTGCAAGAGATCTTAATATTAATTTTTGTCACTTAAGATTAGGGGAGGTTTATTCTTCAAAAAGTAATGGTCAGTTTTTGTTTAGTAATCTTATAAAAATTATAGCAAGCGAAGCTAAACCAGTAATAACTGATATACAAAATAAAATTGACTTTATAGAGGTCTCAGATGTATCTAGAGGAATTATAAAACTTATAGAAAGCAATGCTAATGGGGTTTTTAATATAGGAACTGGTAATTCTTATCCTAATAAAGATCTTATAAATATGATAATCAAACAAATTAAGCCAAGCTGCAAGCCAAAATTTACCGAAGGTAAAGATTTAATAAATTTTAGTTTAAATATTAGTAAAATCTACAAACAAACTGGTTGGAAGCCCAGTATAAATATTTGGGATGGTATATCAATGCTTATACAAGAAGAAAAATTTAAAAGCCCCAATACTTTTGAAAGTTTTACTGACACAATAAGATCTATCTATAAAAATTAATTAATACTTTTATTACTAAGATAATTTAGTATAATTTTTTAAAGGAGAAATTTCATTGGCTGGAACATTCTGTCCGGACTGGATCTATAATATAGCTGTTGCAAGATCAGCTTACGAGTTTATTGTAAGTGAATTACCTATAAAGTCCTATGCAAAAAAATATGCTGAGGGCCTAAGTGAGCAATACTTTGAAATAAAAGCAGAAGAAATAGAAAACGAAGCCGAGTTAGTTTTGAGGTTCTTAGTAGAAATTAATGCAGATAATTCAGATGAGTTGTTGAATTCCTTTATTTATTTTTGCTTAAAATATGAACAGCACGGCTCAAAAAGAAAGTTGAAAGGTTTATTTGGAACCGCTTTTGATCCTTTAAAAGATAGAAAGTATAATGAAAAATCTACTCTCAAAGCTTTTAGAGCTTATGTTTTTGGCTTAAGATCTGGTATATCTGAAAAACCTACAGCAGGGTGGGATATTTTAGAGGAAGAAGGGCTTGAGTTTTTGCTTGAATTACTTAAAAAAGAAGCCAATATATCTGACGCACTTTGATTAAATACTTATTAAGACTATCTCACTAATTAACTATAAGGTAAAAATAAAATTTCATAGGTTTATTTTTTAAAGTTATTTTGTACCTAATAAGATTTTTAGTTGAAATTAATGCTGAAAACTCTGATGAGTTACTCAATGCACATGTATATTATTGTTTAAAATATAAATCAGATGGATCAAAAAGAAAAATAAAAGGTTTATTCGGAAATGCCTTTGATGCAACTAAAGAAAGAGAATTTTCTGAAAAGGAATGTTTAAGAGGATTTAAAGCATATGTTTTTGGATTAAGATCTGGAGTTACCTATAATATAAGCCTGCTCCTGGATGGGATATAAAAGATGAGGATGAAAAAGAATTAGCACTATTATTTGACATACTTAATAAGGAAGCTGATATTACTGATGCTTTATAAAATAGTTTAATCTAAAAATACAATATTACCTGCTACAGATACTCTTGTTTCAGAACATTCATGTGCAGTTACATAGTGTCGTAATCTACTAGGAAAAATTATAATACTATCTTCTCTGGGACAAATATTTCTTCCTCCCACCGTATAGGGCTGGTATTCTCCATACTTGAATCCTATTGAACCAGGAGGAGTTCCCGTATGTGTTTTATTTTTATTAAAATTTTCATAATCTAACCTTATTGCTTTAGGTACTTTTAGATAAATGACAAAAGATAAATCTGCACCTCCATGAGTATGTTCAGGATTAGTTTCACCAGCTTTCTGAAAGTTTATCCAAACAGAAGCTAAACTAGCATTATTTGGTCTAAAGTTTTCAGATGAAAACTTATTCCATCCATCTACCCATTTATTTGTATAGGGAAGTAAGGCCTCAGCTATCCACTGAGTGTCACTATAATATCTTACTCTATCAATTCTACTAGCTAAATTTCTTTTAGCATCATTCCTAGGTGTTAGCTTTTTACCTTCTTCATATAATCTTTTTGTAATATTTTTATTTATTTCTGAATAAAGAATATATGGTCCCCACCAATTTATTGGAAGTATCTCAATGGAGTTATCTTGTTGTAACATAATGTTTCCCCTATCTAATAAATTGAAATAAGTTTAAATCCGAAATTTTAACAAAAGCTTGTTGTGAAGCTTGCAAACTAGTTATTTGCGATTGTAATTGTGTGACTAAAGCAGCTAAATCTGCATCCGAAATG
>PAAB01000033.1 GCA_002591705.1 Phycisphaerae bacterium
GGGATGAAGACGCAGAACCAGCTGGTATTCGAGCATCGCCCGGTCGTAGTGATGCAAACGCAGGGACAGGTCCGCAAGCAGGTGATGGGCCTCGAGATGGATCGGATCGATGCGCAGCAGATGTTCGAGACGACCGATGGCCTCGGGCAGCCGATCCAGCTTCACGAACAGCTTCGCCGACGACAACAGAATGGACGGGTCCTCCGGCCGAAGCCGAAGCAGATCACCGAAGATCTTCAGGGCATCGGCATCCCGATCCGTCTCGGCCAGCAGCATCGCGAGTTGAATCGGAGCATCCACGAGTTCCGAATCGATGCGCACCGCTTTCCGGAGGCACCACTCGGCCCGCTTGAACTGCCTGCGGTGCACCAGACTGGAGGCGACGGCCTGCAGGCAGATGGCGCTGGAGTCCTCCAGAGCCAGTTCAGCGAGGTAGAAGGCGGTCTCGGCCTGTTCGTGCTCACCCGTCGCGGTGAAGCACTCGATGCGACCGGCGTGCGCCTCCTCGCAGGTGGGCTCCAGCCGAAGCACCCGTTCGTACGCCTCCGCCGAGCGGGCCCAGAGCTGCAGACGAAAGGCCAGCGAGGCAACGGCCAGATTGGGATGAACCTGATCCGGAGCGAGAGCGGCCGCCCGCTCGAACTGCTCCATGGCTTCTCGATCACGCTGCGCCGCTTCGAGCGTCAGTCCGAGATTGAACTGCCAGTCGGCCTGATCGGGCTGGATGGCCAGTGCCTTGCGAAGCTCCGACTCGGCTTCCGCCAGAAACCCTCGATCGAAGAGTTCCAGGGCCCGGTCGGCATGTCGCTCCGCCTGCTGCCACTCGTTCATCGTTCTGCTCCCCTCGACGCTTCCGGCGACCGAGCAACCCACAGTGTACCCCGGCGGGGATCGGACGGCAGCCTGCCTCCGCTGCCATACCGCCTACAATGACCGCGACCATGGCGAACCGGCGAACAACCTCGGCACGAATGAATTTCCGGATCGTGCTGGCGGCATGCCTGTGCACCATGTGCGCGGGACCGGTGCTCGGCGACACGTTCCATCGGTCGCTCACCACCGAGGAGCAGCAGCGGCTCCAGCGGCAGGCCGTGATCCTGCTGGAACCGGACCAGCAAATTGGTCTTCAGGAACGAACGAACGCCGCGGACGCTCTGGTGCGGATGCGCAGTCTGGAGAGCACCGCCGCGCTGAATGATGCACTGCGCAGCGGCCGGGTCGAGCCGATCCTGGCCGTGCTCATGGCCGAGGCCCAACAACCAAACCCCTCGCCGGATCTGCTGCCCGCACTGCTTGCACTGCTGCCGAACGCGCCGGACGCCACCGTCGGGTCCATCGGCGTTCTGCTGGCTCGCTATGCCGCCGCCGGATCCGGCTGCTTCGAGACCGTTTCGACCCTTGCACTCGATGGAAACCGCCCCCTCGAAGCGCGGCGAAACGCCACCGAGGTGCTCGGTGCGTTCCACGCCCACCCGATGCCGTCGATCCGGGTCCTCGTCTCGATGCTCGAACTCGATGCGACTCCTCCACCACTGGCAGACACTGCGATGTCGGCATTGGCCACCCTGACCGGACGGACGATGGATCGGGAGGAATGGATCCGGTGGTGGTCGGATCTGGATGCATCCGACCGCTCCGAACTGCTCCGCACTTCGATCGACGCGCTGCACCGGACCACCGTCGCCTTCGATCACCGACTGCAGCAGGCCGATTCCGAAGCATCGCTCGCTTCACAACGAATGATCCGGGCCTACGCGGACCTGCTGCCGCTGCTTCCGCTCGAGGTGCAGCAGCAGAAGGTGCTGGAACTGCTCGACGACTCCCTCGCCGCGGTGCGGAATTTCGCGGTCTACCGCGTGTCCTTCATGCTCGGCGACGGGCATGACACCCCCGAACTCCAGGTTGCGGTGGGCCGACTGCTCACGGATCCCGACACCCTCACCCGGCGGCGCGCGGCCGGGCTCCTCAAGCAGCTCAACCGGGTTGAAATCGACGACATCGTGCTGACCCGACTGGAACTCGAGGAGGACGAGGAGGTCCTGAAGTCGATCCTTGACTACCTGGCCACACAACGAACCACCGCCGCCATCGATCCCGCCCGCCGCCTCCTCGGGGTTCCGGAGCTTCGGGAATCGGCCGCCCAGACACTCCGTGCGATTCTTCTGGAACATCCCGAACTGGACCCGGAGGTACGCCGTCGAATCGCGCGGGACGCCCGGACCGCGCTCGCCCCCTCGACGTGGCAGTCCATCGCTCCGCTGCTCGTGCTGACCGGAAACGAGGACGACCTCCGATCCCTCGAGGTGATCCTCGACAATCCCGATCCCGTCGTCCGTGCCACGGTGGCCAACGCCTTCCTACAGCGTGGCCGGCATGGTGCCCTTGTGGCCCGGGCATCGGACGAGCAGATCTACCCGTTCGCGCTCATCGCAGCCCGACGGGACGTGATGGATCTCCCCACACTTCGAACCCTGCTGACCTTGGCACCGCCTCCGGACCATGCAGACGCCTGGGCGGACTCGGTCGCCGAAGCGACCGAGATCCAGGAACCGACCCGCATCCTCGAGATCGACGACATGATCGGAGCGGTGCCGCACTCCAACGATCAGTTGCGCATCCGCATCCTCAATGCCAGCCTTTCGCGGGGCGTACTCGACGAATCGATGCAACTGCGGATTCTCAAGCGGCTGATTCCCATGCTGCTCGAACAGGATTCACCCGCGGCCGCGCTCACCCTGATCCAGGGGATCGACGAACGACTGCTGTACGAGCAGCTGCTGGACATGAAGTTCATTTCCGCCATCCGCGCCACGCTCTACGATGACGCCGCCGGCATCCACGACGACCCCGACATGTGGATCCGGGCCTACCAGGACACGCTGGCCAGTCGCCCCGAGTCCGCGTCCGATCTCCTGCAGGAGATCGTGCGCCGGTACAACGAACAACTCGATGCGGAACGGAGGGCGACCCTTGGACTGGTCGACGATCCGCTGATGCCCGATGACGACACGTCGGAGACCGACGAAGCCGGGGATCCGGGTTCCTGAATGCTGGACGCCGCCCGCCAGCTTGTCGATGCGGCCGAACGAATCACCTGCCTTTCCGGTGCGGGGCTCAGTGCTCCCTCGGGCGTCGGCACGTTCCGCGATCCCGTGGGCGGCTGGTGGACCAGGCACGATCCGATGCGGCTGGCTTCGCCGCAGGGCTTCGCGGAGGATCCGGATCTCGTCATGGACTGGTACGCGGCGCGGCGAAGTCAGATCGGCGCCGCGGATCCCAATCCCGCCCATCGAATCCTGGCCGCACACGAGGACATCGTGCAGGTCACGCAGAACACGGACGATCTGCTGCTCCGCGCCGGGTGCGATTCGGTCATCCAGGTGCACGGAGACATCGGAGCCGATCGCTGCCACGGCGGGGGCGGACACATCGAACGCATCGACCTCACCGATCCCCCGGGCCGTCGTCGGTGTCCGTGCGGTCGGGCGGAGCTTCGACCGGATGTGATCTGGTTCGGCGAGGCCCTCGATCCGGACGTCTGGCAGCGAGCGGAGGCGGCCTGCTCGAACTGCGACCTGCTCCTGGTGGTCGGCACCGATGCCAGTGTCTATCCGGCCGCCGGCCTCATCACCCTCGCGCGCCACCACGGGGCCCGAATCGTCGTGGTCAACATGAATCCCAGCCGGGCGAGCGGGATCGCCGACGTCGAACTCATCGGGTCCGCGGCGGAACTGCTTCCGGCGCTGCTGGCCTGAGCAGGACCGACGGGGTACCCTTGCCTCCCGAACCCCTACAGGAGCGCCCGCCATGGCAACGAAGGTGAAGACGAGAACCGAACGCGACTCGATGGGGACGATGACCGTCCCCGCGGACGTGCTCTACGGTGCCAGTACCCAGCGTGCCGTGCTGAACTTTCCCATTTCGGGGCGGGCCGTGGGACACGAGATCATCCACGCCTTCGCCCTGCTCAAGGGGGCCGCGGCGGAATCGAATCACGAACTCGGCAAGCTGACGCAGAAGCGACGTCGACTGATCGCCAGGGCATGCACCGAGATCGCCGCGGCGCTCGAAGGCGACGACCGGGCACGCACGGCCATGATGCGCAACTTTCCCGTCGACGTCTTCCAGACCGGATCCGGCACGTCCAGCAACATGAACACCAACGAAGTCGTGTCCAACATGGCCTGCCTGGCCGCGGGTGCGAAGATCGGTGCGCAGGACCCGGTGCATCCCAACGACCATGTCAACATGGGACAGTCCTCCAACGACACCTTCCCCACCGCCATGCAGGTCGCGGCGTGCGTCCAGATCAAGCAGTCGCTGCTTCCGGCCCTGAAGAAGCTGGCCCGGACGCTGCACACCAAGGCGAGGCAGTTCGACAAGTACGTGAAGATCGGACGGACTCATCTCCAGGACGCGACCCCCATCCGGCTCGGACAGGAGTTCTCCGGCTACGCGGCCCAGATCGACCACGCCGTGGAACGGGCCAAGCGGGCCAGCGAAGCCATGGCGTCGAACCTTCCCATCGGAGGCACGGCCGTCGGAACCGGCATCAACACCCATCCCCGCTTCGGTCGTCTGGTGGCATCGAGACTGTCCAAGGCAACCGGAGTGCGGTTCAAGGAAGCCGCCAACCACTTCGAGGCGCAGGCGACCCGCGACTGCATCGTCGAGGCCCACGGACTGCTGCGGACGATCTCCATCAGTCTCTCGAAGATCGCCAGCGACATCCGTCTGATGGGTTCCGGACCACGGGCCAGCTGGTTCGAGATCATCCTGCCGGAACTGCAGCCCGGCTCATCCATCATGCCCGGCAAGGTCAACCCGGTCCTCGTCGAATCGGTGATGCAGGTCACCGCCCAGGTCGAAGGCAACGACGTGACCATCGGCGTCGGAGCCATGGGAGGCGTGGGTTCCATGATGGAACTGAACGTCTCGATGCCCTGCATGGCCGAACGACTGCTCGAGAGCATCCGGCTGCTGGCCAATGCCTCCGATCTCTTCGCCGACAACTGCGTTGCCGGGCTCAAGGCCAACCGCAAGCGCATCGATGAAACGGTCGAACAGAGCCTGATGCTCGGCACCGCGCTGGTTCCGGTCATCGGCTACAACAAGTCGGCGGAGATCGCCCATCACGCCTACGAGACCGGACAGACCATCCGCGAATACTGCCTGGCCCACGGCATCCTCGATGCGAAGACCCTCGACGACGTCCTCGACGTCAGCGGGATGACCCGTCCGCACTGATCCTCACCACCACGGCCCTTCGACGGCAGCGGCCCGATCGGGATCATCCTCCTCGAGCGGCTCGATCCGCACGCGCGATCCGGCCGGAACCAGCGTTCGCAGCGACGCGGCTTCGTCGGCTCCGCATCGGGCCAGGACGGGCACGGCGGAATGCGCACCGGACCAACCAAGGTCGATGGGAGATCGGCCGCGCAACCAGAGCGTGATCAGGGCCAGATCCGCCGCCGGAAAGACGTGGTACCCCGCCCGCTTCAGTGCCGTTCGAAACCGTTCGCTCCCGTGCACGAACGGATCCACTGCGAAGATCCCCAGCGGTTCGACGACCCCGGCCGCCACGGCGTTGATCGCCAACACCGCACCCAGTCCCTCTCCGGCCAATACGATCGATTCACCGGCGTGGCGATCGAGCAGTCGCCGTACGTCATCCAGTTCATCATGCCCCAGCGAACATCGGCCCGGGGCTTCACCGTGCCCCCGCAGATCCATGGTCACGAGGCGTCCGCACCAGGCGCCCCACGCCGGCAGTCGCGGCAGCAGACCAAGTTGGGAGCCGCCCCAGTCGTGCACCCAGACCACGGTGGGACCGTCGTTTCCGGTCGTGAACTCCCAGCTCGGCAGTTGCAGGCCGTCCTCGGTCTCGATCGCCCGTGATGCCACCTCGAATCCGAGCTGCTGCGGCTCGGTCGGCCGTCCCTCGGCCAGGGCCCGGCCGATGCCGTCGCGGGTCGGACCGGCGGCGGCACGGAGAATCAGCACCACCCCCGTCCAGAGGAGGAAGCCGGCGGCCAACAGCAGCAACAGGATGAGTCCCACGGTCCGGGCTCCATGCTCGCGCCGACGCGGCGCACCGGTACACTACCGCCCATGCAGCCGGGCCTGAAAGTCGGAAACCGGGCGGAAGTCCGGATCGAGGTGACGGAGGACATGTGCCCCGCCTTCGACGGGATCGTGGTGCANCGTGTGTACTCGACCTGGTCNATGGCCCATCACATGGAACTGGCCGCCCGGAAGGTCCTGGTGGACCANCTGGAACCNCACGANGAGGGCATCGGNGCCCANCTTTCGATCGACCACGTNGCNCCNTGNCCGNTCGGCCACGTCGTCCGGGTCGAAGCCGAAGCCGTCGAACTNGAAGGNACCACCCTNGTNTGCCGNGTCACNGCCTGGGACGGCNCACGGCTGCTGGGCGAAGGACGNCAGGTCCAGCGCATCTTGCCCANGACGACNCTGGCGAAGATCATCAAGCGGGCGGAGGAGCCCGACAAGGAGCACGACGCATGAGCGATGAACCGATCCTGCTGACCGAACGCGACGGCCACGTGGCCATCGTGCGCATCAACCGTCCCAAGGTCCTCAACGCCCTCAACCTCGAACTCATGGAGCAGTTGGCGGAGCTCATGGAGCAGTTCGACGCCGACGATGACGTGCGGGTCGTCGTACTCGCAGGCAACGACCGGGCCTTCGCCGCCGGAGCCGACATCGGCGACATGGCCGAACTCGACGCCGAGGCGATGTCGAAGCGGGACCAGTTCGCGCAGTGGGAGCGGATCAAGAACGTCCGCACGCCGATCGTGGCTGCCGTCAGCGGGTTCGCGCTGGGCGGCGGATGCGAACTGATGATGCACTGCGACGTCATCGTCGCCTCGGAGACGGCGCGCATCGGCCAGCCCGAGATCAACATCGGCGTCATGCCCGGCGCCGGCGGCACCCAGCGCCTCACGCGGGCCGTCGGCAAGGCCCTCGCCATGGACATCGTGCTCACCGGCCGCTTCCTCACCGCGGCCGAAGCGGAGCGGCACGGACTCGTCAGCCGCGTGGTGCCCCGGGAGCACTGGTACACCGAAGCCGTCCGGGTGGCCCACCGCATGGCCTCGCTCGGGCCCATCGCCCTGAAGAACGCCAAGGAGTCGGTGCTCAACGCCGAGGAACAAACGCTGTCGGACGGACTGAAGCGGGAACGAAGACTGTTCTACGATCTGTTCGACACCGAGGATCAGACGGAAGGCATGACCGCCTTCCTGGAAAAACGACGCCCCACCTTCACGGGCCGATGAGAAGGAGCGGATCATGACCGCCACCGAGACCGACTACACCGTCATCACCTGCGGGACCGCCGACGGCGTCCACACCATCACCATGAACCGGCCGGACGTGCTCAATGCATTCAACGGTCCGCTGCTTTCGGAACTCACCTCGGCTCTCAAGGCTGCGGAGAAGAACCCCGACGTGCGGGTGATCGTGATCACCGGATCGGGCCGCGCCTTCAGCAGCGGTCAGGATCTCGGTGATCTCAAGGCCAAGTACGTACCGGGACACGTTCCCGAACTGGGAGCCGACCTCAAGAAGCGGTACGACCCCTGCATCAAGTGCATCCGTCGCATGGCCAAGCCCGTCATCGCCGCGGTCAACGGCGTCGCGGCCGGCGCCGGCTGCAGCCTGGCCCTTGCGTGCGACTTCCGCCTCGCGTCCGAACACGCCTCGTTCATCGAGGTCTTCGTGAACGTCGGACTTGTGCCCGACTCCGCCAGCACCTGGACGCTGCCGCGTCTGGTCGGCTGGGGCCGGGCCATGGAACTCTGCTGCACCGGCCGACCGGTCAAGGCCGAGGAGGCGAAGACCATCGGACTCGTCTCCTCCGTCAGCGGCGCCGACGAGTTCGAGGCCGCGGTCGCCAAGTTCGCCGGTCGGCTCGCCGCCCTGCCCCCGCGGGCACTCGATCTGACCAAGCGGCTGATCAACGCCTCCTATGGCAACAACCTCGAGGAGCAGCTCGAGGCGGAAGCCTTTGCTCAGGACACCGCCGGCAAGACCAGCGATCACTTCGAAGGCGTCACCTCGTTCCTGGAGAAGCGCCAGCCGGCGTTCACGGGCCGATGAGCCGCGTCGCCGTCATCGGAGCCGGCGCCATGGGTGCCGGCATCGCCCAGGTCGCGGCCCAGCACGGCTGGGACGTGCACCTGCAGGACGTGGACGATGCCGTGGTCGAAGCGGCCATTGCGGGCATTCGCAAACGGCTCGATCGTCTGGGCGAGAAGGGACGCATCACCGCGGAGGATGCCGATGCCGCCGGTGAACGGCTGCATCCCGTCGATGGTCGGCTGGGAGACTGCGAACTCCTGATCGAGGCCATCGTCGAGGACCTCGAGGTCAAGACAAACGTGCTCGGCGATCTCGTCCCCCGGCTGCCTTCGGATGCGATCGTCGCGACCAACACCTCCTCGCTGTCGGTCGGTGAACTCGGGGACCGCCTCGACATCCCCGGTCGGTGCTGCGGCATGCACTTCTTCAATCCCGCGCCGATCATGAAGCTGGTCGAAGTCGTCCGTGGTCGCGATACCGACGAGGCGGTGGTGGACCGGGTCGCGGACATCGCGGCGGCGTGGGGCAAGCAGGTCGCCCGCTGCGCCGACACGCCGGGCTTCATCGTCAACCGCGTCGCCCGCCCCTACTACCTCGAGGCGTTCCGCATCGTGGAAGACGGAATCGCGAGTCCCGACTTCATCGACGACACCATGAAGACCATCGGTGGATTCCGCATGGGCCCGATGGAACTCACCGACTTCATCGGGCACGACGTGAACACCGCCACGACGCGGACGGTCTGGGAGCAATGGAACCGCTCGGCGCGCCTCGCACCGAGCTGGCTGCAGGAGTCGCTGGTATCGGAAGGTCACCTCGGGCGCAAGAGCGGCCGCGGCATCTACGACCATCAGGCGGACACACCGACGTGCGTCATNCAGGTCGTGGAGAACGCACCCGCCCCTTCCGATGAACTGGCCGCCGCTGCGATGGACTGCGTTCGTCATGCCTCGGANCAGGAGNCCACGCCCGAGCAGGCCCTGGTCTTCGCCCGGATTCTNACGTCCCTGATCAACGAGGCACGATGGGCCGAACACGACGGAGTCGCTGCCCGGGCCGATATCGACACCGCGGTCCGCTACGGGGTCAACTACCCGCGGGGGCTGCTGGAGTGGCGGGATTCGATCGGCCACGAGCGGGTCTCGGGCCTGCTCCGGGCCCTTGATGCCGCCACGGAGGACGATCGGTTCATCGAACCGGCATGAAAAAACGGACCCGCCGCAAGGCGGGTCCGTCCATTCGGAAATCTGAAACTGGTTCAGTGGCGGCGGCGGCGGGATGCCAGGCCGGCGAGGCCGAGCAGCGCCAGGGCGCCGGGGGCGGGAACACCCGTCCACTGGATGTTGTCGATGTAGATCGATTCGTTCGAGGAGTTCGACACGAACTGGATCACCAGTTCGCCCGAACCGGCGGCACTCAGCGACGTCCAGTTGGCTTCGAGTTCGGCGAAGTCGTTGTCGATGTCCTGGCCCGTGGTGTCGATCAGCACGCTGTCACCGAAGGTGATGTAGATCAGATCGGTGTCTTCCCAACCGGTCGAGCGAACGAACAGATCGAGGGACACACCGGTTGCTCCGGCGACGGCCTCGAAGGTCATGATGACCAATCCGTCGGTGTCACCCATCTGGTAGCCCTGGATTCCATCGGTGTAGGCGCCGATGCCGGCACCGGTGTAGTTGGTCACCCCGAAGTAGTCGCCGTCGGAGAAGCCGGATCCACCGAGGTCCTCGAACCANACCGTCCAGTTGTCGCCGACCACCGTGTGATCGCCGTAGTTGGACAGCCAGTGGCTCGTGGTGTNAGCGTCCTCGAANGCACCGCTGCCGACCGAGTANNNTTCAAAGCTTTCGGACTGGATGACGGTACCGAGGACCGTGCTGCCCAAAGCGAACGTAGCCGCGAGCGCGGCGCATGCGTGCGTGGTTTTCATGATTCTTCCCTCTTCATTTCCCAAGGGAGGCCGAAGCCACCAGTTTCTCTTTCCGCGGCCATAGTAAGGGTTTAGAGCCGATACTCAATCGGAGAACCCAGACAAATTCCAAGGTTTCTCGGACCCTGCTTCTGATCGGATTCCTTCGNAATCACACCCNGAATCCCTGCTAGAATCACCCTGAGCCATGCCACAACGCCGTGCAGCCATCGTAAAGGCGGTCCGAACCCCGTTCGGCCGCTACGGAGGATCCCTCTCCACCGTCCGCCCGGATGATCTCGCCGCCCTCGTGATCGCCGAGGCCGTCGGCCGATCCGGGGTCGATCCGGACCTGATTGCGGACATCTACCTCGGAGCCGCGAACCAGGCCGGGGAGGACAATCGCAATGTGGCCCGCATGGCCGCGCTTCTGGCCGGACTGCCCGACACGGTGCCCGGCAGCACGGTCAACCGACTCTGCGCATCCGGACTCGAAGCCATCAACATCGCCGCCCGCATGATCGAAGCCGGTTGCGGCGACGTCTACATCGCCGGCGGCACGGAAAGCATGAGCCGTGCTCCGTTCGCCATGGCGAAGTCCTACACCGCCTTCAACCGCCAGCCCGAGATCCACGACACCACTATCGGCTGGCGGTTCACGAATCCGAAGCTCGCCGCCCTGCACCATCCCTACTCCATGGGGCAGACGGCGGAGAACGTCGCACGCAAGTTCGACATCGGTCGCGAGGAGCAGGACCGCTTCGCCGTGCTCAGCCAGCAACGCTGGACTCTGGCCAACGAGATGGGGTTCTTCGCCGACGAACTCGTTCCCGTCGAAGTGCCTCAGCGCAAGGGCGATCCCGTGATCGTCGACACGGACGAACACCCCCGGCCCCAGACGACGCTCGAGTCGCTGGCGAAGCTCCGCCCGGTGTTCGCCGACGACGACAAGGGCACGGTCACCGCGGGCAACTCGTCGGGCGTCAACGACGGCGCCGCCGCCCTCGTGCTCATGGAAGCGTCCGTGGCGGAGCGGAACGGACACGAGATTCTGGCCCTGGTCGGAGCCCACGCCTCGGCGGGGGNCGACCCCGCCACCATGGGTCTCG
Organism: Phycisphaerae bacterium; assembly: GCA_002591705.1. The sequence continues at coordinate 11,125 of PAAB01000033.1, forward strand.
GACCGGTGCCGGCGACCCGGGCCGCCGTGCAGCGGGCGGGCCTNGAACTCGGCGACATCGATCTCTTCGAACTCAACGAGGCGTTCGCAGCCCAGTCCATCGCCTGCGTGCGGGAACTCGGGCTCGATCTCGACCGGGTCAACGTCAACGGCGGGGCCATCGCCATCGGACACCCGCTGGGGGCCTCGGGAGCCCGCCTGGCCACGACCCTCGTTCATGAGATGAAAAGACGTGATCTACGCCGTGGTCTGGCTACACTGTGTGTGGGGGTCGGCCAGGGCCTGGCCACCGTCTTCGAACGCCCCTGAACCACGAATACCACGGAGTCCACCATGAGCGGTGCCACCAAGTCAGTCATGCCGATGGATCTGTCCCTGGAAGATCAGGACAAGCTCGCCGAGTTCGAGGCCAACATCGCCGCCGGCGTGCTGATCGAGCCGGGCGACTGGATGCCCCAGGCCTACCGGGTCGGAATGCTCCGCATGTCCGAGCACCACGCCAACAGCGAGATCGTGGGCGCCCTGCCCGAGGGCGAGTGGATCACCCGCGCCCCGAGCCTTCGTCGCAAGCTCGCCCTGACCGCGAAGGTCCAGGACGAGGTCGGACACGGCCAGATGCTGTACCGCGTGTCCCAGGATCTGGGCAAGACCCGCGAGGACATGCTCCGCGACCTGTGCACCGGCAAGACCAAGTACCACAACTGCTTCAACTACCCCGCACCGACGTGGGCCGACATCGCCATGATCCAGTGGCTCATCGACGGTGCCGCGATCATGAATCAGAAGACGCTCGCCGACGGNGCCTACGGACCGTACGTGCGCACCATGCACCGCATCAACATGGAAGAGGCGTTCCACTTCAAGAGCGGCGAGGACATGGTGCTCACGCTGATGAGCGGCACCAGGAAGCAGAAGCAGATGGCCCAGGAGGCGTTCGATCGCTGGTGGGGTCCGTCCATCATGTTCTTCGGCCCCCCCGACAAGCCGGGGTGCGAGGACATGCCTCCGATGCGATGGCGCATGAAGACCGAGACCAACGATTCCCTGCGACGCCGGTTCGTGAATCGCTTCGCGCCCGCGGCCCGGGACCTGGGCCTGGTCATCCACGTCTGCGAGAAGAACGAAGAGGGGTTCGTGACCGACAAGCGGATCGACGAACTCTGCACGCCGGACGAGGACGGAAACTGGGGCTTCACCACCCCCAACTGGGACGAGTTCTACAAGGTGATCCGTGGCAACGGCCCCTGCAACTCGCACCGGGTTGCGCTTCGCCGCTTCTCCTACGAGCAGGGAGCGTGGGTCCGGCGGGCGATCGCCGGCGGCGAGCAGTCGATTCCACCCGCCGCCTGACCGACGATGTCCAAGATCCGTCAACGCGACTTCGACTTCGCCGACGAGCTGCCCCCGCACGCCGACGGCGTAGTCCGGTCGTTCGTGGTCTACACCGCGCGAAAGGACGACGTGCCCTACCGGTACGCCGGGTACCTCAACGCCCCGGACATCGATCTGGCCGTATCGCTCGCCTGTGAACACTACGGGCAGGACGAAGTCTGTTCGGGGATCTGGGTGCACGACGTCCAGGAGATCACCGAGACGGCGTGCGCGATGGAAAAGATGCAGCCGCAGACCGGCGACGACACCCCCGACTCCGACGACGATCCGGAGTGGGTGGTGTTCGGACAGAAACGACGCGGTGACATCCACGTCGAACTGGCGGCACTCCGTGCGTCGAATGCCGACGCTGCCCTCGCCCGGGCCGTGGCCCGCCACGGTGGCGGCATGGTGCAGGTCCGCGTCGTTCCCCGATCCGCCATCCACGCCACGGCCCCCGGCCAGCTGATCTGGCGCACCCACGACCAGACCTACCGGATGGCCCGGGGGTATACGAAACTGGTACGGACGAAGTGGGAGGCGGTGCGGAACGCCGAGGACATCGACGAGTACCGCAAGGACGACATCAAGGATCATTTCTAGGATCGAATGCCCGATGACCGCCATGCAGGACATGCTGAACGATCCCGTCGCCAACTTTGCGCTGTCGATCGCCGACGACCTGCTCATGCTCGGTCACGTCCAGGGCGACTGGACCGGCCTCGGACCGATCCTCGAGGAGGACATCGCATCCTCCTCCATGTCCCAGGACGATCTCAGCCATTCCCTGATGCTGTACGAATACCTCGGCGATCGCTTCGGTCTGGACCCCGACGTGATCGCCTTCGAACGGGGCCCGGACGACTACCGCTGCTGCGATCTGGTCACCGTCCCCGACGAGTTCGACTGGGCCGTCGCCCTGGTCCGACGCTGGTTCGTGGCCCACTGGGCGGTCCCGGCATTGGAACGGCTCGGAACGATCGGTGACGACGAGTTGAAGGAGCGATGCCGTCGACTGCGTTCCGAACAGGGCATCCATCTGTCCTACCTCGACGACTGGATGCGTCGGCTCGGCGCCGGCAACGGCCGCGACCGCGTCCAGGCCGCGATGGAGGAACTGGCCTCCCACGCCCGGATGCTCTTCGAACTGCCCACCGGCCTCGAGGTCGAAGGCCATCGAAGCCAACGCGACACGATCTTCGACGCATGGTCGGCCGCCACCGCGGCAGTGCTTGCCGAAGCCGGGTTCACCGTGGACCTCGCGCTGCCGGCCGAGGAGCACATCGGAGGCCGGCGCGGCCGGCACGCGAAGCACTTCGTCGAACAGCACACCGAGATGAACGAGGTCCGCTGCCAGGATCCGGGCGCCTCATGGTGAACCAGCCGGACATGCTCGCGTCGATCGACGCCACGCTGGCGGAGATTCCGGACCCGGAACTTCCGTGCAGCATCATCGACCTCGGACTGGTTGAACAGGTGGACATCGACGCGGACGGCCATGTCCACATCGTCCTGCTTCCCACCTTCACCGGTTGCCCGGCCCTGGACATGATCGCCGACAACGTCACCCGGGAAGTCGGCGCGATCGACGGAGTCTCCTCCTGCAGAGTCCAGTGGGTCTTCACGCCGCCGTGGTCACCCGATCGAATCAGTGACCGCGGGCGAGCATCGCTGAAGGAGCACGGCGTCACCGTCCCCACCTGCGGCGGACCGGCCAGGCAGGAGGAGGTCCCTCTGCGGACCTCGGCCGTGCCCTGCCCGTGGTGCGGTTCACGCGAAACCCGCCTGGACAGCCCCTTCGGGCCGACCCGCTGCCGCAGCATCCACTACTGCGACGCCTGCCGGAACACCTTCGAGGACATGAAGCAGCTGCCCTCGGACCCGGCCTGAGGTCTGGTACCATGGTTCCTCGCGATGCCCCACGAGACCACTGAATCCACCCCGCCGCAACACCGCGCCGGCGACTCGATCATCGAAGTCCAGTCAACGAGGACCCGCAGCGTCATGGACACCACTCCGATCGATCTGGGACACATCGAGGTGCTCCAGATCCTGGACGAGCATGCGCAGCTCGACGAGGCGCTCGANCCCGGCTACGCCCCGGAGCAGCTGCTGCGNATGCACCGNGGCCTGGTGCTGACCAGNGCCTTCGACCAGCGGATGCTCACCATGCAGCGGCAGGGNGAGATGGGAACCTTCGCNCCGAATCTNGGCCAGGAGGCCTGCCANCTCGGNCAGGTCATNCCCCTNACCAAGGACGACTGGTACAGCCCGTCCTACCGNTCCTTCGGCGCNCAGATCTGGCGNGGCTGGTCCATGGAGCGGNTGTTCAAACTGTGGTCCGGCTACCACGAGGGATTCCCGCCTCCGCCGGATGTGAACGATCTGCCGTTTTCGATCGTGATCGGTTCGCACGTGCTTCCGGCCGTGGGCGTCGCCATGGGAATGCGCTATCGGAACGAACCCCACTGCATGGTCGTCAACTACGGCGACGGCGCGAGTTCGCAGGGCGCCGTCTCGGAGGCGATGAACTTCGCCGCGGTCAACANGGCCCCCGTNGTCTTCGTCTGCGAGAACAACGGCTGGGCCATCTCCACGCCCCTCGGGAAGCAGTCCGCCACCTCGAACCTCGCGGTGCGCGGGATCGGCTTCGGCGTGCCGACCATCCGAGTGGACGGCAACGACATCCTGGCCATGACGACCACCGTCGAGCAGGCTGCGAACCGGGCCCGCAACGGAGAGGGACCGACGCTCATCGAGGCCATCACCTACCGCATGAGCCTGCACACCACCGCCGACGATCCGACCGTCTACCGGTCTCAGGAACTCGTCGACCCGTGGGAGGCCCGCTGTCCGATCGTNCGNTTCGAGACCTACCTGCAGCGCAAGGGGNTNCTCGACNCCGAGGGCGCCGAACGGGTCCGTGCGGAATGCGACGCGGAGGTCATCGCCGCCCGCGACCGGTTCCGCANNGACGCGGTCGCCCGTCCCCGCGAGATCTTCGATCACATCTACGGCGAACTGCCCGCGGANCTCGANGCCCAGAAGCAGGCCTACCTCGACCGGCTCGATCGCAAGGGGGTGGAGTGATGCCCCAGCGCACGATGGTCGAAGCCCTGAATCTCGCCCTCGACGAATCCATGGATCGCGACGACGCCGTCTGCATCATGGGCGAGGACGTCGGCATCAACGGCGGCGTCTTCCGCGTCACCAAGGGGCTGCACGAGAAGTACGGCGAACGACGCGTGATGGACACGCCGCTGGCCGAGTGCGGCATCATCGGCACCGCGGTCGGCATGGCNATCAACGGCCTCAAGCCGGTNACCGAGATCCAGTTCTCCGGCTTCACGATGCAGGCCTTCGACCAGATCGAACAGAACATGGCCCGCATGCGCAACCGCACCCTGGGNCGCTTCCCGATCAAGATGGTGATGCGGGCCCCATTCGGCGGCGGCATCCGCGCCGTCGAACACCACAGCGAATCACGCGAGGCCTACTGGGCNCANNCCCCCGGNCTGAAGGTGGTGATCCCCTCGGGTCCCCGCAACGCCCGCGCCCTGCTGGCCGCNTCNATCGAGGATCCGGATCCGGTGGTNTTCTACGANCCCAAGGCCGTCTACCGGGCCTTCCGCGAGGAGGTCCCGGACGAGTACGAGACCATGCCGCTGGGCAAGGCCCAGGTCGTTCGTCCCGGCGAAGACATCACGGTGATCTCCTACGGAGCCATGATGCGGGTCTGCACCGAAGCCGTCGACGATCTGGTCGACATCCACGGNGTGGACGTCGAGCTGATCGATCTGCTGACGGTGTCGCCGATGGACACCGAGACGATCGCCGAGTCGGTCGCCAAGACCGGACGCTGCGTCATCGTCCACGAAGGGCACCAGACCTGCGGCATCGCGGCCGAGGTCANCGCCCGCATCAACGAGCACGCGTTCGAATACCTGTNCGCGCCCATCCGGCGCATCACCTGCCCCGATCTCCCCTTCCCCTACTTCCAGGTCGAGAAGCACTTCCTGCCCGACGCCGACGACGTGATCGCCGCCGTGCAGGAGACCGTCGCCTGGGAATGAGCACCGTCATGGCCGTCGAGTTCAAACTTCCCGATCTCGGTGAGGGCGTCCACGAGGGCCAGGTGGTCAAGCTGCACGTGCGTGCGGGCGAGACCATCCAGGAGGATGCGCCGCTGATGGAGGTGGAGACGGACAAGGCGGCGGTGGAGATCCCTTCGCCCGTCACCGGCACCGTCACGTGCTGCCATGTCGACGAACAGCAGCTCGTGCACGTCGGCGACGTCATGTACACCTTCGAGACCGGCACGCCCGCAGAGGCTTCGGCGACGCCCGCACCGGCCGCACCGGCGGCACCGGCGTCGCCCGCGGTGCCGACTTCGACTCCCGCCCGCAGAAGCGGCCGCCGCACACCCGCATCACCGTCCGTACGCCGACTCGCGCGCGAGCGCGGCCTCGATCTTTCGACGATCCATGGCTCGGGCCCCGGAGGACGGGTGACNCGGNCCGACGTCGAGGCGGCATCGACCGGCGGCGCTGCCCCGGTCGCACCCGCAGCACCGATGTCGGCCCCGGCCGCAGCCCCCGCTCCCGCGCCGGCTCCGGTCGTGGACGCCACCCCCGTGGCCCCGCTGGCCCCCCGCGTCCCGACGGGGTCCCCCCTGGCGATCGACGGCGTCGAGGACAGCGACGACTACGGACCGATCGTGCGCCAGCCGCTGTCGCAGGCCCGCAAGACGATCTCGAACGTGATGAGCACCGCGTGGATGACCATTCCCCACGTCACCGACTGCAACGACGCGGACATCAGCGAACTCGAGCGGATGCGCAAGGAGTTCAACGACCCCGATCATCCGGACCGGCGGCTGACCGTGCTGGCCTTCGTGGTCCGCGCNGTNTGTCGNGCCCTCGATGCGGTGCCGATTCTCAACGCCACCCTCGACGAGCAGACCGGCGACGTGATCTACCGGCGCTACGTGAACATCGGCATCGGCGTGGAGACCGAACGCGGCCTGGTCGCACCCGTCATCCGCGACGCCGACCGGATGACCGTCGGGCAGATCGCCGACGCGCTGGAGATCATCGCCAGCAACGCCCGCAGCGCGAGCTTCGGCGTCAACGACACCCGCGGCGGCACGTACACCATCTCCAATGCCGGCGCGATGGGACCGACCCGGTACTCGACGCCCATCATCCAGCCCGGCCAGGTCGGCTGCCTCGCCCTCGGCCGCGCCCGCAAGATGCCGTGGGTCGTGGACGACGAGATCGTGCCGCGACTGATCCTGCCGCTGAGCCATTCGATGGATCACCGTCTGGTCGACGGCGGGCGCGAGATCCCGTTCATCGGGCACCTCATCGAGGACCTGCAGAACCCGATGCGGTTCATGGTCTGAACCCCAAACTCAGAATTGCTGCCGCTCGTCGCGGCTGGAGGGGGCTTCGGCCTCCACAGCAGTGCCCAGAGAAATCCGCTACCGTGCATGGTCGACGCCTACGGGAAGGAGAACCACCCCATGCGTACCGCTCTGCCGTCCACGATCCTGGCCGCCGCCTGCCTCGCTCCGGCGACCGCCCAGACCACCCCGATCATCCCCGTCCAGCCCCTCGTGGCCGCACAGGCATCGGCCGAACCGGCCAAGACCCTGGCCGTCGGCGACAAGGCCCCCGCCATCAAGGTCGGCACCTGGGTCAAGGGTGAACCGGTCACCACCTTCGAAGACGGCAAGGTCTACGTGATGGAGTTCTGGGCCACCTGGTGCGGCCCCTGCATCCGCGGCATTCCCCACCTGACCGAACTCCAGAAGGACTACCAGGACAAGGGCGTCACCATCGTGGGCACCGCGATCTGGCAGCGTGAAGCAACGCAGGAGGATCGGGTCGCCACGGTCGCCAACTTCGTCAAGCAGCAGGGCGACAAGATGGACTACACCATCGCGGTCGACGACGACCGCTCCATGAGTGAATCCTGGATGATGCCCGCCGGACGCAACGGCATCCCGTCCGCCTTCATCGTCGGCAAGGGCGGCACGGTCGAATGGATCGGTCATCCCGCGACGATGGACGAGCCGCTCGAGAAGATCGTCGACGGCTCGTGGGACCGGGTCGCCTTCGCCAAGGCCGAAGCCGACCGGGCCCGCCAGCAGCAGGAGATCAACCGGGTCATGGCCATGCTCCGCTCCGCGGACACCGCCGAGAAGCGGATGGAGGCCATGAAGGGACTCAACGGGCTGATCGAGAAGATGCCCGACAACGACGACATGAAGATGGTCAAGTACGACTACCTGCTCGAGCACATGTCCGTCGCGTCGGCCGTGAAGTTCGGCAACGAGCTCGCCAAGGCCAACTGGGACGACCAGATGATGCTCAACTCGCTGAGCTGGATGATGGTCATCAACGACAAGATCGACGACCAGGGCAAGGACTTCGCCCTGCGGCTCGCCCAGCGGGCCGACGTCCTGACGGACCACGCCGACCCCATGGTGCTCGACACCGTGGCCCGATGCTGGTTCGTGAAGGGCGACGTGCAGAAGGCGATCGAGATCCAGAGAAAGGCGATCGAACTCGCCGACGAGGACATGGCCGGGCAGCTGAAGTCGTCTCTGAAGGAATACGAAGAGGCTCAGGACAAGATCTGAGCCCGATTCGAATCGACTCCACACGAGGCCCGCCCGTTGGCGGGCCTCGTTTCGTTCGGGCGCTCTCGACTACACTTGCATCATGGTCGTCGGCGAATTCACCCAGGACACGGACGTACTCGTCATCGGCGGCGGGCCGGGCGGCTACGCGGCCGCCTTCCGGGCCGCGCAACTGGGACGTCAGGTCCTGCTTGTCGACAGCCGCTCCGCACTGGGCGGCACCTGCCTTCACGACGGGTGCATCCCCACCAAGACCAGACTCCACCGTGCGGAACGGGGGCACGAACCGGGCGATCGAGGTGCGCAGGCCGTCACCACGCTGGCCGGCGGCCTCGCCGCCCAGGCCAGGTCGCTGGGGGTCGAGGTGATCGGCGGCTCCGCGCACTTCGAGGACAACCGCAACGTCCAGATCACGGGAGAATCCGTCTCCCGCGTGCGCTTCAAGCGGGCGATCATCGCAACCGGTTCCTCGGCCGTGACGGAAGGCGATGCGATGTCTCCGGACACGCTGGCCACCCTCGACTCGATTCCGAAGTCCGCCGTGGTGCTCGGGACCGGATACCTCGCCCTCGAAGCCGCCGCCCTGCTCCGGGCCGAGGGCGCCGAGGTGACGCTGGCCACCGGTCCGGACGGCCCACTCCCGGAACTGCCCCGCCCCCTGCTGAAGCCGCTGCTGCGGAGCATGAAGCAGTCGGGCATCGTGCTGGATGAGCACTCCCCCGAAACCAAGCGTGACGGACTGGTCGTGGATGCGCGGGCCCGGTGCGCCGCGACCGGATCCCTGCAACTGGCCAGAGTCGGAGTCGACACGAACGACGCCGGCTGGATCGAGGTGGATCACCAACAGCGGACCAGCGAACCCCGGGTCTTCGCCGTGGGGGACGTCACCGGCGGATGCCTCCTGGCCGGGGCCGCCCTGACGCAGGGTCGCGTCGCGGCCGAGGCGATCTGTGGACACCCGAGCGCCTACGAACCCGCGGCGATCCCGCAACTCGTGTTCACCGATCCCAATGTCGCCTGGTGCGGCGAGCTCCAGCCGGGCGACGACACGTGCGTCACGTCGATTCCCTGGGGCCATTCCGGTCGGGCCGTGGGCATGGATGCCGCCACCGGAGTCACCATGCTCCACTGGGAACGAAACACGGAACTCGTCCTCGGAGTGGGACTCTGCGGAGCGGACGCCTGCGAACTGATCGAAACCGCCGTGCTGGCGATCGAACTCGGGGCGACGCTCGAGGATCTCGCGGCCGTGGAGCCGGCCCATCCCACCCGCAGTGAACTGCTCGGGGAAGCGGCCCGCGCCGCCCGGTCGGGAACGCCGAACGGATGAAGCCCTTCGTCATCGTCTGCATCCTGCTTCAGATCGTCGCCTTTCCGGTACTTCTGGTCTGGGTGATCAAGACCGACAGTCCGATCGCCGTCGTCCTGCTGATCGTGGTGAGTACGCTGGGATCGCTCGGCATCGGAGCCGCGTGCATGCATTTCACCTGGAACTCGACCATGCGCACATGGCCACCGCAGGAGCCGGCTCCCGATGCGATCCGGCGCAACTTCCAGAGCTTCTCGCTGGGACTGATCAATCTCGGCTGGTCGGTCCACGTGGCCGCGGACCGGCAGCATCTGCATCTTCGCCCGGCGACCCCGGTGCGATGGCTGGGGGCCGCCTCCGCCAGCATTCCGTGGCAGGCCATGCAGCCGCTGGGCGGCCGGCGCGGCACGGCGGTGCGACTCGGGAACCACACCATGATCGCGCCCCGGTGGTGCGTGGAACTGGTGGCACCCCATTCCGACTGATCAGTTCTTGTTGGCTTCCTTGGTCTCGTACAGCACGTCGGGCACGCGGACACGGTCCGGTTCGACCGCGCGGAGCGGCTCGACCTCCTGCCCGGTCGCCAGATGGCGGGCGGCCAGATGGTGGTAGACGTCGGTGCCCCGGCTCTTCCAGCCGATCTCCCGGTCGGACAGTTCACGAATGACCTTGGCGGGCGTGCCCGCCACGAGCGTGTTGGGCGCGATCTCGGTGCCTTCCTTCACGAAGGCGAGGGCACCGACGATGCTGTTCTCACCGACCACGACGTCGTCCATGAGCACCGCATTCATTCCGATCAGCGCGTTGCGGCCGACGCGACAGCCGTGCAGGACAGCGCCGTGTCCGACGTGCCCGTCCTCTTCGACCACCACGTCCTTGCCCGGAAAGCAGTGCACCACGCAGGTGTCCTGGATGTTGCTTCCCTTCTTCATCTCCAGACGCCCGATGTCACCGCGGAGCACCGCGTTGGGACCGACGAGGCATCCTTCACCGACGATGACGTCACCGATGAGCACCGCGGTCGGATGCACGAAGGCCGTGGGATGCACGACCGGAGTCAGTCCTTCGTACGCATAGCACGGCATCAGACGGTCGCCTCCACCGGCGCGGGGGCTGGAATGCGCGAGGCCGCGATGCGGAACCGGTTGGCCACGAAGGCTGCGTCGCAGAGCGTGGCGTTGCCCGCGGGGTTGGCACCCGACACATGGAAATCACTGAAGGCCGCGGACTGATTGACGTAGATCTGCCCCGAGAGATTGCAGGACAGGGCGACGCCGGCATCGGCCATCGCATCCTCCGCCGCGGCGATGATGTCGTCATCGAGCGAATGAAGACCGCAGGTCAGAGCACCCAGTCGGGCCGCGGCGCCGGAGGCGAGTTCGATGCTGCGGGCGGTGTCGCGGGTGCGGACGATGTAGATGATCGGGCCGAAGCATTCCTGCTGGTAGAGCGGCTCGCCCCCCTCCTCGACCTGGATGACGACCGGCGAACAGGTCCGGGCCTCCGGGAACACCTCGTTGTCGATCGGACCTCCTTCCCGAAGCACCGTTCCGCCGGCCCGACGGGCCGCGTCCACCCGGCCGACGGTGGCCGGATTCTGAACGGCGCCGAGGATCTCAGTGGCACGGGCGGGCTCCGACAACAGCCAGTCGATTCCCTTGACGATCGCCGCCGCAACCTCGTCGAAACCGAGACGTCCTTCGGGCGTCGCGATGCCATCGGCGGGGATGTAGATGTTCTGCGGGGTGGTGCACATCTGACCGGAATAAAGACACAGCGAGAAGGCGAGGTTGCCGCTCACGGCCCGCATGTCGGCCACGCCGTCGAGAATCATCGAGTTCACCCCGGCTTTCTCGGTGAACACGACGGCCTGCCGGGCGTTCGACTCGACCCAGTCCCCGAACTCGTTGCCGCCGGTGTAGTCGACGATGCGGACGGCGGGATGGGTCACCAGCTCGGCGGTGATCGGAGCGTCCGGGGTGTCGCAGGCCAGCAGCACGAGATTGGGATCGAAGCCCGACTCCTCCAGCACCGTCCGGCAGAGCTCCACGGTGATCGCCAGTGGCAACACCGCCCCCGGGTGCGGCTTGATCACCACCGCATTGCCGGTGGCCAGACTGGCGAAGATGCCCGGATACCCGTTCCAGGTCGGGAAGGTGGAGCATCCCACGGTCACCGCCACGCCGCGGGGAACGATGCGATAGGTCTTGTTGAGGGTGATGGTGTCCGTCTTCGAGACCTGCTTCGTCCAGGTGGCGCTGGCGGGCGTGCGCTGCATCTCGGAGTAGGCGTACGCCAGCGCCTCGAGCCCGCGATCCTGGGCGTGCGGTCCGCCCGCCTGGAAGGCCATCATGAATCCCTGACCGGTGGTATGCATGACCGCGTTGGCGATCTCGAAACTCAGGCGATTGAGCCGGTCGAGGATCTCGAGGCACACGCCGGTCCTGGTCTCGATGTCGGTCCGCTTCCAGCGGTCCATGGCGGACGTCGCCGCGTCCATCAGTGCATCAAGATCCGGCGTGGGGTACGTGATGCCCAGATCCATGCCGTAGGGCGACCGCTCACCACCGACCATGTCAGCCGTTCCGGGCTGCTCGACGGGCCACGGACTGCCGAGGCGATCCTCGAACGCGGCGCGTCCGATGGCCTTGGCCGTCTCTCCGTAGATCCGCCCGCTGGGGACCTCGGGAAACGCGGACCAGAACCCACGCGACGCAATGGCGTCCAGCGCGCCTTCAAGTCGTGCTCGATGTGCTTCGAAGTATGCGTTGGACACGGAATGACTCCTCCTGTGGGGCCCGGAAGCCCTGACTGCATGCCGGATCTGGATTGTAGAACATCCGGGCAGCCGTCGGATACAATCATCACCGCCGATTACAAGGGTGGCCAAACACCATGCCAGCCGCATCAACCGGACATCTCAAGAAGGAAATCAGCCTCTTCAGCGCGTTTGCCCTCGGAACGGCGATCAGCAGCGGGTTCTTCCTGCTGCCGGGCATGGCCTTCAACCTCGCCGGTCCGGCGGTCATCATGGCCTACCTGATCGCCGGCCTCGTGATCATTCCGCCGCTGCTGTGCAAGTCGGAACTGGCGACCGCCATGCCGCGTGCCGGCGGCGTCTACTTCTACCTCGATCGGAGCCTCGGCCCGATGGCCGGCACCATCACCGGGATCGCGACCTGGATCTCGCTGACCCTGAAATCGTCGTTCGCCCTGGTCGGTTCGGGCTACTACATCGGCCTGTTCTTCGAGGACCCGCCGGTGATGACGATCGCGGTCGGATTGGCCGTGGTCTTCACCGTGCTCAACGTGCTGGGGACGGCCAAGGCGACCATCGTGCAGAACGTGCTGGTGGTGGGCGTGCTCGCGATCCTGACCCTCTTCGCCTGCGTCGGACTGCCCGAGATCCATCTCGATCACTTCAAGGACTTCGCGCCGCACGGAACCGGATCGATCGTCTCCATCATCGGCGTGGTGATGATCTCCTACATGGGGGTCTCCAAGCTGGCCAGCGTCGCCGAGGAGTTCCGAAATCCCGAACGCGACATCCCGATGGGGATCTTCCTGTCCCTGGGCGTGGCGATGGTGACCTACATCGTCGGCCTGGTGATCATGATCGGCGTGATGCCGGCCGACGAGTTGGCGAACACCTACACGCCCGCCGCCGACGCCGCCGCCATCATCATGGGCCCCACCGGTCGCGTGGTGCTTTCGGTCGCGGCGGTCGCCGCCTTCATCTCCGTAGCCAATGCCGGCATTCTCAGTGCCTCCCGCTACCCGCTGGCCATGGCGAGGGACCTCCTGATTCCGGTGGTGTTCCGTCGTCTGGGGCGGTTCAACACCCCGCTCATGGCCATTCTCCTGACCGGCGGCATGGTCGTGCTCCAGGTGGTGCTGATGGATCCCCTGGTCATCGCCAAATACGCGGGCACGACGAAGATGGTGCTCTTCGGCCTTCTCTGCGTCGCGGTCATCGTGATGCGTGAAAGCGGGATCCATTCCTACGATCCCGGCTTCCGGACCCCCCTGTACCCCTGGATCCCGCTGCTGGGGTTCTTCCTCAGCATCGCCGTGATCGGCTTCCTCAAGTGGGAGGCCACGGTGTTCGCCATCGGCATGGTGGCGCTGGGCATCATCTGGTTCTTCTGGTACGCACGGGCCCGGGTGCGACGGTACGGGGCGATCCACCACGTCTTCGCCCGACTGGGCAAGAACCGGTTCGATCCCCTGGACATCGAGCTTCGGGAGATCATCAAGGAGAAGGGTCTTCGCAAGGCGGATCCGTTCGACAGGATCCTCGCCTCCGCACCGGTCATCGACGCGACGCACGATGCGACCTTCGAATCGATCACCCGCCAGGCGGCGGAGCAGCTCTCCCGGTCGACCGGTCTCGATGCGGACATGATCGCGAGGGAGTTCATGCAGGGCACCCGCATCGGCGCGACGCCGGTGAGCGCCGAACTCGCCCTGCCCCATCTGCGTCATCGGGACATCGAGGAACCGTGCATGGTGCTGGCCCGCATCCGCAACGGCCTGGTGATTGAGTTCGATCAGGATGCCACCAGCCGTTCCTCCGAGACGGTCGAGGCGGTCTTCTACCTCGTGAGCCCCGACGACGATCCCGCCCTGCATCTCCGCCTGCTGGCCAAGCTGGCCGGCAGCGTAGAGGAGGAGGGCTTCATGCAGCAATGGATGGAGGCGGACACGCCGGCCGAGATACGCGACATCCTGCTCCGAACAGATCGCTCCATGTCGCTGGAATTGCACCACGACAGTCCGGGCCGCGAGTTCATCACCCGTGCCGTGCACGAACTCGATCTGCCCAGCGGCTGCCTGGTCGCGGTCATCCACCGGGGACCGCAGACCATCATCCCCAGCGGCGATACCGTCCTTGATCACGGTGATGCCGTGACGATCATCGGTGAACCCGACGGCATTCATGCACTGCGCCAGCGACTCGAATCGGAGAGTCGCGATGAAATCCTCGACGACGACTGAGTACCGAACATAACCGACACCTCCCCAGATGCCCTTCCCGCCAATGAACTCGATGTCCCGACCCGGGCCCATCGATCGTCCTGGGGCATCGTCATCGACGGCTGCCTGCTGATTCTTCTCGCGGCCATCCTCGTGTTCAATGCACGCGACGGTGAACGCATGTTCATCTCCTTCGTCGGCATCATGAGCATCCTCGGCGGCGTGATCCTGGGGGTCCGACTGGCCATGGCCTCCCGTCTGAACCTGCACGTCGTGTACTGGGTCGTGACCGCGACTCCGATCGCCGTCGGACTGGTCCTGCTGATCTGGCCGGAGAAGTCCCTGCAGATGATGATCTACGCGGTCGCGATCACGCTGCTCGTCCGCGGCATCGTCGAATGCACCCTGGCGTTCTCCAACAAGGAACGGGCGGGGTGGGAACTGCTGGCGATCCACGGACTCGTCGGCATCGCCCTGGGCATCGTCTTCTTTGCCCTGCCGAACTTCGCCCCGGTGGTGCTTATTCTCTTCCTGGGCGTGGATCTCGTCGTCCGCGGTTCATTGCAGGTCAGTCTGACCGCCAGAATCAGAAAGAAGATGGACCATTCGGGCTTGGCCTGAACCGCGTCACGGTCACCATCCATCGGATGACGCGAGACTCCACGTGTGAGCCAACACCACACTGGACCGCAGCGTCTCAGGTGGGGTAGATCTCGCCGATGACCTGCTCGGCCAGCGGCGACTTCCGATCCTCGAGGTACTTGAGCTCGGCCATCGCCGCATCGCGGCGTCCGGCGGCAAGGTGGGTGCGAAGGATGCGGACGTGGATTCCGTCATCATTCGGTGCGTAGCCGGCGGCTTTTTCAAAGCATTCCACGGCCTCGTCGAACCGGTGATGACGGGCGTGGATGGAGCCCAGGGCAATCAGCGCCTTGGGAAGGGCCGGACGAAGACGCAGTCCGTTCCGAATGGCCTCCACGGCCTCGCTGTCCCGTCCCACCCGCTCGTATTCGAGTCCGATGCTGACATGGACCTTGGCGTACTCCGGATTGCACTGCAGGGCGGTCCGGAACGACTGCATGGCGTCCTCGTGGCGCTGGGCGTGGGCATGAATGAGTCCGATGTTGTGCCAGGCCTTCTCCGGATAGAAGTTCGCCGCCACGGCCGCCTTGAAGGCCTCCATGGCCTTAAACTCGTTCCGCTTGCACCGCCAGGCGAGTCCCAGCAAGATCCAGACCTTCTTCATTTCCGGATCCCGCTCGAGGGCACGCTCGAACGCGGCGACCGCATCGTCGTGACGCCCCTGTCGACTGTAGACCAGGCCGAGATTCAAATAGGCCTTCGCGTACTCGGGCCGACTCTGGATCGCGTTCTCGAACGAGGTCACCGCCCCTTCGATGTCACCGATTGCTTCGCACGAGATGCCCATGTTTAGCCAGGCGTGAAACAGATTCGGGCGGTGCGTGATCGCCTGCCGGTACGACTCGATGGCCCCGATGAAGTCCTGCATGGCCATGTGGGCGTTGCCGAGGTTGTAATGCGTCAGAGGATTGTCGGGCCGAAGGATTGCCGCACGCTCCCCCGCTTCCAACGCCTCGGCAGGATGACCAAGATCCATGTACACGCAGGCGAGACCGGCGAAGGCCTGCTCGCTTTGGGGATCGAGCTCGATGGCCAGCGTGTAGGCGGCGATGGCCTCCTCGTACGCCTCCAGCTTGTCGTGACAGAAGCCCATGTTCGCCAGGGCGATCACCGTCTGCGAATTGCGACGAAGCGGATCCAGATCGAGTCCCTTACGGATGTACCCAATGGCGGTGTCCCATTCCCGGCGTCGGATGCACTCGATTCCCCGTGCGTAGCAGTCGGTGATCGTGGGCACGTCGAGCGACGGACGGAACTCACCGGTCTCGTCGGTTAGGGGCCCCAGGGCGTCCATGGCGAACAACGCATCGGTATCGTCGGGTTTGCGGGCGGCGTTGGATTCCCTGGAATGTTCGTCCATCAGACCTCCAGGGCAACGATGGTAGAACCAGCCTTCACCAGCCTCAACCCCGCGTGGTGCCCGCGAGAAATCCTTTCGTGAATCCG
>PAAB01000034.1:0-36847 GCA_002591705.1 Phycisphaerae bacterium
CCACCGATCTCCTCGAGACTGAACCGGGTGTGCTTCCGGGCCAGATACATCCCGATCTGTCGTGGGAGGGCGATCGACTTGTTCCGTCTCTTGGACAGAAGATCGGCGAGTTTCAGGTCGTAGTACGTCGTGATCGTCTCGATGATCCCCTGGATACTCATCTGCGTGACACCCTGGGAGACGATTCGTTGTCCAATGGCCTTCTTCGCCAAACTGAGGTTGATGGGTGAATCGTTGACCAGCGAAAGCCCCTGGAGCTTCGTGATCGCACCCTCCATCTCCCTGATGTTCGTGTCGATCTTCGCCGCGATGTAGCTGGTGACGTCGTCGGGAAGCTGGATTCCCTTCAACTGCGCCTTGCTCTTGATGATCGCCACCCTCGTCTCGTAGCAGGGACGCTCGATGTTCGCGACCAGACCGCAGTTGAATCTGCTGATCAGACGCTCCTCCAGTTCCGGAATCTCGTTCGGGGGGGCGTCGGAACTCAGGACGATCTGTCGACCTCCCTGATAGAGGATGTTGAAGGTGTGGAAGAACTCCTCCTGGGAAGGACCGCGCTTCGAGAGATCGTGGATGTCGTCGATGACCAGGAGGTCGTAGGTTCTGAAACGATGACGGAACGAACTCATCTGACCCGCCTGCACCGCATCCAGGAACTGGTTCATGAATCCGTTGCAGGAGGTGTAGTAGATCTTCATGGAGGGATGGTTCCGCATCGCCTCCTGACAGATCGCCTGGAGGAGGTGCGTCTTCCCGAGACCGACTCCACCGTAGATGAAGAACGGGTTGTAGGCCTTCGCGGGCTTCTTCGCCACGGCCATCGCGGCGGCGTGGGCGAGCCTGTTGTCCGGTCCGACGACGAACGAATCGAAGGTGTAGTCCGGGCTGAGAAGCATGTCCTCGTCGAATCCGGACTGATTGAACCCGGTATGGGCCCATTCCCGGTTGCTCTGGTCCCGCGTGTTCGAATCACTGCTTTTCGCCTCCTGCTCGTCGATGAAGCGAACGGATACGAGTTTGCCGGTGACGGCCTGGGCGGAGTCGGTGAACTGCTCCACGCAGCACCGCTGCAGATACTTGAGGCGGACCTGCTCATCGATGACGAGGCGGAGGACACCGTCGTTGACATCGATCGGTCTTATTTCCTCGAACCAGTGTCGGCAGATGCTGGTGTGGTGTTCACGCAGGTGGTGAAGCAGTGAATCCATTGTCTTCTGTTCAATGTGCATCATTCCAACGGATTCCCCAGCCCCTTCGGGCTGGACATTGAACCACGCAATCCCTGCATGTTGCCCGACAGGCCTGCCCCTCCCTGGGCGGCTGTTCCCCTTCAATTCCCCGGACAAATCCTCTCTCTCCATTCAAACTACCGAAACGGAGATCGGGTCGTCAACCATTTCCCCCTCCTTCTGCGGCCTCTTTTTCATCCCGGAGGGATGTTTCCTGCTGCTCGTACCGGATTCGATTCCGGTGGTGATCCATCAGGAACAGGATTCTCTCCGAATCCTCACCGAGGGTTTCGATCATCCTTTTCCTTGCGGTTTCGAGGTGGGTCCGCCTCGAGGTGTGGATCACGATCACCGTTTCGGCCTTCCAGGACTGCATTAATTCCTTCAGATGCCGCACGTGCAGGTGTTTCCCGACCTTGGCCCGGTCGAAATGCTCATCGTCGAAGAAGGTGCATTCCGTCACCACGACCCCGGCCTCGCTGAAGGGGGTCGAGACGAGATTTTCGTTCATCTCGGTGTCCCCGGTGTAGGCCACCAGGGGCACCTTGAGGGTGTGGGTGATCTCGTTCCCCTCCGAGCGGATTCTCCTCAGTTCCGACTGGGGGAGCCCCGTGAACTCGTCCTTCAGTTTGCTCCGGTGCTCGATGACGGCGTACGACAGCGAGGGAACGGTGTGCCGAGCCTCGATGGCCCTCAACATCACCGACGGCTTGATCTCCAACTCCTCACCCGGTGCCAGGGCGGTGATCACGTGCGGTGTCTGCTGGTTCTCCACCTGAATCCACCCCTGCATCATCATCCTGAGGTGGGGTGCGAGCTCCGGGTGACATACACACGTGCCCGGAACCATCTTCAGGAACATGCGTTGACTGAAGTAGTAGGGGAGCGCCGCCACATGATCCATGTGACCATGACTCAATGCGACGAAGGGTGCCGAGATCGACATCCTGGGTGCGAGTCCGATATCGAAATTCAATCCGAGTTCGGGTATCTGGACCACCGTCTGCTCACCACCGATGCTGATCCCTTGGATCCGATAGGGGGGAGCGTAGATGAATCCCACCCGTTGATCCCGGGGGGGCCTCTTCGGAAGCATCTTGAATCCTCCTGGAGCAGCGCTTTCGCGCGGCCGGGGTGCGATACATGAACCCGTCATGCTATCGAACGACATGCACCGGAATCAACCCTCATCGACGATCCGGGACCATTCCGCACGGAATATCCATTTCCGTCGAAGTCGAGGTTTCCCGGGACCGATCTAGCAACCATGAACAACGGACCAGATCGCGGAGAAAATACCCCACGCGGAATGACCAGACGTCGATGCGATGCCATCATCGGTTCGATCGACGACCTGTCGCACCGTCACGGACGACGCCTGTCGAGGTGGATGACCACGTGGGATTCGGTGGACTGCTCGCTCCTGGGCCGGATGATCCAGCAGGCTTCGGAAGCCAGGTCGGCTGCGCGGATCATTCCCGAATCGATTCCGGTTCTGGACCACATCCAATCAGAATCCGATTGCGAACTCGCATCGGCGATCGAGCGGGTCGAACATCTCATCGTGATGTGCAACAAGGTCTCACGTGGCGAAGGCTGAACACGGAATCAGTACCGGCGATCGATGATTCCGTCCGCAAGCGATCCCAGCAGGATCCTTGCCGGTGTCTCGTCGAGGGATTCGAGTTCATTCTTCGCCGATTCGACGAGACCGGACGCCTTGTCCATCGCACGGTCGATCAATCCCGCATCCCGCACCACGGACCGGAGCCCAACCAGATCCCTCTTCTCGATCAGGTCGACGAGACGACGACGGTCGTCACCCTCCATCTCGTTCATGGCGTAGATGGTCGGAAGGGTCAGTTTGCCCTTCTCGAGATCACGACCGACGGATTTTCCGACCACATCCTGATCACCGACGAGATCGAGGAGATCATCGGTGATCTGGAAGGCAATCCCACAGGAGACACCGAACCGTTCGAGGTGATCCGCCGAACGGCCCTCGGGATCGGAGAGCATGGCACCGATTCGACAGGATGCACCGATCAGCGATGCCGTCTTCTTCTCGACGATCGTGAAGTACGTCTGCTGGTCGATATCGAGGTTCTGGCGGTTTCCAAGCTGGATCAATTCCCCTTCGCACAGTGTGTTGGTGATCGACCCCAGGATGGAGTTGATCCACGGCTGCTCGATGGATGAGCAGAGGTGGAAGGAGTTGGAGATCAGGTAGTCACCCAGCATCACCGCCATCTCGTTTCCGTGCAGGTTGTTGATCGTGCGGCCACCCCTTCTGGTGTCCGCCTCGTCGAGGACGTCGTCGTGGATCAGGGTCGCCATGTGGATCATCTCGACCACGGCCGCCACTACCCGGTGTGCATGCGTGATCGACTTCGATCCGGACGTCAATGCGGAAAGGATGACCAGCGACGGTCGAAGCATCTTTCCCCGGTAGGACTCGATGTGCAGACAGAGATCGTTCACGATCCCGTGTTCGCTGCGGAGCTGATCCTCGAGGATGCCGCCCACCCGATCCAGCTCCTCTCCGAGGATTCCGGCGAGTTCGTCATCGACACGTATTTTGTTGATCAGACTCACGGCACTCTCCCGGAAACCGTCACTTGATTCCCACTATGTAGGCGACCCACCCTTCACAGGCCTCGCCACGCTTCGAGACGGCCCATTCACCATCCCCCTCACCGGTCTCGTCATCCGTTCCCTCCCAGTAGACGACGGTGTCCTTGAAACCGGCCTCAAGCAGGAGCTCCTGGATCTCGGGAAGCGTCCACAATCTCCACTCGTAGGTGAATGCCTTCTTGATCTTGGTTCCGTCCGGGAACTTGAAGTGGATGTGATTCACGACGTCGCCGGTGATCGGATCGAAGAAGTTCTGATCCCAGGTGTAGGTGAATCCATCCAGATCCCGATCCTCCGTCATCTCGAGATAGGAATCGCTGCCGCCGTATGCATCGAGGATGAACAGACCATCGTCGACCAGACCTTCGTGGACGATCCTGAAGTAGTTCCGGACCTCCTCCCTGGTCTTGAAGATGAAATAACTGAAATTCGTGGCCAGGATCGTGTCGCTCGACTGGGTGGGGGATGTGAGGACATCTCCCTCGATCAGATCGATGCGCGACTGCTGGTGATCATCCAGACGGTCCGGAATTCGCTTCCGTGTCCACTCGAGGGTGGGGGAGTCGAGATCGATGCCGAAGGCGTTGTTCTCCTCCCTCCGCTTCACCCATTCGATCGAGATGGCCGCCGTGCCGCAGAAGTCCTCACGCAGGATCTTCGCGGTCCGGCCACGCTGTTCCTGCCAGACCTGATCGATGATGTCGACTTCGCTTCCCGGCTCCTGAACGGACAATTCGTAGAGTTCGAGGATGTCCGCGGTCTTTGCGGTCTTCCAACCCTTGCGCTTCGGCTGCTTCTTCTTCTTCGAGGGTCTTCTTGACATGGGTCACCCCATTGTAGCCCCTGACGTATCAACGGGCTGTTTCATCCACGACATCGTGGATCCTGATCCATTCGATCTTCGGTCTCCATTCCGTGATGAAATCGACGTGATCGGGGTGTTCGAGGTACCCCCGATACGCCTCATCCGTATCGAACGAAACAAAGAAACCAACGTCATATCCGTCATCGATGCCCGTGCGTCCGAAATCACCATGACGCCCGGTGAACGCTCCGGTCACGGTCGGAATCCGCTCCAGACGGTTCCGGCAATCCGATTCGAGCTGCCCCGCGAGACCGGGGTCCAGCAGCTTGATCAACACGACGTGATTGATTCTCGATATTCGACGGGGTGTTTCCCGGTGGGCACAGCAGCCGACCGGTCCAAGTAGTATGACCACCAGGGAGATCGCACCAATGATCGAACACCGATTCATGGCGCGATTATACAACCCGATATCCCCGTCCCCGTGCACCGGACTCCGTCCTTCATGGATCCCCTGATCACCATCGATTCGACATCATCGGATCGCCGAACCGAGGTCGATTCCCTGCGGCATGATCTCGGGCTGCAGGCGCCGCCGGAGGAACGGGTCCGTCCGGGGGAGATCCGCCTGGTCCTGCACGATCACCATGTGGAGGTCATGAGCGAGACATCCGTTCGCCGGGGAACCCGGGTCGACTTTTCGAACGTCGACACGAGAACCGGATCCGGAAACATCTCCCGTAACCAACTTCTGGGAAGAGCGGTGGCGGATCGATCCGCCCGACGAACCGGTGCATCGCATTCGATCATCGACGCAACCGCCGGGTTCGGACACGATGCATTCATGCTCGCCTGCATGGGACACGACATCACCGCCATCGAATGCAATCCGGTGATCCATTTCCTCCTCCAGTCATCGATTCGAAACGCGGAATCGGATCCACTCCTGTCCGCGGCGATGGGGGATCGTCTCAGATCGATCCACGGTGATTCGGTCGACATCCTCTCCGGACACGCACCGGTGGACACGGTCTACCTCGATCCGATGTTCGAAGTGACGAATCACAGATCGGCCCTCCCGAAGAAGCGGGCGCAGCTTCTCCGTCTGCTTGCGGGATCCCCCCGTGACAGCTGTGAACTCTTCGATGCCGCGATGTCCCGCGCGACGAGACGCGTGGTCGTGAAGCGGTCCACCGGTGCCGAACCCCTCGTCGCCCGACCCGACCACTCCGTGTCCGGAAAGATTGCCCGGTACGACATCTATCTGATCAACCGTTCACGGTGACGGAATCGGACATCCGAATGTGCGGTGTCGGGTTGGGTTCGGAGGGTTCCGAATCCCGATCCGGCGGAAATCAAGACGATCGTCGGATTCCTCGGATCGATGTCCCACGGACAATGGAGCATATCGGGCTCGAACCGATAACCTCCGCCTTGCAAAGGCGGCGCTCTCCCAATTGAGCTAATGCCCCGTGCGGTGTCGGTTCAGTCTACAGGAACGTAGGCCGTATTCGAAGCCATCAGATCGACCCGGGTCATATTGATGATGTTGACCTGCAGGGCGGGGTCGTATTCGAGGATTCCCATCACCCCGACGTGCTGTCCGATCATGTCCCCGATCATCGTGTTGGACTCGGGCCGTACGTAGGCCAGGGTCCGGTTCGTCCTCGGATCCTGGATCCTGTAGAGCAGGGGCCGCTCGTCACCGTTGAAGACCCCCGAAGTTCCCAGGCGGCCGACGATCTCGTAGTCACCCGTGTTGGAGATCGCGAGATCACGATCCACAGCATCCGACTTCGAGCGTTCGACCCGGTTCTGCAGACCGTCGATCACCGAATTCTGGCTTTTCAGGGTGGCGTACACGTCGATCTGGTTGGCACGCATCATCGCATACCTCGATCGGATCGGATCCTCCTCCTCCTCGCTGGCGAGGATGAAGTCGTCCCGAAGACACGTCAGCTCCTCGTCATCGAGATCGGAAAGGACGACACCCTCGTAGGACTCCTCGATCATCATGAGGAAGGTCCGCTCCTCGACGACGATCTCCACCTCTTCGTTCTCGACAACCGCTTCCTGCTCCTCGACCTCCATCCACTGCATGAGAATGGAAGGCTGCACCTCGTTCAGCACGAAGACCGGAGGATCATCCTGACCGCCGGCGACCGGATCCTCGCCGGTGATGGACTCGTTCCCGCCCATGACCACGGTGGTTTCCGTGTCTTCGGTCTCCACGGTCTCTGTGGTCTCCACGGTCTCCCCACCATTCAATGCCGCGGTCTCGATGGTCGTGGCGGGTCGGAGGTCCGCCATGTTCACCCAGCCTTCGGCGATGACCGGAAGCGACACCCGGTGCACGGTGTGGGGGACGGCATGGAGTCCGTCCTGTTCGATGTTCCATGTCTCGATCACATCGAGCTTCTCACCCCCGGGAAGGATGCAGAGCTGCCTCCATGAATGGGCGAGATCGTTCGTGTTCAGGTTCGGGGCCAGTATCGGTGTCGCACCCATGGTCGTACCCGATGATCCATCGGCTTCGACCTTGAAACGACCATCCTCGTTGGTCGGGTACTTCACATATCCGTAGGCCTTCTCGAAGACCGGTCCCATGGCTCGCACTCTGGCGTAGTTGTACTTCTCGCCATTGACGGCCAGTAGATCACCCTCCTGTGCGACTGCGAACGAGTAGTAGCTCGAATCGGCTCCACACCGGATCTGGACATCCTGACCCGTCACCACGAACCAATTCGGTTCCGCGGTCACCGGAGCGGCCAGGGCCGTTCCGACGAGCATCGAGAAGCAGGCGAGGGATGAATTGACGCGACGAACCATCTGGGGACCTCCTTGTGCCACTGGTCTTCCGTCGAGTGGATTCGAATCGCTTCATGCGTTCCACTCGATTCCGAATGTATCCAACCACCGGTTTCAAGGCAAGTTTCCAAGCTGTTTTCCACATCCAAACACGACACGCCGGGGATGACAACACGTACATCACGGCAGTGGATCCCGCACCGTGGTAGTGTGTTGCCTCATTCAGGAGCACCCATGCACCGAGCCGTCCCCAGCCTCTTCACAACTGCGATTCTGATCGCCGGCTGTGGTTCACCCCTCGACAGCCCGGACGCAGGTCCATTGCTCGATCCGCTCATCACCCGGGTCATCGAACGTGAACTCGAGGAGGTCGACGGCCTGGAGAACCGGGTGGGCACGACCCCGCCTCCATCCGCGGTCGAGGAGGCCCTCGCCCACCGGATGGATGAACTCGATCAGCTTGTCCCGATTCCCGCGGGTTCGGACCTCGACTACGATCTCGGAACCGATCTCAACGGCGATCCGCAGGGCCAGCGTCCGATCACCCTTCAGGACTGTGTCCGAATGGCCCTGATGAACAATTTGCAGCTCCAGAATTCAAGGCTCCAACCCGCCATCCAGAGGGAGCAGGTGATCCAGGCGGAGGCCATCTTCGACGTCGTGCTCGGAGGCGGGTATTCGTTCACCAGAACCAGAACCCCGAACCAGAACATCGCCATTCAGGGGGTGGCTCCGAACGTCGATCCCTCCATCGCGAACATCCGGACCAACGACGCCGAGATCAGTCTCGGAAAGCAGCTCACATCCGGAGGTTCGGTTCAGGTCTCGACCGATCTCATCCGGAGCAACGTGCAGGGTGACGACAACGTCACCTACAGCCCGAATCCCTACTGGCAACCATCGCTCACCCTCGACTATTCGCAGCCGATCCTCAGGGGATTCGGTGAGAAGGTGAACCTCTCCCAGGTCTACATCGCCAGAAAGCTCGAGCAGGAATCCATCGAGTCGCTTCGACAGAGTCTCATCGACACGATCGCCGAGACCGAGATCGCGTACTGGAATCTCGCCTTCTCGTGGCGGGCCCTCGGAATCCAGTTGTGGTTGATCGACGCCGCGGTCGAACTCAGGGACATCATCGATCTTCGTCGCAATTACGATGCGAGTCTGGCCGATTGGGCCCAGGCGGTCTCCATCGTCGAACAGCGGGTGGCGGACGTCATCTCGTTCCAACAGGCCGTCAAGGAGTCCTCGGACACCCTCAAGGTCCTCATCAACGATCCGGGCTACCCCCTTGCGGGCGAGTCCGTCCTGGCTCCGATCGACGAGATGGTCCACACCCCATTGTCGCTCGATCTTCGATCGACCCTCCTGACCGCAATCGCCAAGCGGCCCGATGTCCGGAAATCGGTCCTCCAGATCGACATCGCAAGGATCGAGGAGGTGGTGGCGGACAACGGGAGGCTTCCCGAACTGGATCTTCAGGCCCAGATCGGCACGACCGGCATGTCCGACGACTTCGGTCAGAGCTACGACCGGACCTTCGACGGCGACTTCATCTCCTACGTGCTCGGGCTCGCCTTCCAGTATCCACTGGGAAACCGGGCCGCCGAGGCGGCCTGGCGGGAGTCGAGACTCGGTCGTTCATCCGCCATGCTCGCCTACCGTTCATCGATCCAGCAGGCGATCCTCGACGTCAAGACGTCGATGCGGGAAGTCATCGACAACGCCGAGTACATCAACGCCACCCGGGTGGCGCGTCTCGCCACCGCGGAGTACCTGCGGGCGCTCGAGGTCGAACGAGAGACGCTCGCCAGTCTCACTCCCACCTTCCTCAACCTGATCTTCAGTGCCCAGGCCTCACTGGCCACGGCACGGAGCGATGAGTTCCAGGCCATCTCCAGCTTCAACACCTCGGTGGTACAGCTTCATCGCGCAATGGGTACGGTGCTGGACATGCATCAGATCGGTCTCCAGCAGATCGACGAGGATGCATACTGGGGATCGGTACTCGAACCCACGGATCCATGAACATCCGGATCGAGTCTCCCCGGGAAGAGATCCTTTCGGAGGCCGTTGCCATCCTCCATTCCGGTGGTGTCGTCGGTATTCCCACCGAAACCGTCTACGGTCTCGGAGCGAGTACCACCGACCCCGACGCCATCCGTTCGATCTACCGCATCAAGGGTCGCCCATCCGACAATCCGTTGATCGCCCATGTATCGGACACCGATGCGGCCAGATCCATCGCCGACGGATGGGATGAACGATGTGATCGGCTTGCGGAGGCGTTCTGGCCCGGACCGTTGACATTGGTGCTCGGTCGATCGGACGGTGTGCCCGCCATCGCCTCCGGGGGCAGGGGAACGATCGCCATCCGGTGTCCCCGACATCCCGTTGCCCGNTCGCTTCTCACCGGATTCGGCGGTCCGATCTCCGCACCCTCTGCGAACCGGAGTGGTTCGGTATCCCCCACGACCGCACNNCATGTCCTCGAGGACTTCGCTCCGATCGACGATCCGGACGAGCTCCTGGTGCTCGACGGAGGTCCGTGCGGGATCGGAATCGAATCGACGGTGATCGATCTCACTGGAGACACCATCCGTGTGCTTCGTCCCGGATCCATCTCCCGGGATCGACTGGAGGAGGAAGTCGGAGCGGTCCATGCGCACCACTCGGTTGTCCAGGGTGATTCACCCGGAACACGCAGTCGTCACTACTCCACCCGCACTCCGATCCGGATCGTCGGATCACCATCCGAGCTGCGGGAGGTGGCGTCGGATCACGAGCGTGTCGCAGTCATCTCGACCTCGGACGACGCCGGATTCGATCATGTGTTCCGTCTTCCCNGGGATCCGGTCGGATACGCGGAGGGGATGTATGCGGCAATGCGCGAAGCCGACGAAGCAGGGGCCGAGCTGATCATCATGGAATGTCCGGGTGAAGGCCCATCGTGGAGTGCGATCCGGGATCGACTCTCGAGAGCCGAATCGACCGGAGACCGCTAATCCTCCGCGCGCGGGTCCCGGATCATGAGATCCGCCGGCACCCCTTCGTCCTCGTCCGGGGGACCGAGACTGACCACCCTGATCCGCGCTTCGGGCATCATCCGTCTCAACATCACGACCGTACCGCCGTCGAAGTCGCTGTGGAACCGACCCAGCATGAGGATGACCGCTCCACCGTCGTCGGGTGCGTTCATCGCGACCGAACCGGCCATGGTCGCATCCCAGATCTGCTGGGCGCGGAAGTACGATTCGGCGACCTCCTCGTCGATCTCCCGTTCACCATCGCCCGACATCAGATCCATGAACCGTTTCCGATAGCCGTCCACGATGGGGGGATCCGGCCATTCCACGAACCTCCGCCGGTCATCGGGAAGTTCGGCGAGACGTTCGAATCCGTCGGTCCGTGCCAGGGTCACGTACCGTCGCGGCGCATTGGCCGCGATCACCGCCACATCCCGTTCGTGGGCGGCATCGATGATCGGAAGATACCAGTCGTCCCAACTGCCCTCACCCGCCCAGGACCCCGAGAAGGTGAGTTTGGTGAACGTCCCCGGGGAGATCAATCCTTCGCGATAGTCGTCGACGACCGGCTGTTCGTCCCGCTCGAGCATCTCCATCGCGAGGATCGTCCCGGGTCTCCGGACNCCCACATCCTCGACGATCGCACGCTGGACAAGGTGTGCGACATGATCATCATGGAGTTCACCAAGGACGATGACATCCGATTCGTCGAATCCCTCGATCATCCGATCCCATGACAACGTTTTCCCGTCGCGATCGTGGATCGTCACGGTCCCGCGGACCTCCTCGAATGCCAATCTCGGTTTTGCAGAGGTGCTGCATCCCACTGCTCCCGTGAGCAGTACGAGGAGAGCGAGAGCACCGGTTCGACGCGGATGTGCGGTTGGAAGATGGTTCATGGGTAGGGATTCTACGATTTCAGGCCGTCAGAGCGGTCGAGGTCCATGGGGGATTGAGACCGCATCCGGCCCCCGGTACACTGCACGGCTCGAAACAGGCATCAGACAGGAGATTCCCAGTGGCGGCACATGCAGGCGACGTACTTGACACGATGATCGGTGGCGAAGCTCCCAGTGGCAATCCACAGGAGGCGGCCGACCTGCTCCAGCAGGCCACGGCGATGGATTCCGATGGTGACCGCCAGGGAGCGATCGACCTTCTCCGGAAGGCCGTTGCCAGCAACGGTTCCGCCACACTCACCTTCCGACTGGCCTACCTCCTGGATCTCGCGGGAGAGGAGGACGAGGCGGTCGAGCACTACACCAGGCTGACGATGCTGGACCGACCACACATCAACGCCCTGCTCAACCTCGCGGTCATCTTCGAGGACCGGGGCGACATCATCCGGGCCGAGAAGTGCGTGCGGCAGGTGCTCGACACCAATCCGAACCACCAGCGCGCCATGCTGTTCATGAAGGACATCAACGCCTCCCGTGACATGTACTACGACGAGGAGCAGGCCCGGGACGTTGCGAAGCGAAACGCGATGCTCGATACGCCGGTCACCGACTTCGAACTCTCCGTCCGTGCCAGAAACTGTCTCAAGAAGATGCAGATCCGGACTCTCGGCGATCTGTTGAAGGTGTCCGAGGCCGAACTGCTCAGTTACAAGAACTTCGGAGAGACCTCCCTGGTGGAGATCAAGAAGATGCTCTCGATGAAGGGACTCCGTCTCGGTCAGAACATCGAGCACCAGTACAGCCGGGTCCGCGAGGAGATCCTCGACCAGCTCAAGGGCGTCGCGTCCGAAAGCGTGCTCAACAAGTCCATGTCGCAGCTGGATCTCTCCGTCCGGGCCCGCAAGGCGCTCCAGCTCCTCGGCGTCCAGACGGTCGGCGATCTTGCGACCAGGACCGAAGCCGAGCTGATGGGGGTCAAGAACTTCGGTGCCACCAGCCTCGACGAGGTGAAGGACAAACTCGCCTCCTTCGGTCTCACCCTCCGTATGCTCGACTGACGTGTCGCTGCAATCCACGGCATCACGATCCCTGCGCCTCACCGGGGCCCTGGTGATGGTCTGTCTCGCATCGTGTTCGGATGACGAACGACGTGGTGTCGGGGAGGAGACCACCTCCTCCGGAAGCCCGGGGATACGACTCCACCTGCCCCGGACGGAACCCACGGTCCGGGTCCGCCTGGAATCCGGACGCATCGACGACGGTCCGATCACCGTCGGTGAGCGGGGGATCACACTGGAAATCGATGGGGAATCGGATTCCACATCCCGTCTCCCGGGACCGGTCCTTGTCGAACACCGCGGGAACCACTGGATCGTCCGGTCCGCTCNGAACGGTGAACCCATCCACCATTCCGGATCCACGATCCGCATCCGATCCGACGAACCCCTGCGCATCGCCGGAGGTGAACACCGNTTTGCCGGTGTGCTGCACTGCATCGCNTCCGAATCCGGATCCTGGCACCTCGTCGAACATGTTTCGATGGAGGACTACATCCCGGGTGTGCTTGCGGGCGAGCTGTACGCGGGNTGGAACGTCTCCTGCTATGCCGCCCAGGCGGTCGCCGCCCGGAGCTTCGCATGCATGGAGGTTCAGATGCGGTCCCATCGGGACTGGGATGTGGTCGCATCCCCCGCATCCCAGGCGTACGTGGGGATCACGGAGAACCGGACCGCTCACGAGGCCCAGGCGATGACCAGGGGGATGGTCCTGTCCTGGAACGAGCAATTGGTACCCGGCTACTTCAGCAGCTGCTGCGGGGGGCTTGCCGCCACTGCCGTCGACCAGATCAGTCCATCTCCGGTCAACGACATTCCCCCGCTCGAAGGTCACGATGGAGACGATCCATGTTCGAACTCCCCGCTGTTCGAATGGAAGATCGATCGGTCGGCGAGGGTGCTGCATCGCCGACTTGCCGCCTGGTCATCCCACCACCGGAACCATCCTCTCGAGCGACTGACATCGATCGAGTCGATCGACGTCCACCGTCGGAATCGTCACGGTCGTCCGAACATCCTTCGGATCACGGACCGTGGAGGACGACGTGCCGACCTCACGATCCAGGAGTTTCTCGAGGCGTCCAATTTCAGAGGAGAGGGAGCGCCGCGATCGAGCATGAAGCCGCTGTGGTCCGGATGGTCATCGGGTTCGGTGGATCGTGGCCGGATCACCATCAAGGGACACGGATTCGGACACGGTGTGGGTCTNTGTCAGTACGGTGCCCAGGAACTCGGTGTGCAGGGGAAGTCGTTCCGCGAGATTCTGAAGTGGTACTACCCGGAATCGGACATTCATGCGGGATGGTGAGAAATCACCGGTTCGACCTGAGTTAGAATGTGACCATGTCAGACCATCCAGCCACCAGTCTCCGAACGCTCCTTGCCGAGGGCACCGTGATGTGCCCNGGAGCATGGAATGCCCTGGTCGGTCGGGCGATTGCGGCATCCGGATTCCGCGCGGCATACATCTCGGGAGGGGCCACGGCCAACGCCTCCGGAGTTCCCGATGTCGGCATGCTGACCATGTCCGAGGTCTGTCGAACCATCCGTGAGGTGGCGGAGGCCAGCGGGCTTCCCATCGTCGCCGATGCCGATACCGGCTACGGTGAGGAGGAGATGATCATCCGTGCCGTCCACGAGTACGATCGGGCGGGTGCGGCCGGAATGCATCTGGAGGATCAGGTCTTTCCGAAGCGATGCGGTCACCTCGACGGCAAGGCTCTNGTGACCGGGGAACGGATGGTCGAGAACATCCGTGCCGCCGTGGCCGCGAAGAACCNTCCTGATTTCCTGGTGATCGCCCGGACCGATGCCAGATCGGTCGAGGGCATGGATGCGGCCGTCGATCGTGCCCTTTCCTACCGTGAAGCGGGTGCGGACATGATCTTCCCGGAGGGACTCACCTCCGA
This sequence comes from Phycisphaerae bacterium, assembly GCA_002591705.1. The sequence continues at coordinate 14,367 of PAAB01000034.1, forward strand.
GGACGAATTCGGCGAGTTCGCCGAGCGGTGCCCGGGTCTGCTGCTGGCCAACATGACGGAGTTCGGAAAGACGCCCATCCTGAACATCGAGGCATTCTCGAAGCTCGGATACGACCTGGTCATCTATCCGGTGACCATGCAGCGGATCGCCATGGGAGCGGTCGTGCAGGCACTCGAGGTGCTGGGTCGGGACGGGGACGTCTCTGGCCTTCTCGANGCGATGCAGACGCGTGAGGAGCTCTACGACCTTCTCGGGTACACCCCCGGAACGCCGTGGATCCACCCCAATCCGGCGACCCCGACCTCCTGACCCAAATCCCGGACGATCCCCTTCCGATCCACTACAATCACTTGGCTCGAGGCATCCCCGGCGTTTTGGGGATGGTTTCGCTCACTTCTACACGATTGGACCCAGCATCATGACGACGTCGACCAAGCAACCCGATACCCGAGGGCTCGCCGGCCAGACCATCGGTGAGACCCAGATCTGTTCGGTCGGACAGTCGCACCTGATCTACCGTGGATACGAAATCGCCGATCTGGCGGCTCACGCGACCTTCGAGGAGGTCGCGTTCCTCCTGCTGGTCGGACACAAGCCGTCATCCGCCGAACTCGATTCCTTCAAGGCGGAGATCAACGAGTACGCGAATCCCCATCCANGCGTGATCGAACTGGTTCAGCAGATCGCCAGAACCTCTCCCGACACGCACCCGATGTCCGCGCTGCGGACCGCGATATCGGCCGCATCCCACCTCGATCCCGATTGCGAGGACAACTCCCCGGAAGCCGAACTNCGCAAGTCGAAGCGGCTGATGGCGTCCATTCCGGCGATGATCGGTGCACACCANCGTGCCCTGGAGGGCAAGGAAGCAGTGGCTCCAGATCCCTCCCTCTCCCACGCAGCCAACCTGCTCCTCTGCATCACCGGGGAACGTCCGGGAGAGATCGCAGCCAAGGTCATGGACGTGTCGTTGATCCTCTACGCGGAGCATGATTTCAACGCATCCACCTTCACCTGCCGGGTGATCGCATCGACGATGTCGGACATGCACTCGGCGATCTGCGGCGGAATCGGCGCGTTGAAGGGCCCGCTGCACGGCGGTGCCAACGAAGCCGCAATGGACATGCTGGCGGAGATCATGGAAGCCGTCGAAGGTGGTGCCACGGCCGACGCATGGCTCAAGAACGCCTTTGCCACCAAGCGAAAGCTGATGGGGTTCGGTCACCGCGTCTACAAGAACGGTGATCACCGTGCCGGCATCCTCCGGGAGTGGGGCCTCAAGTACTCCGACCAGGAGAATCCCGATGCGAAGAAGTGGTTCGATCTCGGTGANGAGGTGCAGGNCATCATGCTTCNNGAGAAGAACATCCACCCNAANGTGGACTACCCCTGTGGAATGACCTACTACTCGATGGGCATTCCNGTNCCCCAATACACCCCGATCTTCGTGGCCAGCCGNGTGACCGGATGGTGCGCCCACATCATGGAACAGCACCAGAACAACCGGATCATCAGNCCGNTGGCCGAGTACACCGGTCCCGAANTGANGTCCTGGGAATCCTGATCCCGGGTCGGCGGAGTCAAANATGTCGCANGTACGNAAAATGGCGGTCATCGGTGCCGGCNCCATGGGNAGTGGAATCGCCCTGGTNGCCGCATCNCGTGGAATCGAAGTCGCNCTCGTGGATGTNTCCGNGGAGCAGCTGGAACGCGCNTCCGGNTACCACGCCAAGACNATGGATCGCAANGTCCAGAAGGANCGGATGACNCGNGACGAGGCCGACTCGGCATTGGCCGGGATCACCTGTGTCACTGACATGAGTCGGGCATCCGATTCCGATTGGGTCGTCGAAGCCGCCACCGAGAACTCCGAACTGAAGAAGAAGATCTTCGTCCGGATGGTCGAGACCTTCGGTCCGGAAGTCGTTCTGGCGACCAACACCTCCTCGATCTCGATCACAGAACTTGCGGAAGCGGTCCCCGCCGCATCCGATCGCGTCATCGGAATGCACTTCTTCAACCCGGTTCCCGTGATGAAGCTCGTCGAGGTCATCAAGGGACGCGAAACGAGCGAAGAGACGACCCGTCGGACGATCGAGCTTTCGGAGGCCATGGGCAAGATTCCGGTCCCCGCCAACGATTTCGCCGGCTTCGTCAGCAACCGGGTCCTCATGCCCATGATCAACGAGGCCTTCCACGCCTGGGCGGACGGCGTCGCGGAGCCCGAGAACATCGACTCGATCATGACCCTCGGATGCGCCTTCCCCATGGGGCCTCTCCGGCTCGCCGACCACATCGGTCTGGACGTCTGTCGGGACATCATGCTGGTGATGCACCGTGGTTTGGGCGATGACAAGTACCTTCCCGCCCCAAAACTCGTCGAATTGGTCGATTTGGGACGTCTTGGCAACAAGACGGGTCATGGCGTCTACGATCATTCATAGCCCGATCAGGTTTCGGGCCGATGATTTCACGACCCTCCAATGAGCCCATTCAAGTTCATCCTTGACTTCTTAAGCAGCGTACGCGTCGGCATCGTGTTCATGGTGCTGCTATTCATCTACAGTGCCATCGGATCCGCAGGCATCCCCATTCACTGGGCGATCTGGGAGCCGAGCACCTGGGACGCGCTGCGCGAAGCCAGCTGGCTCGAGATGACGGAATTCGAGTGGTTCCACTGGTGGCCGTTCTATGTTCTGGTGGGCATGTTCTCGGTCGTCCTGGTGGTGACCACCATCCGCCGGATTCCCTTCAACCGGATCAATCTCGGGGTGTGGACCATCCACACCGGAATCATCATGCTGGTCCTGGGCAGCATCGAGTACTTCGCCACCAAGATCGAAGGCGATGTCCCCATCGCGCGGGCGATCATGCAGATCTCCGTTCCCGATCAGGATCCGGTCGACATGCTCGTGATGCCCGGTTCGGTCACGACCGTGGGCGAGGGTGACGATGAATGGTCGTTCCAGATCACCTCCATCGACCCGGAGTGGGAGCTCCTGTCGGGAAGGGATTCCGGAACCAGAGCCTATTCCGTCTCCGTCGCCGTGCAGGCTCCGGAACAGCGCTTCATCCGTCAGGTGATCCTCGGGTATCCCCAGTACACGGAGGATCTCGTCTCCAGTGGCGATCCCAAGCAGCCGTTCGCGCGGGCGATCAAGGTGGTGGGTACGCCGGTGATCGACGAGGACCTCTCGATCCGTCTCAAGCCCGATGTGCGCGAACGATTCCATGTCATGCATTCCTCGGCCCTGTACATCAGGGAGGTCGTTCGGGGCGAGGACGACACGTTCGTTGGTGTATCACCGTGGATCGAACGCCCGATCGACGACCTCCCCCGGTACAACAACTATCTTTCCAAGATGGGCACCACCTGGCCCTTCCCCGACGACGGGAAGACCTACATCAAGCCCCTGGATCTCCGGGCCGAGGCGATCTCGGATCTCGATCCGCTTCCCGACATGCCGATTCCGGTGACGGACTATCTGCGGGCTGCGATCCTCGAGACCAGAACCGAACCCGGAGGAGAGGAACTCGCTCCGTCGGTCACCGTCGACTTCAGGACCAGTGAAGGTCGCAGTCAGCAGTACGAACTCTTCGCGATGAACCAGTCCGCTTCCAACGCGGATCCATCCCTGATGCAGTTCATGTGGATCGATGACGAATCCGGATTCGAGGCGCTGGTGAATCCGAGGGGTCCCCGGATCGTGATCGAGATTCCGGGCGAGGGGGGTTCGCTGCAGACGGTTCCGATCGAAGGCTTGTCCGAAGTCGACCCCGATCTTCCGATGCAGCCGGTGGAGGGAAGTCCCTATTCATGGAGGCCCGTCAGGTACGACGAGCGTCTCTCGATCGAGGGCCGCGACATCTCCATGGTTCGGGTGGAGATCGAGAAGGACGGTGATCGGTGGATGCGATGGGTCTTCGACGACACGTCGTTCAACGGAGATCTTCCGCTTCCGACCCCGGGAGACGGACCGACCGACCACACGATCGAACGACGTGAGCTCGACACCGGAATCAGGATGCGCTTCGAGCCGTCGACGCGTCCCCCGGCTCCCGTGCTCATCGTCGCAGGACCCGAGGATTCCCGACTTCGTCTCGTCACCAGCTTCAAGCCGGAAGAGCCGCCCGTGGCGATGGACGTGGTCATCGGCGAATCCGTCGAGCTCGTTCCCGGCATCTCGATGACCATTCCGAGCTATTCGGCCTACACCACCACCACGACCAGACCGTCGATCGTTCCGAAGGCCCAGCTGGATCCGTCCATCGGCAACATGTACTCGATGGTCCGTGTGGACGTCCCCGGATCCAACGGACGCGAGGCGTGGCTGGCCTATCACCACTGGCCGTTCCCGTCCCGCAACGACGTACTCCGGCGTTTTCCCTGGCGACCGACCACGGTCGATCTGGAGGACGGGCGTACGATCCAGCTGATGCTTTCGAGACGGAATGAGCCGCTGCCGTCCCGGGTCTCACTCCTCGGATTCGACACCCAGGACCACATCGGTGGGTTCACGGGGAGCACTTCGAGCATCCTCAACTGGACGAGTCTGGTGGAGTTCGAGAACCAGAAGGGATCCCAGGAGGCGGAGATCAGTGTCAACGCACCCGCCGAACAGGACGGATTCTGGTTCTTCCAGTCGCAGTGGGACCCTCCTGATCCGGCCCGATTCACGGGTGATGTTCCCTCGCTCGGACTGAACTACACCGTGCTCGGTGTGGGGAACCGGGAGGGGGTCTGGGTCCAGCTTGCAGGAAGCGTCCTGATGGTCGTTGGATTGATGTACGCGTTCTATGTGAAGCCGGTGCTGGTCCGCCGGAGACAGGAAAAGTCCATCGCCGCCGCGGGAGGTGGATCATGATTCGCCGAATACTGCTGCTCATCGCACTGCTGCTGGTCGGAGCATCCTCCGCAAATGCCCAGCAAACCGTCGCGCCGCCCCCGTTCCCAGCCGGAGTCGACATCACACCACTCGATGTGGTCGCGGTCTGGCAGGACGGACGAATCAAATCCTACGACTCCTTCGCCCGTTCGATCATGCAGTCGATCACCGGACCAAGGGAGATCAATGGTCAATCACCGCCGTTGACCTATCTCGACCTCATGCTCCGACCCGAGGCGTACGACGGAGCCCCCATCTACTTCGTCAAGAAGAAGCCCTTCCGGGCGATCCTTGTCGATGCCGCGTTGGGGTCCGTGGATCCACCGTCCCGTGAGGAACTCGAGGCGTTCATGGAGACCGGACTCGCCAGCAAGACGCTGCTGGACAACGCATCGGTGCGGGACCTGCTCGCACGGCTCCGCTCCGATGTCCTCCGTTTCGCCAAACCCGTCGATGCGATCGAGGCGGCGGTCAACCTTTCGGATCCGACGGTGCTTCGTCGACTGTTGATCCTGCTGCCGCCCTTCAGCGGTCAGTACGAGGATCCCTGGATGACCATCGACGAGTACCAGGTGAGTTCGTCACGTCTCGACCCGAACGCGGCTTCGGCGGATCCGATGGTGCAGGCGTGGAACGCCGTGGTCGCGGCCTGGAACCGTCAGGACACCGCAGCGGCCAACGCGGCCATCGCCCGTCTCGGCCAGGTGCTCCCCATGGCCGGTCGCGCCCGACTCGCCGAATACCCATCGGAACAGCGTCTGCATCTGGAGAGCGCCTACTTCAAGTGGAAGGGATTCACCTGGATCTGGATGATCTATCTCGTGTCGATCATCTTCTTCCTTATGGCCATCGTCTACAGATGGTCCGGCGCGAGGTGGGGGGGAATAGCCTTCTTCTCGGCGGCCTTCATGCTGCAGACCTTCGCACTGGTCCTCCGGTGGTACGTCTCCGGTCGCTGGCCGAACACCAACATGTTCGAGGCGGTGACCACGTCGACCTGGTTCGGCGGCTGCTTCGCGATCATCATGGAGGCGATCCTCGGGCGTACCCGGGTGAAGAACCTGTTCTTCCTCGGCAGTGCGGCGGCGTCGATGTTCGCACTCATGGCCGCAAGCTTCAGTCCGCTGCAGCTGTCGCCCCACTTCAGCAATCGAATGCCGGTGCTTCATGACGTCTGGCTCTACATCCACACCAACGTCATCATCTTCTCGTACGTCCTGATCTTCCTGGCGTTCGTCTCCGCCGGTCTGTACATGCTGGTCCGGTTCTTCCGCTTCACCCAGGGGGAGCGCGACATTCGTGAACACGTCGGAACCGGCGGCATCGGGTCACTGATCGTCCGCCGGCGCGGCGGCAAGGCGGCACTCCTGGATTCGAGGACCAGTTTCGGTGCGGTGCTCGACGGGACGACGATGATCCTCGTCGAACTGTCGTTCATCCTGCTGTGGGCCGGTCTCGTCATGGGTGCGATCTGGGCGGACCACTCCTGGGGTCGACCGTGGGGATGGGATCCGAAGGAGGTGTTCGCCCTCAACACCTTCCTGATCTACGCGATCCTGATCCACGTCCGCTACCGCGCCAGCGACAAGGGGCTCTGGACCGCCTTCCTTGCCGTCGTGGGATGCGGAGTCATGCTCTTCAACTGGATCGTCATCAATTTCACGATCTCCGGACTGCATTCCTACGCCTGACGCATGCCGACCGTCTTTCGTGCCGTCCCCACCGATGGGGCGTACCATGACGAATCATGACGGACCGTCCTCTGGTCATCCTGACCGAACCGATCGACGAATCCGCCCGCTGCTGGCTGGCCGATCGTGTGGATCTCCATGAACTTCCGAGCACCGATCCGGGATTCGGCAAGCTTCTCACCCGGGCCGAGGGCATCGTCATTCGGACCGCGACCAGGGTGGATTCGGACCTGCTGGACCGCGCTCCGATGCTGCGGGTGGTGGCGCGGGCCGGAGTAGGGCTCGACGGAGTCGATCTCGAGGCTTGCCGAGATCGTGGTGTCCGGGTTCTCAACACTCCCGACGCGAACACCCAGGCCGTGGTGGAGTTCGTCATCTCGGCCGTGACCGGATTCCTGCGGCCCCGGGATCGCGTCACGACCGCCCTGCAACCGGATGAATGGGCCGCCATGCGGGCGCCCGATCGGGCTGCGATCCAGATGGACGAACTGACCTTCGGCGTCCTCGGCTTCGGTCGCATCGGATCCCGTGTCGCCCGAGTCGCGTCGGCCATCGGATTCGATGTCATCTACCACGATCTGCTCGATATCAACGCCGCCGATCGCGGTTCGGCCCGACCGGTCGACCGGGGGACCCTGCTCGATTCATCCGATGTCTTGAGCATCCACGTCGACGGTCGACCGGAGAACCTGAATCTCCTGGGTCCGGACGAGATCCGTCGGCTGGGTGACGAATCGGTTCTGGTCAACACCTCCCGGGGACTCGTGATCGACGAGTCGGCTCTGGCGAACCGTCTCCGGGAGTCGGACTCCCTCACCGCAATTCTCGATGTGCATGCACTCGAGCCGATTCCCGACGAAAGCCCCTTGCTCGGTCTCGAAAACGCGATTCTCCATCCACACATTGCGGCCCGAACCCGGACCGGACTCCGGGCGATGAGTTGGGTGGTACGGGACCTCGTGCAGCATCTCTCGGTCCGGGAGAGCTCACCGATCTGAGAGCGGTATCATCCACGCCTTCCCCCTGTTCCGGAGCAGATCCCATGGACCAAGAGATCGACACCATCCACGCCCGGCAGATCCTCGACAGCCGCGGCAATCCGACGCTCGAGTGCGAAGTCATCCTCGCCGACGGTTCCATCGGAAGGGCGATGGTTCCCTCCGGTGCCAGTACCGGGGAGCACGAAGCGGTCGAACTTCGTGACGGTGACGAGACCCGGTTCGCCGGAAAGGGAGTCGAGCATGCGGTCAACAACGTCAACGACGAGCTCGCACCGCAGATCGTCGGACTCGACGCGAGGGAACAGGAATACATCGATCAGCTGATGATCGAGGCCGACGGCACTCCGAACAAGTCCAACATCGGAGCGAACGCGATGCTGGGCATCTCCCTCGCCGTCGCCCGGGCGGCCTCCAAGTCATCCGGTCTTCCGTTGTACCGATACCTGGGCGGCGCATCGGCGAGAACCCTTCCGGCTCCGATGATGAACATCCTCAACGGGGGAAAGCACGCCGACAACACCGTCGATTTCCAGGAGTTCATGATTCAACCGTGGGGGTTCGACCGGTTCGAGGAGGCCCTGCGGGCCGGGGTCGAGATCTACCACTGCCTCCGGAAGGTCCTGGTGGACCGGGGTCTTTCCACGGCGGTCGGAGACGAGGGCGGTTTCGCTCCGAATCTCTCGGACAACGAGGATGCACTGCGGGTCATCGAGGAGGCTGTGGACCGTTCCGGCTACACCTTCGGAGAGCAGATCTTCATTGCACTGGATCCCGCGGCGAGCGAGATGGTGGCCGCAGCCCACTCGAAGGATCAGGACGGCTACTGCTTCTTCTCCAGCAATCCGGATCGGATCGCAACCACGGATGAGATGATCGATCTCTGGGAGGACTGGGCCAGCCGGTACCCGATCCGGTCGATCGAGGACGGTCTGGCCGAGAACGACTGGGACGGATGGGCACGACTGACCGAGCGACTGGGGGATCAGATGCAGCTGGTCGGAGACGATCTGTTCGTGACCAACGTCGATTTCCTCCGACGTGGACTCGAGGAGGGATGCGCGAATTCGATTCTCGTCAAGGTCAACCAGATCGGAACATTGACCGAGACCTTCGAAGCCATCCGTCTTGCCCAGCACAACGGCTACACGGCGGTCATCAGTCATCGATCGGGCGAGACGGAGGACTCGACGATCGCCGACCTGTCCGTGGCCGTGAACGCCGGCCAGATCAAGACGGGTGCCCCGTGCCGAAGCGACCGGACCGCCAAGTACAACCAGCTGATCAGGATCGCCGAGGAACTCGGCGAGCTGGCCGAATACGGACCCACGATGTGATCATCCAAGCCGGATCCGTGGATCGGCCCAGTGGTACAGCACATCGACCACGAGGTTGAGCAGCACCAGCATCGTCGAGTAGACCAGCACCACTCCGGTGATCAGAGTGATGTCCTTGCCGAGGACCGCATCGACGAAATGCGTCCCGATTCCCGGGACCGCGAAGACCTTCTCGACGACGAACGATCCGGTCATGGCGGCGGCGGTTGCGGGACCGAGGGAGGAGAGCACGGGAAGGAACGCGTTCTTGAGCGCGTGCTTGAAGACCACGACACGTTCGGGGAGTCCCTTGGCACGTGCCGTCCGGACGTGATCGGATCGGAGTTCCTCGAGCATCCCGGTCCGGACGAGCCGGGCGATGTACGCGGCGAAGGGCAGGCTCAATGCCACCGCGGGCAGCACGATGTGGGATGCATCACCCCATCCCCCGACGGGGAAGAGACCCAACGAGACGGCGAACACGACCAGCAGGAAGGTGCCCGTCACGAACGCCGGGAGGCTGATTCCCACCAATGCGATCAGCAGCGTGAGGACATCGACCGGTCCCCCGGGCCGCAGGGCCCCCAGAATGCCCGCCAGCAGACCGATCACGCAGGCCAGCATGATGGCCGACAGGCCCAGGACGATCGATACCGGAAGCTGCGAAGCAAGGATCTCGTTGACCGTCCAGTTCTCGTGTCGGAGACTCGGCCCGAAGTCGATGACCGGACCATCTCCACCCGAGACGATCCAGTCGTATCCGGTGACGCCCCCGAGGTAGTCGACATAGAAGCCCATCGGATCATCCAGGTTGTATCGGGCCTCCATGGCCTGGACGATTTCGGCGGGTGGTCTCCGTCCCTCCGGTTGTTCGAGCGGATTTCCCGGAATCAACCACGCAAGCATGAAGGTGATGGTGTAGATCACCAGCAGGATCAACGGCAACTGCAGAAGCCGCCATCCGACGAGTCGAAGCAGGGGATGTCCGGTTCGGACGATCATGGATCCGGTGGTCCGGCTTCGGATGCCTCGTCCACCACGATCCGCCAGAGCCGCTGGACCTGTCGTGGGTGATCGGACAATCCGGAAATCCGGTCCGGATCGTACATGTGGACATCGACCACCTGGCAGATCGGGATCATCGGGAGGTGCTCGTTGAAGAGTCGTCGCTCGATGTCCTCGAGCAGTTCCATTCTCCGTGCGGGATTCCGTTCCATCGACGCCGCATCGAGATCCGCATCGATTCCCGGATCCGAGAATTTCCGGGTGTTGTTTCCGTCTTCGGTCCGGCACAGATCGAGAAAGGTCGTCGGATCTCCGAAGTCCCCGTACCAGGTTCCCCTGGCAATCATGAAGTCACCCTCCCGAAGATCGTTTCGGTAGAACTTCGACTCCTTGCCCACGAGTTCGATCTTTACTCCCAATGCCGATTCCCACTGCTCGCGGAGGGCGATCGCCATCCGCTTGAATCGAGGAGTATTCGTGGTGTAGAGAAGCGACGTGACGGGGAACGGGTCACCTTCTTCGTTCTCGATCAGTCCGTCGCCATCCCGATCGGACCATCCCGCCGACTGTAGTTCACGTCGGGCCCGGTCCACATCGAGTTCGAGTCCGGTGGGAGGATCGTATCCCGGGATCGACCCATCCGGGACCAGGACGGTGGCGACCGGTTCGTTCAGACGGGTGACATGACGAACAATGGTCTCCCGGTCGACCGCCGATGCAAAGGCCCTCCGGACCGCCGCATCGGCGAACGGGTTTGCGGTGCCGTCCGCGAGCGACGGACGACAATTGAACGAGAAGAAATCGGTGGCGAAGGCGGGGATCACGTGGATGTCGCTTCGTTCCCCCGCCTCCTGCTGTCGAATCATGTCGATCCGGTAGTCGACGTTTATTCCGTTCAGCCAGTCGACGGCGCCCGATTCGAAGGCAAGCACGGCGGTGTTCGGATCCTCGATGGTGACCTTGGTGATCGTCCTGCAGTCGATGGAATCCGCATCCCGCCAGGTGGGCGAAACCTCCAATCTGAGATCGCGCTTGTATCTCCACGATGCCAATGTGTACGGACCGTTTCCGATCAGTCGGCCCGGCCTCGCCCAGCGGTGATCCTGGAGGAGTCGTCCCGATTCACCGTCGATCCGCACGAACTCCCTGTCCCTCCATTCCGGGGTCGGCTGTTCGAACCACGGTGCCTCGGTGTCTTCATGCTCCGGCCACCCCTCGACCGCAGGTCGGTAGACGGGCGCGGCCGGTGTGAATGCGACCAGATCCAGGAGCCACGGGATCGGATGTTCGAGATGGACCCTGAAGGTCGATGCATCGACGACTTCGATTCCCACTTCGTCCCGGAATCGTCGTTCGTGTGCTTCCCAGAGTCGATGGGCTTCCGCGGAGCGATCCGACTCGTCATCGAAGGTCCCTGCGGCGAACCGTTCGAGATCATCGTCGCGTGCAGACCATACGGACCGAGCACCTTGGATGGGAAGAAACAATCCCGAATAGCTGGCAGCGGTGTCGGGAGTCAGCAGACGCATCCACGACCACGCGAAATCGTGCGCGGTCACCGATCGTCCGTTGCTCCACCGTCCGTCCTCGCGCAGATGGAACGTCCAGGTCAGTCCGTCGTCACTGGTGTCCCACGACCATGCTGCGCCCGGCTGAAACCCGTTCCGCTCCGGATCGAATCTGACCAGGCCCTCGTACAGCGTCGATCCGACCCGCATGTCCTCGAGGTAGCTCATTCGCTGCGGATCCAGCGTGAATACGTCGCTGGTCGTGCTCCACGTGAAATCCGAATCCGGTCCCGGATCGTCGTACCAGACGACCAGAAGCAGCAAAGCGGGCAGCAGCAGGATGAGGGGGAGTTGGCGGGGCATCGCACCATCCTTGGAACGAGCGCACCCATGGTACGCCGACATTGCATTCCGGTGCGTCGTGGATCCGTCGGATCGTGCGATCAGTTGCCCGAGTAGGGTGGTGCGGAGAGCACTGCGTTCCAGGCGGCCTGATTCCCCTCGATGGTCGACCGCTGATCGTTGTTCCAGGCCGACAGGGAGTTGGCGGCGGGGGTGTCGCCGGTACCGACGTCGGAGTTGATCAACTTGAGCGTCTCCTCGCTCAACCGCAGCATCAATCCGGACGTCTCTGCGAGTTTCTCGTCGTCCCGGATGCGGTCGTAGTGATTGAGCAGAATGAGGTAGACGCGACCGAGCTGGGGGGCGGTTCCGAGGGCTATCTCGCGCCGGAACTCGACCATCTGGGGATTCAGATACTGCTGCCGGAACTCGAGAATCCCCGGACGCAGAGCGTAGATCAGTTCTATTTCACCCGAGTTGTCCGTCAACCGGTCAATGGTCGTCCTGAGGGTCGACAACTGGAGTTCACGACCGAGGGAACGGATTTCGTCCCCTCCCTGATCCGTCGAGAGCCCGGATTGAGCGGCGGAGGAGATGGTCTCCATGCCCCTCGTGAGAACCCGCCAATCCGATTCCGTTGCGGCGAACCGGGCGAGACTCCGGATGGACGAACTGATTCGCCGTGGGGAGAGGTTTCCGCTCAGAATGGCCTCACGAATGGCGATCGTGGCCCACAACCGCTTCTCAGGGCTGGATTCGAGATCGGGATCCGCCGTATCGANCAGCATCCGGATGACCTGATCCGAACCGAGGAACCCGGCAACCTGCAGGGCATTGACGGACCGGTAGAGGTCGTCCCCCTCGATGACCTTCTTCAACCCAGGGACCAGGTCCCTGGCGTAGGTCGACCGGAAGATGGAACTCGAGTTTCCAAGCATGCTTCGAACGGGTTCGACCAGCTTGTTGCGGGCCCGCTTGGTCTCTTCCGGGGTACCGGATTCGAGCTTTGTGATCCAGTACGTCACGTATTCGCTGATCCGCTTCTGCTGTCCGTCATCGAGCGATGTCTCGGTTGCAACACTGTTGAGCGAACTCGGCGGTGCGGCCCGGGAGGAACCGACCGTCACCGAAAGAGCCGCCGACATGACCAGAATGGAGGTGATTCGTTTGAGCATGGATCTGCTTCGCCCAGGGCCCCGTGGGGCCGTGATCTGAAGGATTTGAAACGGTATCACCCCCCCTGAGGGGTGTCAACGAAACCGCCTCCCCATACCCGTGGACGCTTTCAATGGGGCTCCTGGTTGGCAGGACCGGGAACGGGGACCTACCATTTCACTATCCAGTGACCGGATCGGTCACCCGTCAGCCTTCGGGGATCTCGATGCACACCCATTTCCTGCCCCTGGTCCTCGTGGTTCTCACCCTCGGTACCGCCCCGGCATCGGGAATCCAGGACGGNGGGTCCGATCCCACGACGGTCGATTCCAAGACCTCACAGCGTCTTGCCACCGAACTCCTCCGGTACGGAAACGACATCATCGTCATTCGTCCGGTCACGGTCGAATCGATCGAATTGGCCAAGTACTTCTTCATGGAAGCGGCCCGACTGCATCCTGAGGATCCCCAGATCGCATCTCGACTGCTCGAAATGGCGTTGTTGGCGGAGGATCGCGATCTGGTCGAGCGGGCGACGAAACTCCTTCTTGCCAGTGATCCCTCGAACCAGGCGGCACAGCTCCGAAGGCTTCTGCAGGCCGTGGACCGGTATCAGCATGCCGACGAACGAATCAAGGCCTACGAACTCCTGTTGAGTGATTCGAACGTCGAAACCATCGGCAAGGTGATGGGATCGAGGATTGCCCTCAAACTGGCCCTGCTCCACCGTCGCGTCGGAGACATCGACGAGTTCAGCCGGTGGCTGGGTCGATCGATCGATCTCGACCCCTTCTATTCGGAAGCCGTGGCGATGGGATCCGGATTCTTCCAATCGAGGGTCGAGGATCCGTTCGTGAGCGTGGAACTTCTCGTCACGCTCCTGTTGGCGGATCCCACCGACAGTTCGACGCCTCCCGTTCTTGCTCACCTCCTNATGGACTCGGGTGCCTACGAGGCGGCACGCAGGATGTATCGACTGGCCGTTGCGAAACTCATGGCCAGAGGTGAGGGTGCAAACGGTNATCTGCTGGCCGATCTTGCCATTGCGGAGTGGGCGTCCGGCGACGCGGAGTCCGCCTTGAACGTCATTCAATCCCGTCAGATGGAGGCGGATCGTCTCTACCGCGAAATGACCAAGCAGGAATCACCATCTCTCTCGCCGATCGAGTTGGCAAGGATGGAGGCTCCGTTGACTCCGACCCTGGCGGCGACCCGAGCGGTCATCATGAACGAACGGGGCGGTGAGGAGGCCGATGACGCATTGTCCTCCCTGATCGAGACCTACCAGGGTGCGATGATCATCCTCGCCAGTCAGAAGGACACTTCGACCGAACAGGCCTGGGCGCTGATCGAACTCGCATGGCTCGTCCTCTGGCTGGACGGTGATGTGGATGAGGTGCAGTCCTGGCTCAATCAGGCTCAGAAACTCGCTCCGATGGACGAAAAGGCCCTTCAGCGATTCGATGGCTGGATCAGCTACCGGCGCGGATTCGACGAGGACGCCGCAGCCACGCTGGAGCCCCTCGCCAAGGATGATCCCGCCGCAAAACTCGGGCTGGCTCTGATTCGCAGCGATCAGGGGCGAAGACAGGACGCCGCTCGTCTTCTTCTCGATCTCGTGCGAACGGATGCGGGATCTCTCATCGGCGTCTGGAGCCGGGATCGACTCGCCGCGATGCTCGGAACGCCGATTCCCATGACCGACGAAGCGGTCCGGATGACCGAACTGATCGACGCCATTCCCACGGCATTCGATCGGTATCCGTCGGACCCCAGACTCGCATTCTCCATCGACGTCGAACCCCGGATCGAGACCGTCTCACCCTACGATCCGGTCATCCTCGACATCAAGTTGATGAATCACGCTCCGATGCCCCTGGCGATCAGCCCCGAGGGACCGATCAAGGAGTTGATGCTTCTCGAACCCATCGTCCAGACTCCACACGAGATCCCGATGTCCCTGACACCGATCGTCGTGGATCTGGGTGGCCGCCTGCGTCTCGAGCCCTACGAACACATCACCATCCCCTTCGATCTTCGTACCACNTGGGTGGGAAGTCTTCTGAACCGGTCTCCGGTCAAGGGCTCGACGGTGCTCACCACCGGCATCGTGAACTTCCGGGTGTCGAACCAGACCATGAATGGACGGACCGTCTTCGCACCGGGCCTGCTGGGTTCCGAAGTGACCGGACGGGCCATCCACGTCGAAGGTGTCCGGGTCGACGACGCCTGGGTGGCCAGGACGATCACCGACGCCCGTTCGGGAATCATCGATGCCGATCTCCTCGCGAACCTCGCGGTATTGACGCATGTGGTCAGACAGAACCAGTCGATGCCGAAGGTCGATTCGCAGATCATCGATCAGGCGAAACCGATCGTGATCGACACCTTCGACCGTCTCGACGAATTGCAGAAGGCCTGGTTCATCTCCGTATCGGCCCAGGGGGAGATGATGAATCCGATCAATGCCATCGTTCTCCAGGGCGATGAAGACCTCCCCAAGATGATCCATCTCCTGCGGATGCTCGAGCTCGGTCGCCCCGACGAACTCCTGACCAATCCGTTCCTGCTTTCATCCCTTCGATNGGACAACCTCCGGATCAAGCAGCTGGCCGAGTGGGTCGAGCAGCGTGCCCAGTTNATGGTCGAAAGCGAGATCGATCGGCGATCCTCCGAACAGGAGGAATCATCGTCAGGCGGTTGAGTCGGCGGTGACTCCGAGGTCCGAGACGGTGAACAGGGAATCGAAAGCGTAGCCGGCACCCTCGATCGATTCGCGGGCTCCCTCCAGTCGATCGATGACCGCGATGATGGCCGTCACCCGGGCCCCCTGTGCCTCGATGGTCCTTGCGGCCTCGATCACCTGACCACCGGTGGTNGCCACGTCCTCGAGGATCACCACCCGGTCGTCGGTTCCGATCGATCCCTCGTGCATCTTGGCGGTTCCGTATTCCTTCTTCGCGTTCCGGATGAAGAGACACGGGATACCGCTTGCCATGCTCGCGGTCGCCACGAGGGGAATCCCCCCCAGTTCGGCACCGGCGAGCAGGGTGGTCGAATCGGGCATCGCATCCCTGAAGAGTTCCCCCAGCGCACGCAGGATGTCGGGCTGGGTCGAGAACCGGTACTTGTCGATGTAGTAGCTGCTCGTCCGGCCGCTGCGAAGGGTGAAGGTGCCGTGCAGCACGGCCGTTTCGGCGATTCGCCGGGCGATTTCATTCCGTTCGATCATGATCGAATGGTACTCCAGGAACGGATCCCGGTGGTACCCTGTTCCCCCCGGTCGCCGTCCTCTCATCCCTTCGACGTCCACACCGACCGTACGATGCCTACACTGATCACCCAATCGCTCCACGACGTCCAAAGCAGGGTAGTGACCGCTCCATGACCAACATCGTCTCGACACGAATCAAGATCGGAATGGAAGTCCACGTCGAGCTGGCCACTCGGAGCAAGATGTTCTCGCGTTCGGCGAACATCGCTCATTCCGACAACTTCGATGCCGAACCGAATTCGCTGTGCGATCCCGTGGTCCTGGGTCTACCCGGTGCGCTGCCGGTGATGAACCGGCGGGCGGTCGAGATGTCGATGATGGTCGGCATGGCCCTCGGTTGCCGGATCGCCGAGTTCAGCAAGTGGGACCGCAAGAACTACTTCTACCCCGATCTTCCCAAGGGGTACCAGATCAGTCAGTACGACCTTCCGCTGTGCGAGGGAGGATCGCTGGAGATNCCGGTCGCCGACGGGTCCACCCGAAGCATCGGAATCATCCGCGCCCACCTCGAGGAGGACACCGGCAAGACCGGACACGAACTCCCGGGCGGACATCCCTACGAGGGATCGCTCGTCGACTACAACCGGGCCGGGGTGCCGCTGCTCGAGATCGTGACCGAGCCCGATCTGGAGAGCGCCGANGAAGCCGTCTCCTTCGGGAAGGAACTCCGGAACATCTGCCGTTTCCTCGGGGTGACCGAAGGCGTCATGCAGCGTGGCCACATGCGGTTCGAACCGAACATCAACGTCCTGATCACGCTGGACGACGGTTCGACGGTCGCGACCCCGATCGTCGAGATCAAGAACCTCAACTCCTTCCGTGCCGTCCAGGGGGCCATCGAGCACGAGGGAACGAGGCAGGTCGAGGTCTGGAAGCAGGACGGACTCGTGATGGGTTCCGGAATGAAGTCGACCCGNGGTTGGGATGACCAGCGTGAGGTGACGTTCCTGCAGCGGGCCAAGGAGGATGCCCACGATTACCGCTACTTCCCCGAACCGGACCTGATTCCGGTCGTGGTGGACGATGCGTGGCGGTCCGAGATCGCAACGGTCATTCCCGAACTGCCGATCCAGCGACGAGCACGCTACGAATCGTCCTACGGTCTCTCCGGCAAGGATTCCCGTGCATTGACCTCGGAGCGCGANACGTGCTTCTTCTACGAGGAGTGCATCGAATCGACGGTCGANCTGATGGNNNACGCGATGGAACCGTCCGAGGTCGGATCNTCCGNNGCCAAGTGGATCCTCAACGCCGGAGCCCGACTTTCCAANGANCGGGACTGCGANATCCAGGANCTCGGCATCAANCCCGTCCAGGTGGCGGNNATCATCNNACTGCGTCANGCAAACGAGATCGGNTCCACGNCGGCCGAACAGTTGTTCGAGCNNCTGTGCGACNNCGACGACGCGGCGCGGGCGACGGCCGAGCGNGAAGGNCTNCNNCAGGTGACCGANACGGANCAGCTCGATGCATGGATCGAGGAGGCNATTGCCGCCCAGCCCCAGGCCGCGGACGACTTCGCATCGGGCAAGGATGCCGCGGTCGGTCGACTCGTGGGACAGGTGATGAAATCAAGCGGAGGCCAGGCCGACGCCGCTGCGGTGCGGGCGGGCCTGATCTCCAGACTTCGAAGTTGAGAACGACGAAAACCGAAAGGAAGATCGATGAGCGAATATCCCAAGGCACGCATCAAGACGACCCACGGCGACGTGGTCGTGGAACTCTGGAACGATGTCGCCCCCGGACACGTTGAGAATTTCACCAAGCTCGCCGGCAATGGGTTCTACGACACGCTTTCGTTTCACCGGATCATTCCCGGGTTCGTCATCCAGGGCGGCTGCCCCGAGGGCACGGGCACCGGCGGTCCGGGCTGGAACGTGAAGAACGAATTCAACGACCGGGAGCACGTCGAAGGCACGCTGTCCATGGCGCGATCCGCCGATCCGGATTCCGCCGGCAGCCAGTTCTTCATCTGCCTCGGTCGTGAACACTGCCAGCACCTCGACGGCCAGTACACGGCCTTCGGTCAGGTCGTCGAGGGACTCGACGTCGTNCGCANGATCGGAGCGATTCCGACCGATGCNCACGANCGACCCAGNGAACCCGCCGGCATGGAGACGGTCGAGGTTCTCTAANCGGTCGTGAGCGGCGGNCGCCGNAGTTCGGCCGGCCAGCAGTGGCGGTCGATGGCATTGCCGATCCGCAGCAGGGTCCCTTCGTCGAAGAGACGGCCGATCAGGGTGATCGCGTGCGGACTTCCGGATTCCTTCCGTCCCACCGGGACGGTGAGGGAGGGATGTCCGGTGCAGTTGGTCGTGATCAGCACGCCCTCCGCATAGGAGGGTCCGATCATGGCGTCGAGGTTCTCGAACAGTTCCGCGTAGAGCTGCATGCAGCGTCGACGGAATCGGTCCGCCTGCACCAGTTCGGGAGCGGGAATGAACCACGACTGCCGGAAGGTGTTGGGCCAGGCCTGCGGATCCTGCCAGACGAGATCGTCATCCAGGTCACCGCGGGTCAGTGATTCGAAGGCGGCGGCGGATTCGGCCAGCAGGATGCTGAACAGTGCATCCCACGGCCAATCGGGAAGTTCGATCGGAATCAGGCGGCATCCTGCCTTGTCCAGTGCATCGAGTGCCGACTCCTCGAGAGCCGCGTCCGTGGACCCCTGAAACCATCGGGGGTCGTAGCCCACGCGTAGTCCCCGGGCATCCAGCGAGGAGTCCGCATGGAACGGACGGCTCACGGAAGCCGGATCACCGGGACTGGCTCCGTGCACGGCCGCCAGCACGGGAGCGGCATCGTCCACATGCCGAACGATCGGTCCGACCTTGTCCAACGACCAGCAGAGGGCCATGGCTCCGTCCCGCGGAACCCGGCCGAAGGTCGGTCGGAGTCCCACGGCACCACAGCGCATCGCGGGGGACACGATGGATCCGCAGGTTTCGGTTCCAAGGGTGAATCCGACCAGACCGGCGGCCGTGGCCGCGGCGGATCCCGCACTTGATCCACTGGATCCCTCCTCGAGGTTCCACGGATTCCTCGTTCGACCGCCGAACCAGATGTCGCCGTAGGCGAGTGCTCCGAGGGTGAGTTTCGCGACCAGGATGGCGCCGGCATCGTCGAGCCGTCTGATCACCGTTGCATCCCGCTCCGGCCGGCGATCGCGGTACGGCGTCGCCCCCCAGGTGGTGGGCGCATCGACGGTGTCGAAGAGGTCCTTGGCTCCCCAGGGGATTCCGTGCAGCGGTCCCCGGTCCCGACCACGGGCAAGTTCCTCGTCCGCCCGCCGGGCCTGTTTCATCGACCGTTCCTCGAGCAGGTTCACGACGCATTCGAGCGTCGTGCCGTGGGTCTTCAGACGATCGAGGGATCGCACGGTCAGTTCGACGCTGCTGACCGCGCCGGAACGCAACCAGCTCCCCAGCTGGGCGATGGACGCGAAGTCGATGTCGGATGGGTCTCCCGGTTCGGTGCGTACTGCGGGTAGATGGTTCGGATCACCGGTGGCAGTCGTCGGTTCGGAGGTTCGACCGGGCAGGAGTGGATTGAAGACGGTGGCGGGGAAGAGATGCTCCGGAAGATCGATACCGTCACGTCGTGATCGGAACATCTTCGTCTGACCGGCGATGGTTCCGGCCATCATCCTTCGTTCCGGATCCGTGAATCGAATGCCTGCGATGCGTTCCGCGCGTTCGATCGTATCCGCGTCGATTTCCCCGGACATCGTTCCCGCCGGATCCGCAGCGGTGGACGCATTCGGTGAATCCGCAGCATCGGGTTCTCCGGCCAGCGTGGGTCGACCGGGTGGTACCAGATGCAGTGCCGACATGGCCGAAGCCATGGCGATGAACCGGCGACGTGTGTGGGCCGGATCCATCACTTGAGATTCGGTCGTTCGCGGGGAATGCGCCAGGCGGTGGGCAGGAGGAAGTGTCGACCCCGGTAGGAGAAGACTTCTCCGCTGATCAGGATCGGCTTTCCGATGCCTCCCCGGCGGGCCCAGTTCTCGATACCGACCAACTTGTTCGAGGGGAGAAGGATCATGCTCGGATCCTGCAGTCCCGAGGCATCCGCATCGGGTACCACGACCCATGCTCCACTGCGGTCCCGGAGCACTCGCCCACGTCGTGAAACGAGCAGTTCCCCCTCATCGACGCCCTCGGGTACATCGACGAGCGGTCCTGTCCTGGCCACCGATCGCTTCAGAGGCCCGACGTCCTGCTGCAGCTGGGCCACGATCGAAGCGATGCTGTCTCCCTGATCCACGGGGTCGAAATCATCCTCGATCAGGGCATCGGGATCGACCGGGGGGTTGTTCTCCACGGGATTGGGGTCCGGATTCCCGTTCTCCGTGCCCGTCCGACCGGCATGATCCGATTCCATCTCCACGTGCTGAGGGAGGAGGAAGTTTCGCCCCCGGTAGAGCAGCACCGGACCGGAAATGGAGAAGTGAATCACCTCGTCCTGTGCCGACTGGTTCTGTTCCATCTCCTCCAGCAGCGTCGTCGGAAGAAGGGTGAGCTGCTGCTGCGGGTCGTCTTTCTGAACGGTCTCGATCCGGAACGTCCACGGACGATCCGGTCCCGGCCGTTCCAGGGTGCCCCGAGCGGAGGCGATGAAGGTGCCTTCGGGAAGCAGCGGGGCGGGTTGGGGATCATCCTGCGAAGCAAGCACAGCGGTGCCCAGGAGGGCCAGACCCGTGGCGGCAATGGTTCGGACGTGGAGCATTGGTGGGGGGCTCCGGAGGAGGAAAGGCCGCGGTGGGATTCGAACCCACGAATAACGGATTTGCAATCCGTCCCCTTAGTCCACTTGGGTACACGGCCGTCGAGGTGGCAAGTCTACGACGGATTTCCCCAGGGGCCAAGTTGAACCCCCGGAAGAGCGGTCGACGGGATCAAATATCCGCAAAGTCTCTGGTTCGATGGAGTTACCGGGCTCGACACCCCGGGCCCGGTAACGATTCGGACGACGGGCATCGATCACCATTGTTCATCTTCTGTTCACGTTTACTGGTGTTTCTGCAAACTCCCTTCGGACGTCGTCTCCGGCCTTTCCGGAAGGGTATCGTCTCACCGATTGATCAATTGAACGCGGAAGTTCCGCGTGTTTCCTTTGAAGGGAGATTCTCATGAAGACTCTGATTGGTGCCCTGGCCCTCGGCCTGGGTGGAACAGCAGCGTTGGCGGACACGACGATCGATTCGATGTCCGACCAGCAGCTTCGAGACATGGTGCTTGAGCTCAAGGGTGAAGTCGATTCGCTCCGGGCCGAGCAGAACAACGACTGGCTCACCGAGCGTCGGGCCGAGGAGATCCGCGGTCTGGTCTCGGACGTGATGGCCGATGCCGATACGCGGGCCGGTCTGCAGGGCAGCGGTCTCGCTGCCGGGTACAACAAGGGATTCTTCGTCGGCACCGACGACGGCAACTGGTTGATGAGGATCAACGGTCAGTTGCAGGTCCGTTGGCACTTCAATCGTGTCGACGACCAGGCGGATTCGTATGGATTCGAGATGCGTCGTGCCAAGATGAAATTCTCCGGCCACGTCGTGGATCCGTCGTGGCAGTACATGTTCTCCGTCGTCAGCAACCGCCAGACGGTCCAGTTCGCCGGTGCGAATCAGAATGCGAACCTGTTCGTCGAGGATGCCTACATCAACAAGAAGTTCGACAACGGGACGTACGTCCGTGCGGGTCAGTACAAGGTTCCGTTCCTCCGCGAGGAACTGGTCTCCAGCACCCGTCAGCTCGCCGTGGACCGATCCATGATCAACAACGCGTTCACCTGGACCCGTTCACAGGGCCTCATGCTGGGCTGGAAGAACGATGGAATGAAGATCGAAGCCATGTACGGTGAAGGTCCGAACAACATCAACTCCCAGATCACGAACAACAACGGTCGTCAGTCCCTGGCCGCCCGTGGTGAGTTCCTCTTCGGTGACGAGGCTGATTGGGGCATGTTCAAGGGCTTCAACGCCAAGAACACCGACGGCAAGATGGGTTTCATGCTCGGTGCCGCGGTTGGATGGTTCAACTCCAGATCCCCGGGAACCATCGAGTACGGTAACGGCGACGTCCAGCGGAGCGTCTCGTGGACGGTCGACGGCACCCTCGCGGGTGACGGTTGGCAGNTGTTCTCGTANTTCGTCTGGTCCGACGGAAAGGANCGNNNCNTNGCGATCGTCNGTCGNCGTGACACCCAGGAGTCCTGGGGNTGGGTCGTNCANGGNGGTGCACTGCTCGCCGANGATTTCGAGCTCTTNGCNCGCTANGANCTTGGACACATCAACGANNGTGCNA
>PAAB01000034.1:36867-39133 GCA_002591705.1 Phycisphaerae bacterium
GGNGGNCTTCCCANNGACGANNTGAGTGCNCTCACGGTNGGNNTCAACTGGTTCATGAACANCAACGTCAAGTTNACCATGGACTGGGGNTANNCNTTCNATCCGGTNACCGATGGAANTGGAGGCAATGCGNACAACGCTCCNACGTCNGCNGACTACACNNCCTCGGGAACGGGTTGGCGTGACAGCAANGGTGANGACGGTGAGTGGATGCTGCGNGCNCAGCTGCAGCTGATCTTCTGATTGAATCNNNAATTCGCATCCACGGNTGGATGCGATCGACTCCCNGCCGGCCGTCCTNNCTGAGGACGGTCGGTCTGCTTTTCAGCCGCCGTGANCATGACCATGNTCATGGTCGTGTTCATGTACGTACANGGGNGCGATGGCCTCGATGGANGNCNTGAGGNTGGCCACCGCGGCCGGNTCGACCGTCTGCTTGCACTTCATGGCGGCAACCAGGATCGCGTGCATCTTCGTNAGCTGGTCCAGATAGGCCTCNTGACCGNCTTCGCCGGCGGGAACGGCCTTGACCCGCTGGGTCAGGAAGTAGTCCGAGACGANCCGNTGGATGTTGGTGGCGGCTTCGTCCTTGGTGGTCGTCCAGCGGATGAGCTGGTTCAGATCGAGGGCCGAGGTGCCGTCTTCGCTGGTGTAGTCGTCGCTGTCGAGGGTTCTGGCGGTGTCGACCGCTTTGGCGATCGTCGCGGCATCCTCACGAAGCATCGTGATCCGCATGGGATCGTCGTAGATGCCGCAGGGGATCTGACAGTGTGCGGCCACCGGAGAGGACGAGGTGGCGATGATGAATCCGGCCGCGACGGCGGCCACGAGGCTCAGAATGCTGGTCATACGCATGGAGTTGCTCCTGTGAGTGGTGCTGCAGGTGATGATAGGGCTCTGAACCGGATCAGAAGGCAATCGAAGCGCAGAATGGTCCGGATCCAGCCCGATCCAGCAGCGTCCGGTGCGTGGCGTTTCAGAAATCGACGATGCGTTCCACCGCTTCCGGATCGTCGACGAACAGGTTCCGGTTTCCCTGCTTCTCCTCGATGAGGTCGACCCTCCTGCGTTCCCGGCTGTCGACCGGATCATCACGATGCCAGGTGCGCAGGACCTCCTCCTGATCCTCGTCGATGTTCATTCCGTAACGGACCGAGAAGTAAAACATCGATCGTGAGATGTCCCCCCGGTGATCCGGTGGGGGCACGAAGACCGTGTCTCCATCCTCATCGGGTCCGACGTGCCATGCCGTCTCGGGATCATCCTTCGAGACCGGTACTCCAAACGGATGATTGCTTCTGATGCTGTTGACGCGTGGAACGGCGGGGCGGAGGTGGAACAGATCGGTCTTCATGGGCATCCGCCTGGAGCCCTTCGATTGCGGCCAGACATGCTCGCAGTTGAGATCCTGCTGCCGTGGCCACTCACCCGGCTTCAATCGAAGCGGTTTCATCGCGTAGATGGTGGTCACCGTTCCCGAACGGTTGTCGACGATCCAGTACATCGCCTCACGTGCTTCTCGATAGGACAGGGGAGTGTGTCCAGCTTCCATGGCCGACTTCAACGCCGATCGAAGTTCGTCTCCCTCCAGTTCGGGAAAGAACGCACTGGAGGGTTTCCATTCTGATTCCGGATCCGCCTTGGGCTTCGGATCCTCCTCGGCCCCCTTCTTTCCGTCCGTTTCGGATTCCGGTTGCTCGGGGGGATCTTCGGGGGGTGACCCGTCGGGGATCACGGGGGTCGGTTCATCCCACGCCGCAACCGCGGCTTCGTCGGACATCGCCGTCATTCGTTCGGGCAGGCCAGGAATGGCCCGACTGAGCACGACACCTGCCGCCAGGGCGATCAGGATCAGGATGGCAAGCACCGTACGGGTGGAGGATCGGGTGTTCATCCCGGTTCTATCGGTCGGGCCGATCGTTCCCGGGGATTTTCCATGCCGTCGAGCAGGTACCATGCGGTGGGCCCGTGGCGGAATTGGCAGACGCGGCGGACTTAAAATCCGCTGAGGGCAACCTCATCTGGGTTCGAGTCCCAGCGGGCCCATTGGCTGAAGCATCGGATCACTTGATCACTGCTGTCTGAATCGCAATCAGCAACATTCCGAGCCAGAAACGGTATTCACATGCATGTTGGATGTTTCACCCGAATCGGTGAATGCGATCCGGGATTGCGGAGGAACGTATGGCGATAGGCGTCGTCTTCCCAGAACCGAGCGAAAATGTCACCGATTCTTGGTGTGTCGTTCGTGCTCATATGTTCGTCT
>PAAB01000035.1 GCA_002591705.1 Phycisphaerae bacterium
CGACTCGCCGCGATGGCGCAGGCGAGCTCCACGGGGCAGGTGACGATGGTGCAGAAGGTGCCGCTGGACCTGGCGTCCTTCGCCCAGCAGCCGTGTGCCGTCCCAGGCGGTGACGCGGCACACCAGGGTGGTGCCTTCCAGTTCGACGGCTTCGGCTTCGACCCGGACGACGTGGCCGACCGGGCACGGAGCCACGTGGTCGATCGAAAGGTGGGCGCCGATGCCCTCTTCGTGCGGTTCCAGGTGGTCCACCAGGACCTTCCGGGCGGCCAGTTCCATGTGATGGGCCATGGACCAGGTCGAGTACACACGGTGCACCACGATCCCGTCGAAGGCGGGGCACATGTCCTCCGTCACCTCGATCCGGACTTCCGCCCGGTTTCCGACTTTCAGGCCCGGCTGCATGGGCGGTAGTGTACCGGTGCGCCGCGTCGGCGCGA
Source organism: Phycisphaerae bacterium (assembly GCA_002591705.1). The sequence goes on from PAAB01000035.1 coordinate 441, forward strand.
GCATGGAGCCCGGACCGTGGGACTCATCCTGTTGCTGCTGTTGGCCGCCGGCTTCCTCCTCTGGACGGGGGTGGTGCTGATTCTCCGTGCCGCCGCCGGTCCGACCCGCGACGGCATCGGCCGGGCCCTGGCCGAGGGACGGCCGACCGAGCCGCAGCAGCTCGGATTCGAGGTGGCATCACGGGCGATCGAGACCGAGGACGGCCTGCAACTGCCGAGCTGGGAGTTCACGACCGGAAACGACGGTCCCACCGTGGTCTGGGTGCACGACAGGGGCGGCTCCCAACTTGGTCTGCTGCCGCGACTGCCGGCGTGGGGCGCCTGGTGCGGACGCCTCGTGACCATGGATCTGCGGGGGCACGGTGAAGCCCCGGGCCGATGTTCGCTGGGGCGTGACGAACTGGATGACGTGCGGCGACTGCTCGATCGCCACGCCGGTGAATCGATCGTATTGGCCGGAGAGGGACTGGGTGCGGTGCTGGCGATCAACGCCGTGGCGGCCGGGTTCGTCGAACCGCTGGGGATCTTCGCAGTGGATCCGTTCGTGCACGGGAGCGAACGGTTTCGAACGGCACTGAAGCGGGCGGGGTACCACGTCTTTCCGGCGGCGGATCTGGCCCTGATCACGCTCTGGTTGCGCGGCCGATCTCCCATCGACCTTGGTTGGTCCGGTGCGCATTCCGCCGTGCCCGTCCTGGCCCGATGCGGAGCCGACGAAGCCGCGTCGCTGCGAACGCTGGTTCCGGCCGGATCGCGCGTGCGGATCGAGCCGCTCGAGGAGGATGATCCCGATCGGGCCGCTGCCGTCGAAGGGCCGTGGTGGTGAGGATCAGTGCGGACGGGTCATCCCGCTGACGTCGAGGACGTCGTCGAGGGTCTTCGCATCGAGGATGCCGTGGGCCAGGCAGTATTCGCGGATGGTCTGTCCGGTCTCGTAGGCGTGATGGGCGATCTCCGCCGACTTGTTGTAGCCGATGACCGGAACCAGCGCGGTGCCGAGCATCAGGCTCTGTTCGACCGTTTCATCGATGCGCTTGCGGTTGGCCTTGAGCCCGGCAACGCAGTTGTCGGCGAAGAGATCGGAGGCATTGGCCAGCAGCCGGATGCTCTCGAGCAGTCGTTCGGCCATGCAGGGCATCGAGACGTTCAGTTCCATCATGGAACCCACGCCTCCCATGGCTCCGACGCCGATGGTCACGTCGTTGCCTTCGACCTGGGCGGTGACCTGCATCACCGATTCGACGAGGACCGGGTTGACCTTGCCGGGCATGATGGATGAGCCGGGCTGCAGTTCCGGCAGGATGATCTCGAACCAGCTGGCCCGTGGTCCGGAACCCATCAGACGGATGTCGCTGGCGATCTTCGAGAGACTGATGGAGATCGTCCGCAGCAGTCCGTGGGCCTCGACGATGCAGTCGCGGGTCGCCTGCGCCTCGAAGTGGTTGGCGGCTTCCTTGAACCGCACTCCGGTTGCCTTGGACAGTCTCGATGCGACCAGACGACCGAAGCGGGGATGGGTGTTGATGCCGGTTCCGACGGCCGTGCCTCCGATGGGAAGGTTCGACGCCATGGCTTCGCTGGCCCGCTTGGCCCGTTCCACGGCGTGGTCGATCTGGGCCGCGTAGCCGGAGAACTCCTGTCCGAGCCGGATGGGGGTCGCGTCCTGGAGATGAGTCCGTCCGATCTTCACGTACTTGTCGAACTGCCTCGCCTTGGTGTGCAGCGTCCGGGCCAGCTTCTTCAGGGCCGGAAGCAGCGACTGCTTGATCTGGACGCACGCCGCGACCTGCATGGCGGTGGGGAAGGTGTCGTTGGAGGACTGTCCCATGTTGACATGGTCGTTGGGATGCACCGGGTCCTGCGCACCGATCTTCGCACCCGCGGCCAGGCAGGCCATGTTGGACACGACTTCGTTGGTGTTCATGTTGCTGGACGTGCCGGATCCGGTCTGGAAGACGTCGACTGGGAAGTTGCGCATCATGGCCGTGCGTGCGTGGTCGTCGCCTTCGAGCGCCGCGGCGATCTCGGTGCATGCCCTGGCGATCAGTCGACGTCGCTTCTGGGTCAGCTTGCCGAGTTCGTGATTCGATTCCGCCGCGGCCCCCTTGAGCAGGGCGAAGGCGTGGATGATCTCGTGTCCCACGGCCCGCCCCGAAATGGGAAAGTTCAGCACGGCACGCTGGGTACTGGCACCGTAGAGCACGTCCGCGGGGACGGTCATCGTCCCCATCGAGTCGCGTTCGGTTCTCGTCTTCACCTTCGTTGCCATGGCGGGCGCTCCTGTAGGGGTTCGGGAGGCAAGGGTACCCCGTCGGTCCTGCTCAGGCCAGCAGCGCCGGAAGCAGTTCCGCCGCGGACCCGATGAGTTCGACGTCGGCGATCCCGCTCGCCCGGCTGGGATTCATGTTGACCACGACGATTCGGGCCCCGTGGTGGCGCGCGAGGGTGATGAGGCCGGCGGCCGGATAGACACTGGCATCGGTGCCGACCACCAGGAGCAGGTCGCAGTTCGAGCAGGCCGCCTCCGCTCGCTGCCAGACGTCCGGATCGAGGGCCTCGCCGAACCAGATCACATCCGGTCGAAGCTCCGCCCGACCGCACGGACACCGACGACGGCCCGGGGGATCGGTGAGGTCGATGCGTTCGATGTGTCCGCACCCGCCGTGGCAGCGATCGGCTCCGATGTCTCCGTGCACCTGGATGACCGAATCGCACCCGGCGCGGAGCAGCAGATCGTCCGTGTTCTGCGTGACCTGCACGATGTCCTCGTGTGCGGCCAGGATTCGATGGGCGGGATTGGGATCCGCGGCGCCGATCTGACTTCGCCGCGCCGCGTACCAGTCCATGACGAGATCCGGATCCTCCGCGAAGCCCTGCGGCGAAGCCAGCCGCATCGGATCGTGCCTGGTCCACCAGCCGCCCACGGGATCGCGGAACGTGCCGACGCCCGAGGGAGCACTGAGCCCCGCACCGGAAAGGCAGGTGATTCGTTCGGCCGCATCGACAAGCTGGCGGGCGGCGTCCAGCATTCAGGAACCCGGATCCCCGGCTTCGTCGGTCTCCGACGTGTCGTCATCGGGCATCAGCGGATCGTCGACCAGTCCAAGGGTCGCCCTCCGTTCCGCATCGAGTTGTTCGTTGTACCGGCGCACGATCTCCTGCAGGAGATCGGACGCGGACTCGGGGCGACTGGCCAGCGTGTCCTGGTAGGCCCGGATCCACATGTCGGGGTCGTCGTGGATGCCGGCGGCGTCATCGTAGAGCGTGGCGCGGATGGCGGAAATGAACTTCATGTCCAGCAGCTGCTCGTCCAGCAGTCGTTCGTCGATCCCCTGGATCAGGGTGAGCGCGGCCGCGGGTGAATCCTGTTCGAGCAGCATGGGAATCAGCCGCTTGAGAATCCGCAGTTGCATCGATTCGTCGAGTACGCCCCGCGAAAGGCTGGCATTGAGGATGCGGATGCGCAACTGATCGTTGGAGTGCGGCACCGCTCCGATCATGTCGTCGATCTCGAGGATGCGGGTCGGTTCCTGGATCTCGGTCGCTTCGGCGACCGAGTCCGCCCAGGCGTCTGCATGGTCCGGAGGCGGTGCCAAGGTCAGCAGGGTTCGAAGTGTGGGGAGATCCATCACGTCCCGTCGGGCTGCGATGAGCGCGAACGGGTAGATCTGCTCGTCCGATGCCCGGGCCACAAGGGCACCATGCCGGCCACGCTGTAGGAAGGCGTTGGCCACCGTGGCACGGACGACGGGATCGGGATTGTCGAGGATCACCTCGAGGGATCGGAGGTCGTCCTCGTTTCCGGTCAGCACGAGCAGCGGAGCGATGGACTGCCACGTCGAGGGGGCGAGCGCGGTCCGGGCGTCCCGCGCGATTCGACGGCGTACCTCCGGGTCCAGTTCGGGATGTTCCAGAAGAATCGCACGGAGTGTCTGGGCGGCCGATTCCCGAAGCTCCGGAACCCCGAGGAGGCGGCGGGCGGGATCGATGGCGGCGGTGGTTCGTTGTGTGGCCAGGTAGTCAAGGATCGACTTCAGGACCTCCTCGTCCTCCTCGAGTTCCAGTCGGGTCAGCACGATGTCGTCGATTTCAACCCGGTTGAGCTGCTTGAGGAGCCCGGCCGCGCGCCGCCGGGTGAGGGTGTCGGGATCCGTGAGCAGTCGGCCCACCGCAACCTGGAGTTCGGGGGTGTCATGCCCGTCGCCGAGCATGAAGGACACGCGGTAGACCGCGAAATTCCGCACCGCGGCGAGGGAGTCGTCGAGCAGTTCCAGCACCTTCTGCTGCTGCACCTCGAGCGGAAGCAGCGGCAGCAGGTCCGCGTAGGCCCGGATCATTCGTTGTGAAGCGAGCGATGCTTCGGAATCGGCCTGCTGCAGTCGGTGATCGAAGGCGACGGTGGTCCGGTGCAGCGCGTCGATCGAAGTGCGGAGCAGTTCGGAGCGGTCGGATGCATCCAGATCCGACCACCACCGGATCCATTCCTCCCGATCCATCGTCCGTCCGGTCAGGGTGGCCAATGCCGACATCGCAGTGTCTGCCAGTGGTGGAGGAGTCGCATCGAGTTGGAGCATCGAGACGAGGACCCGGATCGACGGCATCGGGTGGGCGTGGAACGCACCGAGCACCTCGGTGGCGTTTCGCCGCGCTTCGAGGGGGCGGTTTCCATCGAGTGCAAGGGTCGAAACGGTCTCGAAGCAGCCGGATCCGGCGGCGGCATAGCGAGCCAGCAGAACGCCGATGGACCCGACGGTGGCGTTCGGCGCGTTCGGCAGCAGTGCAAGCAGTGCGGGCAGCAGATCCGGCGAGGGGTTTGGTTGTTGGGCCTCGGCCATGAGCACGGCCAGGATCGGCTCGACCCGGCCGCTGCGCAGTGCATCATTCAGCGCGGCGGTACTCTCCAGACTGCGCATCCGCACCAGAGCGTCCGCGGCGTTCGTTCGTTCCTGAAGACCAATTTGCTGGTCCGGTTCCAGCAGGATCACGGCCTGCCGCTGGAGCCGCTGCTGCTCCTCGGTGGTGAGCGACCGATGGAACGTGTCGCCGAGCACCGGTCCCGCGCACATGGTGCACAGGCATGCCGCCAGCACGATCCGGAAATTCATTCGTGCCGAGGTTGTTCGCCGGTTCGCCATGGTCGCGGTCATTGTAGGCGGTATGGCAGCGGAGGCAGGCTGCCGTCCGATCCCCGCCGGGGTACACTGTGGGTTGCTCGGTCGCCGGAAGCGTCGAGGGGAGCAGAACGATGAACGAGTGGCAGCAGGCGGAGCGACATGCCGACCGGGCCCTGGAACTCTTCGATCGAGGGTTTCTGGCGGAAGCCGAGTCGGAGCTTCGCAAGGCACTGGCCATCCAGCCCGATCAGGCCGACTGGCAGTTCAATCTCGGANTGACGCTCGAAGCGGCGCAGCGTGATCGAGANGCCATGGAGCAGTTCGAGCGGGCGGCCGNNCTCGCTCCGGATCAGGTNCATCCCAATCTGGCCGTTGCCTCGCTGGCCTTTCGTCTGCAGCTCTGGGCCCGNTCNGCGNAGGCNTACGAACGGGTGCTTCGGCTNGANCCCACCTGCGAGGAGGCGCACGCCGGTCGNATCGANTGCTTCACCGCGACNGGNGAGCACGANNAGGCCGAGACCGCCTTCTANCTNGCNGAACTGGCNNTGGAGGANTCNAGNGCCNTCTGCCTGCAGGCCGTCGCCNCCAGTCTNGTGCANCGCANGCAGTTCAAGCGGGCCGAGTGGTGCCTNCGNNAAGCNGTGCGNATCGATTCNGAACTCGTNGATGCTCCGATTCAACTCGCGATGCTGCTGGCCGAGACGGATCGNGATGCCGATGCCCTGAAGATCTTCNNNGANCTGCTTCGGCTTCGGCCNGAGGACCCGTCCNTNCTGTTGTCGTCGGCGANNCTGTTCGTGAAGNTGGATCGGCTGCCCGAGGCCATCGGTCGTCTCGAACATCTGCTGCGCATCGATCCGATNCATCTCGAGGCNCATCACCTGCTTGCGGACCTGTCCCTGCGTTNGCATCACTACGACCGGGCGATGCTNGAATACCAGCTGGTTCTGCGTCTTCATCCCATGCAGATGACCGCTCTGGTGGGGCTCATCGAGGCGCTGGTCATCACCAACCGGTTGCTGGAGGCGGCGCGGCTGCTGCGCGTCGCCCTGCAGCAGTGGCAGGGGTTTCGCGAGCACGATCCCGAGGGAGCCCGGCGGGAGACGGACCGGGTGGCCGATCTGCTTCTGGCCGTCGATCTCAATGCGGAGGCGGTCACGCTGCTCGAGGGCGATCCGGTCGAAGCCCCCGCACCGGATCGGTTGCGACGGCTGGCCAAGGCCAGATATCGCGGTGGTCAGTTGGCGGAAGGCATGCAGGCGAGTCGCGCCGTGTTACTGATGGAGCCGAAGTGCGTCCGCTCGTTGCACAACATGGTGCTGGCGTCGCTCATGCGGGGGCGGCTCGTGCAGGCGAAGGCCTGGCTGCGGAAGGCATTGAAGGCCCATCCGCGGGACGAGGGACTTCGTCGCCTGCGGATCAGGTTCTGGNNGCAATGGACAGCCCGTCGTTGCCGCATCGGNNGCGNCCNCAACCGGAANCGTGCGAANGGCTGATCANTTCAAAGGGTGCCGCTGGTGTAGGGCAGCAGGGCCATCGAGCGGGCACGCTTGATCGCCTGGGCGACCTTTCGCTGCTCGTTGGCCGAGGTCCCGAGCCGCTTGCGGGAGTAGATCTTGCCGTTGGGTGTCATCAGGCGGCGAAGTTCGTCGGCCTGCTTGTAGTCGACCCAGACGCAGTCCTTGACTCCGCGCTTCAGAAAGTTCGAACGTTGTGGCTTGCGACCAATCACTGTGCTTCTCCTTGCGTCGTGGACACCGGNNACCGGCAGCCCCGNTCCGACGGGANCGGGGCGACGAACGGAATAGTGTACCTGATCCCCCGGNCGGAACAAGGATGGGCCTTCCGGNCANGTTTTNNCCNGTTTCTGNCCGATGANTNAGGTACATGGACACNAANNANCTTCCGCTGATTGGAATCACGCCCGATCGTCTNGANGANCGGATCCAGATCCGNCCTTCGTATCTCNGGGCGGTTCGNGCCTCGGGGGGNCTTCCCGTGGTGNTGTCCGGTGACCTCGAGGACATTCCCGCGATCCTCGAGCGCATGGATGGATTCGTGTTCACCGGCGGTGACGACCCGATCATGGAATCGTTCGGCCACGCCACCCACCCGGAGGCGTGTCGAATCGATCCGCGGCGTCAGGCCTTCGAACTNGCGTTGTTGGCAAGGCTGGAGGATCGATCCTCCATTCCGGTCCTCGGCGTCTGCCTCGGCATGCAACTCATGGGCCTTCATGCCGGCGGACGCCTCGATCAGCATCTGCCCGACACCCTGTCCACGGCGGCGGATCATGCCGAGGGCAGNTCCCACGCGGTCGAAGGGTCGTTGGGAACCGGGATCGTCTGGAGTCGACATCGTCAGGCGATCACGGACCCCGGAACCCTCGACATCGTCGCCCGAGCCCCGGACGGAGTCATCGAAGCGGTCGCCCATCCGGATCGGCCGATGTACCTTGGTGTGCAGTGGCATCCCGAGCGGACCGAAGATCCCACGCTGGGATCCGAACTCTTTCGACGGCTCGTCGATCATGCGCGTGTCGACCGCGGTTGACGGGTACACTGGAGCGATTCCGCAGGGAATGGATCATGCTCCATGAATCTCCATTGAAGTCGCTGCTCGAGGACGAGGCCGCTCGTCTTCATTCCGATCGCAGCCCGGCCGTGGGCAGCCAGCGTCCCGGCGCGGCCACCGGCCAGCCCGTCGAGGGAGCGGGGGCGGAGTTCATCCCGTGGGGGCCACCCGACGAGCAGGGGGACATGGCCTGTGAAATCCTGTCCACGCTCGGCTCGGTCGAGGTCGAATACGCATCGATCCGCCGCGCTTGTGCCCGCTTCGATGCCGCCATGCGGGGCACCCTCACGGTGGACGGCGACGATGCCCGGGACTTCATGGATCGGATGCTGTCCCAGAAGTTGGTGGACATCGCACCCGGCCGTGGAGCGTGTGCATTCCTGGTCGATCGCACGGGGCGTCTGCAGGGGGATCTGAAAATCCTCCACGTCGGAGATCGCCTGCTGGTGGATGTGGACATTCATCAAGCGGCGACGGTCGCTTCGACGCTCGACGGATTCATCTTCTCGGAGGACGTGCGGGTCGAGGACGTCAGCGATCAGTGGCACCGAATCGAACTGCATGGCCCCGAAGCCGGGGCGGACTTCGACGAGCTCGAGTCGATGGGCGGCTGCAGTCTGCAGATGGCCGGTCACGAGGTCCATGTCCTGCGGCATGATCGGCTCGGCGTTCCCGGCTACGACCTGTTCGTGCGGATCGAGCACGCCGCCGAGGTCTGGTCGGCGCTGAAGTGCGCCACGACCGGATGGTTCGCCTACAACATGGCGAGAATCGAAGGCGGCACGCCGATGTGCAACATCGACTTCGGCCCCGGCACCCTGCCGCACGAGACGTCGCTCGTTCCCAGTCGCGTGAGCTTCAACAAGGGGTGCTACCCCGGGCAGGAAATCGTCGCCCGGCTCGAGCATCGCGGCAGTCCCAAGCAGGTCATCCGGGGGCTTCGCATGCAGGGCGACACCCTGCCGGTCGCGGGAAGCCAGGTCTATCCCGAGGCGGAAGGTGCGCTGGGGCAGCCGATCGGAATGGTGACCTCGAGTTGCCTGTCGCCCATGCTCGGATCCACGCCCATCGCCTTTGCGATGCTTCGCACCAAGTCGTCCGAACCCGGTACCACCGTTCGGGTCCACGACGAGGGCGAGGGGGGGGTGGCGGTGATCGGNCCGCTGGAGTTTCTCGATCAGGAACCGGAATCATGAGCCCAGTGCCCACGACCGCACCGATGCCGTCCGACACGCTGGGCGAGATTTCCACCGCCGAACTGCTGCTGCTGGGCTTCGGTCTGCTGATCACCATCCTGATGGTGGCAGGGATGATTCTGCTCATCATCCGCTTCGCGAAGGAGCGGGACGAATCGTGAAGTGAACTCCGTTCCTCGTACCATTGCACCATGACCCGACCCGAATCGATCCGAATCACCGATGTGGGACCACGTGACGGACTCCAGAACGAAGCCGTCACGATCCCGGTGGAGGCGAAGATCGCGCTGGTCGACCGGCTGGCGCGGAGCGGGGTCGCGGAAGTCGAGGTCAGTTCCTTCGTGAATCCCGAGTGGGTGCCTCAACTGGCCGACGCCGAGGCGGTCTTCGCCGGCATCGAGCGTCAGGACGGGGTCGTCTATTCCGCGCTGGTTCCGAATCTTCGGGGGTGGGAGCGGGCCCGGCAGGTGGGGGTCGACAAGATCGCAGTGTTCACCACCGCCAGCGAGACGTTCGCTCGTCGCAACACGAACTGCACGATCGCCGAGAGTCTGGAACGATTCGGCCCCGTGGTGGAGGCGGCCCGGACCGATTCGATCGCCGTTCGCGGCTACGTCAGTTGTGCGGTCGCGTGCCCCTACGAAGGGCCGATCGACGCAGCCGTGGTGCGGGAGGTGGCGGCATCGCTGCTGGATCTGGGGGTCGATGAAATCGATCTGGGAGACACCATCGGCGTCGCCACCCCGGAGGACATCGATCGGCTGCTGGACGCCGTCTCGGCTCTGGTGGATCCATGCGATCTCAGTCTGCATCTCCACGACACGGCAGGTTCGGCGCTGGCCTGCTGCACGCGGGCGATCGAGCACGGAGTTCGTCGCTTCGATTCGTCCTGCGGCGGACTGGGAGGATGCCCGTACGCTCCGGGCGCATCGGGCAATCTGGCGACGGAGGATNTGGTGACGCTGTGCCGTGACGAGCAGATCGACTGTGGCGTCGAACTCGATTCGATCCGTGCGGCATCCGCCGCCGTGGCGTCGGTCATCGGCCGTCCGCTGCGGGACGGATGATCGACTCCTTCAACCGGATCACCCCGACGGGATTGCGGTCGAGCGACCACTGCGCTCCGCCCCGGACAATTCGATGCACGGAGACGGTCTGGTCCACGATGCGAACCGCCCAGGGGCGACCCGGCCAGGTCGGGCTTCCGGTGTTCACGACGATCCGTGAACCGACCCGCCAGATTCCCTGGCGATGCGAATGCCCGACCAGCACCACCTGCGCCTCGTTCTGGAGATGCGTCGCGTACCGATCGCTCCAGACGGGAAAGTTCCGCCAGTACCGGATGATCTTCCACAGCACCATCGGGCGTGAGATCGCGTAGCCGATGGACCCGATGAGATCGCGTGGGGTTTCGAGCTCCTCCGGGGGGGGAGTCAGGCGGCGGGTCCGTTCGAACGAATCCTGCAGCATGCCAGCGTCGGTCCGGTGCGTGCGGACCATCGAATCCTCGTCGCCGGATTCCATGATCTGGCCTTCGACCAGCGGTCGTGGTTCGAGTCGATGGATGGTATGGCCGTGCGTGACCAGGACGCGATGGTCCCGAAGCGAGAGTCTGGCCAGGCTGCTGATGAACGGATCGTGATTGCCGGCGATGGCGCAGGCCACCACGCCGTCCTCTGCGCAGGCGTCGATGAGGGCTCTGGTTTCATGCTCCGCCGTCTCCGTGCATTTCGGATCGTGGAGTTCCGCGGTGTCGCCGTTGAGCACGAGTCGATCCACATCGCGCCAGAGGGGGCGAACCATCGACGCGGTCGGAATGCCCCGCTTGCGGTCACCGAGGTGGAGGTCGGACAGGATGAGGATCGAGGGGGCCGGCACCCCGGCAGATTACTCGTGCTCGGGCCAGCGTGTGCGCGCCCCGGGGCCGATCGTGAGGCAGTTCTTGCCGCGTCGTTTCGATTCCAAGGCGCGCTGGTCCGCGATGTGGAGCAGGCTTTCGCCATCCTGGCCGTCCCANGGAAAGGAGGCGAGGCCACCCGAGATGCTCAGNGTCCCCGGAGCGTGGAGNCCCAGTTCCGGGAATCGCATNGCGCAGATCTGCTCCTGGAAGCGGCGGGCGATCGTCTCGACCGATTCCGGATGGGTGGAGCCGGGCGTTCTCGGTGCCTGCATGTCCGCGAAGACCACCGCGAACTCGTCGCCGCCGATGCGACAGACCCGATCGCCGTCCCGGATCGTGGAGCCGAGCAGTCGGACGGTCTCACGGAGAATGGTGTCTCCGGCGCTGTGGCCGTAGCGGTCGTTGTAGCTCTTGAAGTCGTCGATGTCGAAGACCATCACCGTCAACTGTCGCCGGATGCGTCGGGCTTCGACGAGCGATTCCCCCAGGAACTCCTTGAGGTACCGGCGGTTCCACGCCGAGGTGAGTTCGTCCTGGAACGCCATCTCACGAAGTTCGCGCTGGGCGTCGTCCAGCGCGAGCCACCTCGCCATCCAGTGCGCCCAGGGCCGCGTTGCGTCGGCGGTTGCGCCGGTGGCCGAGAGGAAGCCGAAGTCCTGTCCACCGAAGCCGATCGCGGCACCATGTCCGGTCGTGTTCTCCGCTTCGATCCGGACATCGCTCCATCCGGTCTTCTGCGTGACCATCTGCAGCAGCAGGGGCCGGACGCCGTAGGCGCCGTGCAGCATGGCTTCCACGAGATCGGTGTCGCCCAGCGGCTCGAGGAGGTCCGGGGACGGAGGCGCAGGCGCAGTGGAGGTGTGCTCGACGGGCACGGTCGTCGGGTGTTGTGCAGGGGTGGGGGCGATTTCGGGCGTGGGCTTCGTCGTCGCAGTGCCCGTTGCAACGGGCGCTCCGTCGAGCAGTCCGTTCAGGGACCGGTCGTCGATGGGAGATTGCATATGGCCGTCGAACCGTGCGGCGATCGCCGGGGCCGCCGGCCGTTCCGAGACCAGTACGACCAGGACCGTGGCGTCCAGACGCCTGATGGCATCGGCCGCGTGTGCGAGGTCGTCCAGATCCCCGTCGACGGGGGCAAGCAGCACGGCTTCGATCGGCCGGCCGGCCGGGCAGACTGCGATGGCTCCCAGGGCGAGGAAGATCGAATCCATGGTCGTCGTCTCGATCGTGAGATCGGGACTGAGCTCGACGGGGCCGATGGCCAGCACCCGGCGGCGTGAGGCTCGGGATGACGGTGCGGAACTCATGTGCTCTCGGGATCAGGTCGGCCGTGCAGGAGCATCGACACCTCGTCGTGGGTCAATGGTTCGGGACGAAACGGGTAGGAGGCGGGAATGTCCCGGTCGTCGTCCGGTTCGGGATTGGATGACGTCGGCGGGGCGGTGTCCTTGAACGGCGACGGTGCGGCCGTTTCGTGCAGGGGAATGATCGCCTGTCCNTTCCACTGCCAGAGGGGCAGATCGGGAACGTGCTCGCGGACCGCATCCTGCAGCGCCTGCAGGTCGTCGGTGCCGTCGGGATCCACCACCAGCAGGCCGGGCAGTGGAACCATCACATCGTCCCAGGCGTGCTGGAGTTGAAGACTGCGTCGAACGAGACAGGCTTCGGCAAAGGCCATCCTGGTGTCGTGCTCGATGCGCGACGACCAGCCCATGTCTGCAATGCAACCGGGCAGTCGGACGTCCAATGCCTGGTCGGCAGCAGCCAAGACCACGCAGGGGGCCATCGAGGATGAGAACTGTGCATCGCTCATGACGTGCGTCACCTTTCGACGTAGCACGAATTCTACCGGCCACGGCGGGCAACGCCATTGGAANTGCGTGATTTGAAGGGNCTATCGCAGTCCGATGACCGCATTGGCGACCTGAGCGGCGGCATTGCCGGGAGATTCCCGGACCAGAGCCTCCCGCATTGCGTTCCGTGCCCCGGCATCCTCGACGAGATCCGCGAATACCGGAGCCAGTGCGTGCCTGGTCCGGTCGGCGTCGGCGGCGTCCTCGACGAGCACCGCGCCNCCCAGATCGACCATCGGTTCGGCGTTGAATCGCTGGTGCTGATCCCGGTGATGCGGGTACGGAAGAAAGATGGTCGGCACCGCNGCGGCCCAGGCTTCGGCGACCGAATTCGCGCCGGCCCGGCTGATGCAGAGTGAAGCGGCCGTCCAGGCGAGCCCCATCTCGTGGAGGAAGGGAACCACGCGGGCCCGGACACCGCCCTGCTGCCAACGATGTTGAAGCGCATCGGTGAGCGAGTCGTCTCCACACAGGTGCAGGACCTGCCAGTGGGATCTGCAGAACGCATTGGCCATGCAGAGTTCCGGTGCGAGTTCGTTGATGGTTTTCGCCCCCTGGGACGCACCGGTGATCAGCAGCGTCGGGCGATCCGGATCCAGTCCGAGTTCGCTCCGGGCGGCTTCCGCCGTTCCGCGTGAAGCCGCAGCGGACCGAATGGGCAGTCCGATCGTCGGCCAGTGCGTTCCGTGGCGAATGGTCTGGACGGCGGAGAACACCTGGTCCGCCTTGCGGGCAACCATGCGATTGGCCAGACCGGGAACCCGATCCAGATTCAGCAGCAGGACCGGCAGGCCTTCCCTTTTCGCAGCGCTGACCACCGGGGCGGACACGAATCCGCCCAGGGCCACCACGCGATCGATCTTCCGCTCCCGCATCAGCTCGCAACTGACACGGAACGTGCGTCGCCATCCACGGATGAAGTCGCTGAGGCCGCCCGGTGATCTTTTCGGGGGCCGGGCCGGCATCGGAGTGAACGATTCATCCGCCCGGGTGAGCATGGCCCGGTCGATCTCCCGATCGGACGGCGCGAAGTGGCAGGTGCATCGTGCATCGATGCTTCGCAATGCTTCGGCGATGGCGAGGCCGGGGCTGATGTGGCCGCCGCTGCCACCTCCGGCAAACAGCACGGTGTGCGGCATGCGGCTGATGTCGGATCGTACGAAGGACTCGGTCATCGCCTCATTCGCTTCCGACCGGAACGATCTCCGGTGCAGAGCGGTCCACGGACCGCAGGGTGTTCCGCCGGTCGACGGCCCAGACGAGTCCNAGACAGGCACTGGTCATCAGCCAGCCNGTGCCGCCCCAGGACACCAGTGGCAGNGCGATNCCCTTGGTCGGNGCCAGGCCGGTGACCACCAGAAGGTTGATCAGGGCCTGCATNCCGAAGGTGAGCATGATGCCCAGGACCAGCACCTTGTGGTANATGCTGGTCGCACGGCGTGCGATGCGAAGCCCCACGGCNAGGATNCCGATCAGNAGACCGACCACCATCANNACNCCGACGATGCCGAGTTCCTCNGAGATGACCGAGAAGATGAAGTCCGTCGTGTCTTCTGGGAGATATCCGAACTTCTGCACGCTGTTTCCGAGTCCCCGACCGGCGAGCCCGCCACCGGAGATCGAGGCCATCGATTGCAGGATGTGGTATCCGGTGTCGCCCGGATCGGCGTAGGGATCGAGAAAGGCACGGATTCGATCGATGCGGTACGAACTCGCAAGCACCGCGGCGACGAAACCGAGTACGGCGAGCGGGAGCAGCGATGCGGCGTGCAGGACCCGGCTTCCCGCTGCAACCAGCATGCAGACGGCGACGGCACCCATGAGGACCGCCGTCCCGAGATCCTCCGTGACGATGGGGAGGATCAGCATCACGCTGATCGCCAGTCCGGGCAGAAATCCGGTGCGGTAGCGCTGGAGGGTTTCGGCTCGATTGGCCACGTACCACGCCATGATGATGACCATGCTCCACTTGGCGATTTCACTCGGCTGGAATCCGAGGCCGCCGAGGGTCAGCCAGCGACGTGCCCCGTTGACCTCCCGCCCGATGCCCGGCACATGCACCAGCAGCAGCAGGACCATGGATGCGGTGAACAGGATGAACGCGATGCGGCGTCCCACGGTCTCGTCCGAAAGCAGCTCGATCGGTGCGTGCGACGCCAGCCAGGCTGTTGCGCAGGCCAGAAGGGCCATGATGGTCACCCGGGTCGACAGAAGATCCGTGAATTGGAAGGATTGGGACGAGCCGAGGTCGACCCCGGCGGAGTGGACCGTCACCACGCCGATCGCCAGCAGGCTGGTCATCAGAAGCATCAACGCATGGCCGGGACGAAGCATCAAGAGAACATCGACGACGATGCACCGTGAGGCCCAGATTTCGGTCTGAAGTTGGGGTCAGCGTCCCGAGCCGTCGGCCATCCGAGCGGAATGCGATTCCGTCAACTCGGGGGCTTCTTCACTCATTCCCAGTCGGATCGGAATCGTCTGGGTCGACACGGGAAGAAGAGCGGGAGCGGTTGGGGCCCGTCCGGCGATCTGCACCCGCTGGCAGGCCGTCATGCAGCACAAGACGGCCGTCAGCAGCATTGCGGAGCGGCATCGGATCGAGATGGAATCGTGGGGGGGATGAAGCACGGGACCAACTACGTCATCGACATGGAACTGGTTCGCCATCGACTCGGAACATCAAAAAAACAGCGTTCGACGTTTCCATCCGCATGGCATGGATCTTCTCGGACGGTCCGCCCAACCGCGTCGGATGTCACCTTCTTCATGGCTGGGCCCCAGAAGCTCAGGTACGATTGGAGGGTCATGGTCGAGTTGACGATCAATGCAGGATCCCGCAGCAGTCCGAGGGTCTATCTGGAGACCTTCGGGTGTCAGATGAACGAGCTCGACAGCGAGTTGGTTCGTGGACATCTGTCGGCGCTGGGGTATCGGTTCACGCCGGATCCGGGCCAGGCCGAGATCCTTCTCTACAACACCTGCTCGGTCCGTCAGCAGGCGGAGAACAAGGCGCTCAGTCGGCTGGGGCTGCTCGGCCGCGAGAAGGATGACGGCCGGGAACTGGTCATCGGAGTGCTGGGCTGCATGGCCGAGCGTGAAGGCGCCGGGCTGCTGAATCGGATGCCACAGATCGATTTCCTCTGTGGTCCGGGTGAACTGGATCGGGTTCCGATGCTCATCGACAATGCATTGCGGAACGAAGTCGTCGCCCGGGATGACCGCGTGGCGCTGCAGGGGACCCGGTCGCGTCGGACCGCCACACTCGCAGCGGCCGAGGATGATCTGGAATCCCTCGATCTGTCCAGGGCCTTCGATCCGCAGGCCGCCGCGGCGGGAGGTCGATCGGCCTACGTGCGGATCACCCGTGGATGCAACAAGTTCTGCACCTACTGCGTCGTCCCCCAGACCCGGGGAGCCGAAGTGCATCGCCCGCCGGATGCCATCGTGGATGAATGCAGGACGTTGGCCGAACAGGGGGTGATCGAGATCACCCTGCTGGGGCAGACGGTGAACCACTACCGGTACGTTCACGGCACCGCCTTGGATGCCGGAGGGCGGGAAGTGCCGCAGGTGGGGCCGGGCACCGCCGCCTTTCGAAATGCCGGAAAGGACCCCAAGGGAAGATCCGTCACCACCTTCGCCGACCTTCTGCAGCGGATCCACGACGAGGTGCCGTCTGTCCAGCGTCTGAGATTCGTGACGAGCTATCCGCGCGACTTCGGCGACGACATTCTCGAGGTCATGGCCGCGTCCCCCCGGATCTGCCCGTATCTGCACGTACCGCTGCAGTCGGGATCGGATCGCATCCTCAAGCTCATGAATCGCGGATACGACGTGGCGACCTATCTGGATTTCATCGAACGGGTCTTCGATCATCTGCCGCATGCGGCCGTGGCGGGGGATCTCATCGTCGGATTTCCGACCGAGACCGAAGAGGAGTTCCAGGAGACCTGCGACATGGTTCGGCGGATCCCCTTCAAGAACAACTTCGTCTTCACGTACTCCCCCCGACCCGGTACGCCGGCGATCAAGCGTCTGGAGGATGACATTCCCGGTCCGGTCAAGCGGCGGCGGATCAACGAACTCCTGGCCATTCAGGGGGAGGTGTCCGCGGAGGTGCATCGTTCCTTCGAGGGAACCGTGCAGGAGGTCTTTGTCGAACGGGTCAGTCCTCTCGAGCAGCGGCGGCCCGGAGGGGTCGAACTGGGCTGGGAAGGGCCGTCGATGCAGTTGTCCGGCCGGACACCGGGAGACCTCATCACCGTCTTTCAGGCTCCCAAGGGCGTTGAAGCCGCATCGTTAATCGGTCAAATCCTCCCAGTCCACATACATGGATCAGCTCCCCGTTTGTTGATGGGGGGCTTGCAGCGGGCGGAAATGGGTCCCTAGGCCCATTGGAGCAGGATTTGATTCGATTTCATGAACTCTTCAGCCTTAGAATGGCCATTTCTGGCCAAAAAAAGACCGTAAATGCCGTCCAGTACCTACTTGACTGCCTTCTCGAGTCGAGTAATTTCAACTTGGAGTTTGTGGTGGGGAAGTCGGGAAGGCTTCTTGCAAACTCTTGGAAGATATGAGTTAAGGAATATCTAGTTTCCAACATCCCTTCCCGCCTTTGTTCAGCCGGTTTCTGTTCGAACCGTGCCGGTCTACCAAGGCGGAGGCTTCAAACCAGGTTTAAACCTGGACTCGAGATTGGAGTCTTGAGGGATTAAGTGCACTTTGGATCCAAAGGTTCGACAGAGAAGAGAAAGGTAACGACATGAATGTCAAGCGATTTATGATGATCGCCGGTGGAGCAGCTCTGCTGACCACTACCGTTGCCCAGGCAGATTTCCTTGGTCTCAGTGCCGACATCGTCGGTACGGATCTTGCGGATGACGGCACCTGGACTGCACGTATCTATGCTGACCTCAGCGCAGGCTCACGTCTCGACGCCATCTACGGCAACGCAGACAACCCCCTGCTGATGGGCACCAGCTCCAGCCTCTATCAGAACGCGTTCGGTGGCGACACCTCCGCGTCCATCAACCCCGCTCTGTACGCAGCGTTCGATTCGCTTCGTTACGACAGCTGGGTCACGATCGGCCTCGAAGATCAGGGCAGCAATGCTCTGGCCAGCATCGGCATCAACTTCGGTGCTGACTCCATCTCGTCCTCCGACGGTTCCTGGTACATCACTCCTGATGACGCCCAGGGACAGGAAATCGGTGGCCGAGTGCTGATCGCTCAGTTCACGTCCTATGGCTATGATTCCGTACTTTCCGGAAGCATCTCCATGCAGGGCAAGAACGCCGACGGTTCCAACTGGTCCGCCGAAAGCGTCTCCTACGAGTTCGCTCTGCCCGCACCCGGTGCCCTCGCGCTCCTGGGCCTCGCAGGCTTTGCGGGTCGTCGTCGTCGTCGCGCCTGATGGCGACCTGATGACAATGGACCTTCTTTGAAGGTTCCGCTTCACCATGAAGCATCCAGCCGCTGCGGCTTGTCCGCAGCGGCTGTTCTTTTGCCGTGCGAGTTTTCTCATCATCCCGCATGGCTTGAATGTGGCAAAGATGTGCATACGGGGTGCAGAAGCGGTCCTTTTATTCATTCGAATAAACGGTTGAATACTGATTAAGAGATGTTCAAAGCGGTTTTTTCCGGTCATTCCAACAAATCACATCCGTGACGTTGAACAACCTTGGAAGCGGCTTGACCAAGTCCCTCTTGGGGGTACATTTACGCGTGGAAGCGATAGGTGTTGTGCCCTCCCTCCTTCGGACTGTGCGACTTCGAAGTGACAGGGGACAGAGGAACACCGAGAGAAGGATTTGGCTCGCACTGCTTAAGCAGTCAATCAAGAAGAGGAGACGGTCATGAAGACCAAATTTGCACTGTGTGCCGGAGTTGGATCACTGATCCTTGCCTCCACGGCCAGCGCAGGCTTCTCAGGCCTCGTTGCTGAGGAGTTCAGCGTTTCCGGNACGAATATCCTNGGGCAGTCCTGGGATCTGGANGTNGTTCGAATCTACGCCCAGCTCGAAAATGCTGGCGATCGACTCGACGCCGTCTANGGTTCCGCGGACAACCCGCTGTTCATCAATACCAGCGGAGAGTTCTATCAGAACGCCGCNGGTGGCGACACGTCGCTGCAGATCAANGCTGCACTGTTCGGTGTCTACAACTCAGTNGAGTACGACACCTTCGTCACCATNGGNAANCTCAGNAGNACCNATGATGCCCTGCTCGTGCAGGCAGTTGATTTCAGCAACTTCNACACNGAAGTANCCACCAGCAACGGTACCTGGACCGTCACTCCCGACGANNNCCAGGGTGAAGCAGGNGCCGACGGTCNNGTACTGATCGGTCAGTTCAGCTTCGCNGCCGGAACCGGTGGACTTTCCAGCATGGACGGNCTCGTCAACATGCAGGGAAAGAATGCNGACGGATCCAACTGGACCGCNNTGAACCAGTGGGTGCCTGCTCCTGGAGCACTNGCCCTGCTGGGCCTGGCTGGAGTCGCCGGACGAAGGCGCCGCCGCCACTGAAGTCCATCGACCNTGCGTTGATGNCTCGGCATGNNCNCACCCNTCGGGTGNAGNCATGCACCAACCACACACATGACACCGCCGNAGGCTCGCCTGCGGCGGTGTTCATTTTTTCACAATGTCCCAATGAGCATCCCCTCGGAACGCGTCTGGTCGCGTGAAGGACCCCAAGAGGGCTGGGGGGGGCGAAAAAGGGGTTGGCGGGCCTGTAAAGTCTTGGCTCAGTTGGGATTAATTGCAGTTTCGGTGTCTGAATCCACCGTGATTTTGGTAACTTCAGCGATGGAGTGTGGCGCAGTTGCTGCTTCCCTTNAGCTGTGTGGCTGCAGGGAAACCCAGTAACGGTGGAGCGCCGTATGAGAATGAGAAGTGTGCACCATATTTCACGTGAACTATGGAGGAAGAGAGGCATAACTATGAAGACCTCAATGGCAATNTGTGGTGGNTTGGGATCNNTGATCCTCACNGCTGCAGCGTCGGCAGGCTANGCNGGCCTGACGGCGGAAACGATTAGCGTTTCCGGCACCAACATTCTTGGGCAGTCGTGGGANCTGGACGTCGTCCGGCTCTACGTCNACCTCGAGAATGCNGGTGANCGGNTCGANTCNGTNTTCGGATCTGCTGACAACNANCTNGTCATCGGAACCNCNGGNTCGTTCTATCAGAACGCTGCAGGTGGAGATTCATCGCTTCAGATCAACTCCGCCCTCTTCGGTGTCTACAACTCTGTNGAGTACGACACCTTCGTCACCATCGGTAACCTCANNAGTACCGNTGATGCTCTGCTTGTNCAGGCTGTCGATTTCAGCAACTTCGANTACGAAGTCAGCACTTCGAACGGCACCTGGACCGTCACCCCGGACGACNCCCAGGGTGAGGNNGCTGGTGGGCNTGTGCTCATCGGCCAGTTCAGTTTCGCAGCCGGTACTGGAGGCGTTGACTCCATGTACGGCAATGTGAATCTGCAGGGCAAGAACGCTGATGGATCCACTTGGCAGGTCGTTGACCAGTGGCTCCCGGCTCCCGGAGCTCTTGCTCTGTTGGGCCTCGCGGGTATCGCCGGTCGCCGGCGTCGCCGCAACTGAGGAAGGGCCTCGCAGCCTCACCTCCGCAGTTGAGGCCTTCGGGTCGAGACTGCACCACACACACACACACTCAGCACCGCCGCAGGTTCGCCTGCGGCGGTGTCCTTTTGGTGACGGGGCCGCTGAGTTCAGATCCCTTCGTAGTCGCTCACGGCATCTCCAAGCGCGTTTCGCAGGGGGGCCAGGCGGTCTCCCCAGGCTGCGTGCCGACCACTCGCCGTGGTGTAGATCGGTTGGCGGACCTGATCCTGACTGAGCGTCAGGACGGTTCGCTTGGATTCCCAGAACCGGAGGCACCGGTCGTCCCATGCAAGGTCGCAGAAGTTCAGGATGGTGCGGGCGTGCTTCTCCAGATCCTCCACCAGTTCCTCGTACCTGACGGTCAGCATCGGCATGGTGCAGTTGGACTCCCAGTGTCGCATCAGGTCGGTGTAGCGATGCCAGGTGTCGCCGATGTCCTCCAGCGAATCGCTCCAGACACACTGATCGGGGGGGAACTTGTTGGTCCAGGTCGAGAGCCCCAGGTCCATGGGATGTCGCAGGCAATGGATGACGCGGACCCCGGGGAGCATGGCCTGGGCCAGCCCGAGGTTCAGGAAGTTGCCCAGCTGCTTGTCGACGATGATGCGGTCGGACCCCACGCCAGCGGTCACCGCATCGAGGTAGCTGCGTCCCAGATCGGCCAGTTGATCGGCGGAGAGCTCCGAGTGGCAGATCGGCCAGGGGGCAGAAGCTCCCGTTCGTTCCTGCANGGTCCGCGCGAGCAAGGGCATCGCCTGGGATTCGCCGACTCCGTGGGCCGATGGATGGGCATCGATGATCTGTTCGGTGAGAGTGGAGCCGCACCGTGGCAGCCCCACGATGAGGACGATGTTCGATGCATCGATGTCCGGTTCGGGCATCGCATCGAGCGCATCGCGGTCCAGCGTCTCCATGAGTCGGCGTTGCAGTGACGCTTCGTCGTCTCGTTGTGCAGCCCAGCGGCCGGCCACGGTTCCATTGGCCTCGTGGAAGGCGTCGAATGCGTCGTCGATGNGGCCCGCATCCAGCATCGCCTTGCCGCGGACAAACAGGATCGCCCTGCGGTGCTCAAGCGGCAGGGCGGCGGGGAGCGGCATCATCTCTTCGGCCAGAGCGACGGCGGCTTCGGCCTCGTCGAGCCGGAGCAGGGCCGTGATGAGGGTCTTGCAGAGGGGAGCGTGTCGGGGATCGCCGGGCTGGATGCCCTGCCGTTCCAGCACCCGCCGGGCCTGTTCCGGCTTGCCCCTGCGCAGGTAGGTTTCAGCCTTTCCCGCGATGGCCGCAACCGAATCCGGCTGGTGCTTTGCGGCCTTCTCGAAGTAGCCGATTGCATCCCGGTAGCTTCCGGTGTTCATCGCCAGCTCTCCCAGCAGGCACAGGACCTGCGGGTTCTTCGGGGCCTGTTTCAGGACCTTCAGGAGCTGTGTGCGGGCTTCATCGTGTTTCAGTTGAGCTGCGAGGGCCTGCCCCAGAATGGCACGGGCTTCGAGGCTGCGGGGATGGGCACGAAGAATCTCTTCCGCAGCACGTTGGGCGCCCGGCGCGTCACCGTCCCGGTACATGAGGTTGGTGAGTCGGGTCAGATCCGGTTTGGCAGCCATGATCAGCCCTTNACGAGATCGGCGTTGGTCTCGAANCGTTGCATGGCGGCCAGCANCTGTTCGATCTGGGTNGCGGGNTTCATGTTGATCANCCGNCGACGNAGGGCCGTGACGGTCTTCAACTCCTGCTCGCCCATCAGGAGGTCCTCCTTGCGGGTGCCCGAGGCCGCCAGATTGATGGCCGGGAAGAGTCGCTGCTCGGAAATCGAGCGATCGAGAATGAGTTCCATGTTGCCCGTGCCCTTGAACTCCTCGTAGATGATCTGATCCGCTCGGGAGCCGGTGTCGACCAGGCAGGTGGCAATGATGGTCAGCGATCCGCCGCCTTCGATGTTGCGGGCCGAGCCGAAGAGCTGCTTGGGGACCTCCATCGCCTTGGAGTCCAGACCGCCGGACATCGTCCGTCCGCTGTTTCCGTAGCTTCGGGAGTTGTTGAACGCTCGGCCGAGACGAGTGAGTGAATCCAGCAGCACGACCACGTCACGACCGGCCTCGAGCATCCGCTTGGCCCGGTTGATGGCGAGAATACCCAGTTCGATGTGTCGTTCGATGTCCTGGTCGTTGGAGGAGGCGAGGACGTGGGCGGGGACGTTGCGGCGGAAGTCGGTCACTTCCTCCGGACGTTCGTCGATCAGGAGTGCCACCAGTTCGACGTCGGGATGGTTGGTCTTGATGCCNAAGGCGATGTTCTGGAGGAGCACCGTCTTGCCGGCCTTGGGAGGCGCGACGATGAGGCCTCGGGTTCCGTAGCCGAGCGGACAGAAGAGATCGATGAGGCGGCATGCAGGCGGAGCGCCGGGGTACTCCAGCATCATTCGCGGTGACGGATCGACGGCCTCCATGTCGTCGAACGCGGTGAAGGACATGGCCTGNTCCGGCTGCTGTCCTTCCACGGTCAGGATCTCCTCGACCACGGGCCGGGCGGCTCCCCGTTTGCGTCCACTGCGACGGCGGGGCCGTTTCATGGTGATGGTGGCCGTGATCTCCTGTCCGGGACGGAGTTGGAACTGCTCGGAGAGCTGCTGGGGTACCAGGGGGTCGTCATCGCCCTTCACCAGCCCGTTCTCGACCTGGCGCACGCGNCACTCGGTTGCCGAAAGCCATTCAAGGATGCCGCTGACTGTGGTCATGATCGGATGCTGCCGGAACAGATCGTGGAATGCTCGTCTGTNAGCGGTTCCGCCGACTGACCTGTGAAGAGGAGCGGCGGACGGTCTGCTGTGCGTCGATGATGCGGGAGTCGGCTCGGTCACGCGACCGCCACCACTTCCACGGGATCAAGTAGAGCAGGCCCGGATGGGCCTGTCAAGGATTCGCCAGATGCGGCCCGGCCAGCATGCATGCCGCCTCTGCGGCCCGCTGCGCATTGCCCAGCAGCAGGGCGAGGTTTGCGGCAACTGATCGTCCTCCGGTCTGGTCTGCAATGCTGCCGAGCACGAATGGGGTTCGGGCCGCACCATCCAGACCTTGCGTCGTGGCGGCCTGTTCGGCNGCTNCGGTCAACTGTTCCATCTCCTGATGGTCCACGGTCAGCTCCGCAGGGAGAGGATTGGCCAGCAGAATGGCGGAGGGGTGTGCGAGATCCTGCCAGTGATGCGAGCAGATTCGTCCGAGCTGCTGNAGATCATCGATCGCGTTGATGCGGGGCGTGTCCGGCGGCAGGCTTGATGTGAAGGCGGGCCAGCGCTCGGTCTTCCAGCCCAGCACCGGGACCGCGATCGACTCGAGGAGTTCCAGAGTGGCGATCATGTCCAGGATCGATTTGCTGCCGGCGGAGACCACGCAGGCCCGGGTTCGACTCAGGGCCAGCAGATCCGCCGAGATGTCGGGGCGCGTGGCCCAGCCGCGATGCACACCACCGATGCCTCCGGTGGCCAGCACCGGAGCCCAGGCATCGTGTTCCACTTCATCGCGCAGCAGTGCGCAGGCGTTGAGGGCGGCCGAAACGGTCGTGCCCGCACTGAGGCCGGTTCCCATTCCCATGGCCAGGGTGGTCGAGGCCACCTTGTTGCCCAGTCCGTCCGCCATCAGGACGCGTGCTTCTGCGGCATCGATTCCGAGGTGCAGTCGTCCCTCGATGAGGGCGGTCGTGCAGGGAACCGCACCGTGGTCCCGCACCGTCTGTTCCATGCGGTGCTGAAGCTGGGACGCGAGTGGTGCGTCGGGGTCCCACTCCGGTACCGCCTGNGTCAGGGCGTCGCGCTGCCAGCTCGGATCCCACGGTCGATTCGGGAGTCCGGTCGTCAGCACGGCNGACTCGAGCACCACGATGGGGGCATGTCGGTCGATCGCGTCCTTGATTTCCGGATGCAGGACGATCGCGGTCATCGTCGGCGAGTGCGGAGTCGTCCGCCCATNCGCTTGCTCGGGAGCTGCTTGGGAACGAGCCCNCCGGGGAACTTGGCGTCGTCGCCNCCCTGCGCATCGGCGGGAATCTCCTCGACGGTCCGGCTGTTCGCCTTTCGCAGGGCCTCACGCTCGGCCTCCACCCGACGGCGATCCTGCTGGATNCGTTCGGGCTCGGGGCCGGGTTTGAAGTCTTCGAAGGTTCGGGTCGGGATCTCGACGTTGGTCAGCCGCTCGATGTTCATCAGCAGTTCGCTCTGCTCGGGAGTGACGAACATGATCGCCTTGCCGTCCTGTCCCTTGCGGGCGGTGCGCCCGATGCGATGGACGTAGACCTCAGGATCCTCCGGAACGTCGTAGTTGAAGACATGGGTGATGTTGTCCACATCGATTCCCCGGGCGGCGAGGTCCGAGGCGACGACGATGCGTATCTCTCGCTTGCGAAGCTGGTCCATGACCCGGTTGCGCTTGCCCTGATGGAGGTTCGCGTGGAGGACGGCGGCCTCGATGTTCTTCTTCTGAAGCGATTTCGCCACCTTGTCGACCGTGACCTTCATGCGGCAGAAGACGATGGCCAGATCGGGCTTTTCGATCTTCAGCACGTGGTGCAGCATCTTGAGCTTGTCCCAGTTCTGGACCGAGACGCACTCCTGATCGACCTGGGCGACGGTCAGGCTCTTCGCCTCGCTGAGCGAGAGGTCGACGGGATCGTTCATGTACTTCTTGGCCAGGCGCATGATCTCGTCCGAGATCGTGGCCGAGACGAAGATCGTCTGATGGGTCTGCTTGATGCCGCCGAGGATCTTTCGAATGTCCTCCCGGAATCCGATGTCCAGCATGCGGTCCACCTCGTCGAGCATGGCCAACTGGATCCGGTCGTAGGGCAGCAGCTTGCGCTGGTGCATGTCCATGACCCGTCCGGGCGTGCCCACGATGATGTGGGGCTTCTTCTTGAGCTTCTCCGCCTGGGTGTTGATCGGCTGGCCGCCGTAGACGGCGAGGACCTTGAGATTGGTATGGGCGCCCAGCTCCCGCATCTCCCGGGTNACCTGGATCGCGAGTTCACGGGTCGGCACCAGACACAGACAGGCGAAGGGAGTGGAGCCGTCCAGCACGTGCAGGGCCGGCAGGCCGAACGCCGCCGTCTTTCCGGTTCCGGTCTTGGACTGCCCGAGGATGTCCTTGCCCTCGATGGCGAGGGGGATCAGCTGGGACTGGATGATGGTGGGGTGTTCGAATCCCTGATCCTCGATGCCCTTGAGGATGGCATCGGAAAGACCGAGATCGGCGAAGGTCTTGGTTGCGTCGAAGATGTCGTGCGTGGTCATGGTGCGGTGGTTCTCGAATATGAGTGCTCGAGGTCCGCTGCGACATCGAGAAGGGATCATGGTAGGATCACATCGTTGTCGATACAACCANGCAGGGAGCAGGGACGCTTCACCGGGCCACCATGGACGAACTGAGCCGACTCGACATCGATCTCGCCGCCATCCGCCGAAATCTCGGCGAAATACGTCGCGTGGTGGGTGCGGGCTGCAGAATCTGCCCCGTGGTGAAATCCGACGCCTACGGACTNGGCCTGCGACGCGTGGTTCCCCCGCTCGAGGAGGCGGGTGCGGACATGTTCGCGGTGTACGCACCCCGGGAGGCGGTGGACTTCCTCGCCACGGGAAGCCGGATCCCGGTCCTGGTGCTCATGCCGGTCCGTGATCTCTCCCAGGTGGATCCCATGTTTCCGGGCCTGCGGACGGGGCAGGTGCATCTGGTCGTGCACGATGCGGCCCACCTGGATCTGCTCGAGGCGTACGCGGAGGAACTGGATGTGCTCCTCCGCCTGCACCTGAAGTTGAACACCGGAATGCATCGGGGCGGTTGCGACCCGGGCGAAGGCTCGATCCTGCTCGAGCGCATCATGAATTCGTCGCGTCTGCATCTGTCCGGCATCTGCACCCATTTCTCCTCCTCGAGTTCGTGCCGTGCGACGACGGACCGTCAGCTGGATCGCTTCGAATCGTTTCTGGCGACCAATNCGGACCTCATCGATTCGGATTGCCTGGTGCACTGTGCGAGCACGGCGTCCGTCATGTTCGGCCCCCGTTTCACCCGCACCATGGTCCGCGTCGGACTCGGTTGGGTGGGGGCCTGCCCGTCCGTGTCCGACGCCGCATCGATACCCGGTCTCAGTCCATCGCTGCGGTGGACCAGCGAAATCGTCCAGTCCCGCTTCGTGCCCGAGGGCGAACCCGTCGGATACGACGGCACCTGGCGTCCCGCCCGGGACAGCATGATCGGCATCGTTCCCGTGGGCTACGCCGACGGCTATCCGGTTCGACCATCATCGATCGATCCCATGCTGCCTCCGCAGGTGGTCGGACTGTTGAGCAGTGACCGTGTCATCGGCTACGCCCCGGTGGTGGGGGTGGTCAGCATGGATCAGATGACCATTGATCTGACGGGGGTCATCGCGGAGGGTTCGGTCGGTTCGGTCGACCGGGTCGAACTGCTATCCAACGTTCCGGGCGCTCCCAACGGGCTCCGGGAACTGGGCCGGGCCTCCGGCACCAAGCCGCACGCCGTCATTGCCCGCCTGCATCCCCGTATCCGACGTGCCGTGCTCGCCGAGGGAGCCTCCTTCGGGATGCATTCGGGGCTGGACCGCCTGCGGCCGGGTGCACATGTGATCTGACCGACGCGACGCGGCACACTATCGGAACTTCCGGCTTCCCCGGCAAAATGTGATGGGCGTGGACGGCATCGGACCGATGTTCTGTCCACGTCGGGAGTCGTCGAACCCCGGAAGCGAGCACGGTATTCGCGGGACCGCCAGCAAGGCCGACCCACCTTTGATCCGGCGCTTCCTGGGTTCGACGACTCCCTGTTCGTTGGCGGGGTTGCACGCCGCAGCTGTACTCCCGCCCCTCCTATACTGTGGGCATGGTGGATACGGACGACACCGCCGTCCCGTCGGAGACGAGTTCGCTGCTGCGTCTCGGCGTCGTCGAATTCCTGAACACCCAGCCCATCATCGCGGGCCTCGACGTCCTTCAGGGGGTCGAGCTGAAGCACGCCGTCCCGAGTCGGCTGGTGGAACTGCTGGAATCATCCGAGGTCGACGCGGCCCTGTGTTCTTCGATCGACTACCACCAGGCGAAATGCGATCCGGTCATCCTGCCTGCACCGCCGCTGGGATGCGACGGTGCGACGCATACGGTCCGATTGTTCGCCCGGTCTCCGCTCGACACGATCGACCGGGTGCACTGCGACTCCGACAGCCACACGTCGGTGGTCCTGCTGCAGGTGGTGATGCAGGAGCGGTACGGGCGGCGGGTCGAGATTCTTCCGTTCGACGCGTCCGCCCGTTCGGACTGGCCCGATGCGGTGCTCCTGATCGGCGACAAGGTGGTTGCAGCCGCGCCCGAGAACGCGGCGATGCCCCATCAGCTCGATCTGGGAGAGGCGTGGAAGGAGTTGACGGGACTTCCGTTCATCTTCGGCATCTGGCTGGGACGGGCCGACGGCGACCAGGCCGCGCTTCGGCTTGCCAGCGACCTTCTGGAACGGCAGTACCGCTACAACCGCATGCATCTGGAGGGCATTCTTGCCCGGGTCGAGTCGGAACGGAACTGGCCGATCGACGTTGCGGACCAGTATCTCCGTGAAAGCATCCGCTACGAGTTCGGACCCGCACAGCGAGCCGGACTGGAGCGTTTCTACGAGCTGGCCGGTGCGCACGAATTCATCCGTCTTCGTGAACCGGTTCGCTGGCTGGATCACTGAGCATGCCCCGGTCCGCCGCATTCACCAGTGGCGTGCTGCAGGAGCTGCTGCGGCAGCTTGAATACGCTCCCGCGGAAACGCATCTCCGTCAGATGGATGCGGCCGAGAAGCTGCTGGAGGTGATCGAATCCTCCCGGCTGTACCCGGAGGACTTCATCACCTTCCGCATCACCGGGTACCGGTCCGATCGGCCCGGTCCGCGAACCTCGGTCGTCGGTGCCGCATTGCAGCGTGATCTCGTGACGTTCATCCAACGTCTGAGTTGGGATCTTGATCTGCCGCAGACGCTCGAACGCGGACGTGCGGAGGACATGGACACCCTGGCCCGCCGCCTGGGGGTGTCCCGTCGGACCCTGCAGCGATACCGTCAGACCGGACTGGTGCTTCACTTCGTGCGTGGCGATGACGGCCATCGTCGACTGGCCTGCTTCCCGGATTCGCTGGAGCGGTTCATGGCCGGCAACTCGGATCGCGTGGCGGCGGCCTCGTCCTTCGCGCGGATCACGGACGAACAGCGTGGTGACATCATCGCACGAGCCGTGCAGCTGGGTGACGACGGTTCGGTCACGCTGAATGAAGCCGCACGACGCATTGCCTCCGAGATCGGTCGTTCCCACGAGGCGGTGCGTGGAATACTGAAGCGGAGCGAATCGACGCGCCGGATCTTCGCCGAGCACGGTCCGCTGACTTCACGCGATGCACGCGTGATCGAACGGGCGCGGCAGCGGGGGATCTCCATGCCGAGCATGGCGGAACGGCTCGGCAAGAGCGTGCCGGCCCTGCACCGGGCCGTGCATCGCCTGCGGTTGGAACGACTCCTCGCATTGCCGCTGGTGTGGAGGCACGATGGGGGTGACGATTCCGTTCAGATGCCACGCGGCCTCATGCAGCGGTTGCCCCATCATGCCCTGATCGACGGGGATGGCCTGCTTGCCGGTGCCGGGCAGCCGGATCTCGCGTTGATGCGAATGGACTGCAGGGGGTACGGTCGGCTCTGCTCCGAGGCCGCTCGAGGACTTGCCGTGCGCGGTGCGACGCCCTCCGTGGAACGGCTCGATTCGATCGAGACCATGCTGCGGCACGCGGCGATGCTTCATCTGCGGATGATGGTCCAGGGACTGGTGCCGATGAGACAGCGGGTGGAGGAATACGTGCAGCAGCCGGTTGCGGCTCTGCCCGTCCAGGAGCGGGAGCTCGTGCTTCGTCTGCTGGTCGATCTGCTCGATCGGGCGATCGTGGATGCGGATGTGGACGCCGGTGACACGGTCGTCGCGACGGGGCTGGACCGCCTCGATGCGGCGTTGCAGGAAGGATAGATCTCCGCCCGGCCGCGCCGGGCCACCAGCCGCTCCGCTCCCGTCGAAGGGGGGATCGGAACGCTGCTTCGGCAGCGGGTGCCGTGGGAATGGCTTCTGCCCGATCGGAACGACATCGAAACGGCCGGTTCGGCCGATGAATGCGGTCGGAGGATCTTCGAGGACCGCTTCGGGTTGACGGGGAACGCCCCGTGCACGCTGGCCGAGCTTTCCGCGCGGCACGGTACGACCGCTTCCGCGATCGAGCGGCGGCTTCGCAGGACACGACGGACCGATGGCGCCGGCTCGTGACCCCGGGATCTGTGTTCGAATGTTTACCGCTTGGAGAACTGGAACCGCTTGCGGGCACCGGGCTGTCCGGGCTTCTTCCGTTCGACCTTTCGCGGGTCGCGGGTGAGATAGCCGTTCTCACGCAACGTGGAGTCCAGCGAGATGTCGTAGTTCCGCAGGGCACGGCCGAGTCCCAGGATGATGGCCCCGGCCTGGCCGGTGAAGCCGCCACCGCGGACATTGACGTGCACGTCCATCGACCCAAAGGTGTTGGTCTTCTTCAGGACGTTGTGGAGGTTGTTCCGATCACGTTCCTCGGTGAAGAAGTGGTCGAGCGTGCGGTTGTTGACGAGGAAGACACCTTCGCCCGGCTTCACACGGACTCGGGCCACGGCGGCCTTGCGGCGGCCGGTGCCACGCCACCATCCCTGCGGATCGGGCCCTTTGACGGTGTCGTTCGAGACCATCGGGGCGGGGGCCTGCGAGGCATCTTCCACGACGGGTGCATCCATCACAGGAGCTTCGGTGGCGGGTGCCGCGTCGGTGGCGGGCTGGGTTGCGTCGGTGTTGGGGGTCGTCTCGTCGGTCATTGAAGGCCTTCGCGTCTCGCGCTGGTACTGGTCAGATGCTCAGATCGTGCATGGCCTGCGAGCCGTGCTTGTGATCCGGACCGGGGTACACCTTGAGTTTCTTGAACATGGCTCGTCCGAGCCTGGTCTTGGGAAGCATCCGCTTGATCGCCTGTTCGACGACGCGTTCCGGATGCTTCTCGAGCAGTTCGTTGGTGCTTCGCATGTGAAGCCCGCCCGGATAGCCGCTGTACCGCATGTGCATCCGCTGCTCGCCCTTGCGGCCGGTCAGCGCGATCTTGGCGGCGTTCGTCACGACGACGTAGTCGCCGGTGTCGACGTGCGGGGTGTATTCGGGGCGATGCTTGCCCATCAGGATGGGCGCCACCTTCGCCGCGAGGCGACCGAGAATCTGACCGTCGGCATCGACATGATGCCACTGACGGGTCGTCTCTCCGGGTTTCATGAATGTCGTCTGGCGAGGCATGGTGCCACCGTTTCTCTCTGCATCGTGGTCTTGAACATGAAACACCGCCTCACGGCTTGCGACCTTGAGGCGAAAGAGCGAGGATACAAAGCAGGCGAATCCTGTCAAGATGCCGGGTGGCTCTGGAGCGTCGTTTTCGGCCCCGATCCGCGGTTTCTGGCCCTTCAGAGGGGGTCCGTCCGATGCCAGTTTCCGCAGCGTGCCTGTCGGCAGCCCCAGGGAGCAGATGACCGATGCATCAGTCGAACGATTCAGGGATTGGCCCGTCGGTCGGATTTCCTCGCATCGCCTGGCTGGTGATCATTCTGATCTCCCTGCTCATCATCGTACTGCACCTTGCATCCGAATCGACGGATGCCGGTCAGGCGTACCGTTCGAAGATCTCCCACATCACCGAACGCATGGATGCTCAGGTCATCCTCGGAGCCAGGGCGCTGGGCATGGGGTCGGCGGTGGAGTCGAGCCTGCAGACCTTCCAGAGCGGGAGCATCGATCGTCGCATCCGCGGCGTCGTGCTCCTGGGTGAAGTGAACGGATCCGAAGCCGCGCACGCGGCGTTGCTTCGACTCGAGGTGCAGATGGACGAGGCGGGGGTTGCGCCGGATCCGGAACAGCATCGGGTGATGGAGTCGTTGGGAAGGATCTACGGAGCAGCCACGGGCGACACGGAGATGCCCGAAGACCTGCGGCCCGCCGAGCAGGACCTGCTCGTCGAACGGCTGGGATGGTTCGGCGAGCTCGCCCTGCACTCGCCCGGTCGGGACTCGGATTCCGTCCGAACCGATCCCGTTGCGAAGGCCAGGGCCGTCATGATCGTCCTGTTCGTACTCATCATTCTGCTGCTCGGAGGATTCGTCGTCGGTCTGGCCCTGCTGGTCGTGCTCGTCGTTCTGGCGTGTCATGGGCGATTGCGTCATGCGCTGGGTCCGGCTTCGCCGCAGGACGGACTGCTGGCGGAAACCTTCGCGATTTGGATGCTGCTCTTCCTCCTGATGCAGTACCTGCTGTCGCTGCTCTTCCGTGGAGTCCCCGCCCTGCAGGAGTACCAGCTGCTGCTGACCGGGGTGATCCAGGGGGCGACGGCCTTGGTGGTCTGCTGGCCCGTGCTGCGTGGAGACCGCTGGTCCCGAGCACGTCGTGCGATCGGATTGACGACCGGTCCGTCGGAACGCGGAAGTTTCTGGCGTGAGATCGGGTGGGGGCTGTGCGGCTATCTCATGCTGCTGCCGCTGCTGCTGGTGGGGGTCCTGCTGGTGTACGTCACCCAGTGGCTGGTGACGCCACCGTCCACCGGCACCAACTTCACGCCATCCGCCGATCCTGCCCATCCCATTCTGGTCTACGTGGCCGACGGTTCCGTCTGGACGATCGTCCAGGTCTACTTCGTGGCCGCGATCGTGGCCCCGTTCCTGGAGGAGATCGTCTTTCGCGGCGTGCTCTATCGGCAGTTGAGGACCGCAACGGGACGATGGGGGATCGTGTCGAGCACGGTGTGCTCGCTGCTGCTCGTCTCGCTCGTCTTCGCCGCAATCCATCCCCAGGGGCTGGTGGCCGTGCCGGCACTGGCCACCATCGCCGTGGGGCTGGGATTGATGCGCGAGTGGCGGGGGTCCCTGCTGGCTCCGATGGTCATGCACGGATGCACCAACGCGGTGTTGATCACGATGATGGTGGTGGTCACCCGTTGATCGTCAGCGTGGGTCGGCCCATGGCCGAGATCGAAACCTGCTCCGCAAGGTTGCGGCAGGGCTGCTCCAGCCTGCCGGTGATCTCCTCGTCGATCTCGAAGTTGCCCAGCGGAGTGCCGGCGTCGGCATTGACGCGCATCTGCATGTGGATCGGAATCGCGCCCAGGAACGGAATGCTCATGCCGGCCGCCATCTGCTCGGCACCGCCACGTCCGAAGATGTCGTACTCCTTGCCGTCGTCACCTACGAACCAGCTCATGTTCTCGACCACGCCGAGCACGTTGACATTGAGTTGCTGGAACATGCGGACGGCACGGCGGGCATCATCGATGGCGACCCGCTGGGGCGTGCAGACCACGACGGATCCCGTCAGCGGCAGCAGCTGCGCCAGCGAGAGCGGAATGTCGCCGGTGCCCGGGGGCAGGTCGACGATGAGATAGTCCAGTTCCCCCCAGTCGGTCTGCAGCACCAGTTGCGAGAATGCCTTGTGGGCCATCGGGCCTCGCCAGATCATCGCCTTCTCGGGATCAACGAGCTTGGCGATGGTCATGGACTTGATCCCGTGCAGTTCAAACGGATCAAGGATGTTTCCGTTGGCCGTGGCCTGGATCTCATCGAGTCCGAGCATGGTGGACATCGAGGGTCCGTAGATGTCGCCGTCGAGCAGCCCGACCCGGGACCCAAGGCGTGCCAGGCCGGTGGCAAGAAAGGTCGACACGGTGGACTTTCCGACGCCGCCCTTGCCGGCTCCGACCGCGATCACGTGCTTGACACCCGGCAGTGGGTTGGGGACCGCGTCGCCCGATGCTTCCGGGGGATCCGCCTTGGCGGCGAACTCCACGTGCACCCGGGTTTCGGTTCCGGCGGCCGTCCGGATGGCGTGCTCGATGTGCGCCTGCATCCGGTTCTGCAGCGACTCCTCGAGGGCCGGCAGTTCGATGCCGATCGTGACCACGTCCTCCTCGAGTTGGATGTCCTTGACCATTCCCAGCGAAACCAGGTCCTGATCCTGATTCGGAGGTTGGACGTTCGTGAGGATTTGAAGGATTGCGTCGTGGGTCAGAGGCATGCCAGCGTGGATCCTGAGGTTGCGTGGGGATGAATCCGGACTCTCAAACGTACAATAGTACCGCCTCGACCCCACGCGAAGGAGTTGTTCCGTGAAGGGATTTCCACCTCGCCGCTCCGTCCTGCCGCTCCTGGTGATCGGCTGCTGCACGGTGGTGGGTGGAGCCGTCGACGACCCCCCCTTCGATCCCACATCGCCCGAGGATGTCGCGGAGCGGCAGCAGGAGCAGGACTCCGCCGATCCCGATCTGTCCGGCCCGTCGGTTGCGCCGCAGGAGGGCCGTCGGGGCGGGGGCGTTCCGGGCTCTCCCGGAGCCCCGTCCGAACCGGGGATGCGTGAGGGGGGCGGGGGCGCGATGAACGTCCTGAACGTCCTGACCACCCACTGCGAACGATGCCACGGCGCTGTGCGGCAACGGGGTGGACTGCAGATCCTGCCGCTTGATCAGCTCTTCACCGGTTCACAGGACTACTGGGTGGTTCGGCGCGGGGCGCCGCACGAAAGCGAGTTGTACCGTCGAATCACATTGGAATCGGATCACGAGGACGTGATGCCTCCCGACGGAGAGCCGATGACCAAGGCGGAGATCGAACTCGTCGCGAACTGGATCCGTTCCGGTGCTCCCACGAACGTGCAGCCGGTCCGTCGGCAGCGCAGCGTGCGTCCGCGTCAGTGGTTTCAACTCTACACGCAGCTCGAACTCGATCCCGGTCAGCGTACGAAGGCACGGGAGATCCTGACCTCGTTCGAAACGGACAACCGATCCTTCGAGCGCGAGCACCGGGATCGAATCAATGCACTGCGTCGCATTGCGCAGTCGTCCGTCTCCGAGAGGCGATCCCAGGAGGAGATCGACCGTGCGAAGTCCGAACTGGATCGCCTCAACGCCATGAAGCGAAAGGCGGAGGACATCCAGTCGACGCTGTGGGCCGCTCTGTCGTCGCAGCAGCAGGAGGCCCTGCGGCAACTGCTGGCGGCCGCCGAATCCCAGCCGCGTGCAGGCGGTCGTTCGAATCGACGTGCCCCACGCACGCGCGAGCAGCCGAGCACGCTGAGCTCCGATGAGCAGCGGCGTCTTCGCGACCTGATGCGCCGGGGCGGTGGAAATCAGGGCGACGACGACGAAGACTGATCGGACGTTCGCCGTTCGTGCACGGCTTCGGCCAGCGCATGCAGGCGACTGAACAGATCCGCGTTGTACCGATCGAGCTCGGCCCACCGGTCCTCGCTGCTCCAGCCGTAGGTGTCCCAGACCACGATGCCCGCCACCCGGTGCACGGTTCCGTCAGGATCCGTCCATGCCGCGGTGAGGACGGCGTTCGCGTTGGCAAGGAGCATGTCGACGGGAATGAACTGGCTGCGGTCGCCCTGTTGACCGCAGTAGCGGGTGTTGATGAACACCCAGACCGGTTGTCGACCGCCACAGGATTCCAGCACTCGCGTTGCGTAGCGTCCGAACTCGTCCGGTCCGGTTTCGGGGTTGCAGTCGTAGGCCGCCGGGAACACCGCGCCCTGTCGCTGCAGCAGCGGATCCAGAGACCGCCCCTCCGAGAGCCACTGCTTCGACGTATGACGCATCGCCGGAAGTCCCCAGTAGCCCCAGGCGACGTCCGGTCGGAGTTCCCGTGCGATGTCCAGTCCCTCGATGTAGCCACCGAGGATCTGTCGGAGCCGGTCCGGATCGATGCTCTTCGCCGTCAGTTCATCCCACCAGGGTTGTTCGTAGTCGAGCACGGCGGGCATGGCTTGGTCCCGAGGAATCGTGCGGTCAAGCCATTCGGTGAACCGTGCGATGTTCTTCTCGGTGATCGTGCCGTCGGCATTGGTGTCCACCCCGCCGTGGTAGGCGATGGGAATGGACGCGATGCCGAGCCGGCGACAGGTCTTCCGGGTGAGGGCACCCTGTCGTTCGAGGTCGGTGTACTTGATCCCATCGAGCACGGACGGCGGTCCGGGGGCATCGTCGGGCGGATCCGGTGTCGCAACGGAGGGGTTGGTGGGAGCCATGCCCGCACTGCATGCGAGCAGGATCAGAATGGCGGCGGAAATTCGCGAAATGGGCGGCATGGTGTCCTCTCGAGTCTAGGCTGAAGCGTCCGGAACTGCTTGCATGCGGCGGGAGTCGATTTCTGGTTAAGTGGCCACCCTTGGAATGCCGACAGCGCTGGAAGCCCATGGATCGCATTGAACTGTATCTCGACATCGTCCCGATACCGATCCTCCTCGCCGGAGTCGCGGGTGCCATCCTGTGCTTCCTTGCCATTCCCGCCCAGTACCGGCTGGTACTGGCCTTGAGCATCGTGCCGGTGTGGTTGACGATCGGGCGGCTGCCCGATCTGGGCATCCTGTCGCCGGCCGCCAAACTCTCCTCCTCGCTCGTGCTCTTTCTCGTCGCCGTCGGGGCGTTCCTCCATCCCGGACCGCGTCGGCGGATGCCCGGGCTGGTGTGGCTCTACGTGATCATGGCGGTGGTGTCGTTTCTCTACGTGTTCCAGGTGTCGGACCGCATGGTGGCGCTGCTGCTTCGCACGCAGTGGCTGATGATGGTGCTGGCCGCGATCGCCCTCGTCCGGACGGTGGTGACGTTTCAGGATCTGCTGCGAATCATCAACGGCCTCGCCTTCGGCTGCTTTCTGGCCCTGCTGCTTCCCTTGTCGGGACTGATCCTGTTCCCCGGGGAGGCGTTCCTCCGCGGTGCCGGTCGTTTTCAGCCCTACGGCGTGAACTCCAACCAGATCGGCATGCTGTTCGCGCTGTCGATCCCGCTGCTCTACTACAAGGCCATCACGACACGAGCGGTCTCCCTGAAGCCGATCATTCTTGGTGCCGTGGGGCTGACCATCGGCATGGCGCTCCTCACCGCGAGCCGTCAGACGGCGCTGGCGATCCTCATGGTCGGAATTCCGATCATCTTCAAGTTGAGCCGACGACCCGTGATCACCATCGTGGCCCTGGCCGTCGGATTCGGAGCGGTGACGTACGTGGTCGGACTGGCCGAGAACACGGCCTTCGATCGGTTCACCCAGCTGGAATCCGAACGGATGGTGATCTGGCAGCAGTACATCAACCAGGTGTACACCTCCCGCCCGCTCTTCGGTCTGCTCGGCGTCAACTCGGAACTGGCATTCCGCAGTTCCGTGGTGGGGGCCCATCCGCACAGCGCCTACTTCAACCTGATGTACATGGGGGGGCTCTCGCTGTTCGTCCCCATGATGATCCTCCTGGTCACATCCCTCAGCTGTGCCCTGCGGGCCTGGCGGATGCGGAATCAGATGGGGGTCGATCCGCTGCTCATCAGTCTGCTGGGGGCGCTGCTGCTGGCGATGTACACCCAGGGCATCTTCAACCAGGTGGTGTACTGGCCCACGTACACCTGGTCGTTCGTGCACGTGGTGCTGGCGATCTTCTTCATCACGATCGGAAGCGAACTCAAGGCCGGCGAAGAGCCGCAGCACGTCCTGCCGGACCTCGAGTACGAGGACTGGGAGTACGACGATGCCTTCGATGACGGCGAGTACGACGAGGAACTGGCGGTCGCCGGCTACTGAGCCGATCTTCGGCGGACACGATTGATCATTCCGACGATGCGACGTCGCTCTCTCGGTTCGAGTCCGAACGCGATGCCGAGGAGGCCGTACAGGATCGCGTAGACCGCGCAGCTCGAGAAGACCACGTACCAGGGGGCCGGTCCGGGCCACAGCAGCACGACCGCGTACACCGAGGCGGGCACCGCGGCGAGGACCGTCGGCCGCACGAGTGCGGCCAGAATGGAGCGGCCGGATATGCCAAGGTACTCGCCATTGGTGAGCGGCAGCAGGATCAGATGCACGAGAAGGAACACGCCTCCGAACGCGATCGCCGCCCCGGTCCAGTTCCAACTTTCGGGCAGCGTTTCGATCAGCAGCCACGCGATCAGCGGATTCGCGATGCCGCCGGCGAGAATGAGCGGGGCGTAGTGCCGGATGTGCCCCGCGCCGTACAGCAGCTTCATCCAGCACTCGGAGATCGCCCGGCTCATGAGGCCGATCACCATGATCTTGACGAGGAGGACGGTCGCAGAGATCAACTCGCGTCCAGACTCCGGATCCGTGTCCGCGACGCTCCGGCCGATCCACAGTCGCAGCAGCGGCTCCGCCAGCAGGAACACGGTGATGGCGGCGGGGATCGCCACGTAGGCGTGGAGTCGGGTGAGATGCCGGACGAGCGACCGGTAGGCCTTGGTGTCGTCTTCGGCGCTGATGCGGGCGCTGACCGCATCGAGGCCGTAGGTCAGCCCGAGCGTCAGCATGCGGACGTAGCCGACGGTGCGGATGGCGAGAGCGAAGATCGTGCTGCCCCAGAGGCCGAAGAAGCCGAGCATCACCCAGATCCCGATTCGCTCGTGGAGGTTCATCGCCGTCACCACGGCGCTGTTCCAGCCGAAGGTTCCGATGATCTCCCGCAGGGCGTGGCGATTCGCCGAGGGGAGGTGGGGGCGGAGCCTGGCGTCGGGCAGCATGATCCAGCACACAGCCGCCAGCAGGAGGAGGATCGAGAGTCCCGCCGTGCAGACGCCGAAGAGCTTCAGGCTCAGCTCGATCTCGCCCGTTCCGAGCGTCACCAGGAGGATGACGGATGCCAGCAGGTAGATGAACCGCTTGAGCGTGAAGAGGATGTTGTTCTCGGGGAACCGCTCCATCACCACGTACATGTTGTACGCAGGGGCCAGCACGATCAGCAGGCACGTTGAGATGCCTTCCGCGGCGAGGATCCACTGGCCGGCGGTCCGGAACTCGTCGGGCAGTTCGTGGAACGGCCAGATCGCGTCGTGGACGAACCACAGGAACACGAGGAAGATGCCGGCGGTGAGCAGGGCGATGAAGCCGCACAGCACGAAGGCCGATGCGTAGACGCTTCGGAAGTGGGCCCGTTCCTCGGGGCCGCTGTCGGGTGCGTTCGCTGCGTGCCAGACGGTCCCCAGTTCGCGGACCATCGACTGGCGCATGATGTCCTGCAGCATCGCCGCCAGCCCGGTCGATGCGCCGATCGCGGCGATGAGGCCGAAGCCGTTTGGTCCCACCCATGCCAGTTGCACCGGAACGAGGATCAGGCCGATCACCAGCGTGGCCATCAGGCGGCCGTAGTTGGTCGTGATCCGGATGAGGCCTCGTCGTGCTTCGGACATGGAGTCGGATGTTTCCTTTTGATGGCGGTGGTTCTCTATCGTAGGGACTGCTCTGGAAGCCCAAAAAATGGCTCCCAAATTGGCCTTTCAGACCCGCGAGTCCTGCCGATTCCCCCAGATGGAACGGCAGCAGCACTGCTTTTGCCAATTTCAGGGGGTGTTCTGGCCCTTGCAATCCACTTGAAGTACGTTTCGGTGGAGGGATCTCAGGGCCAATGCGGACCATTGGGAAGGGTACCAGTATCACAGTGTCGACAGCCAGCGTGCTGTCCCTGCTGTGTCTGCAGCATGCGTCGGCCCAGCCGACCTTCCAGGACTACGTGCAGTATGCCACCGGAGGAACGAACTGCACCGGCATCTCCCTGGCCGATTTCGATCAGGACGGTGACGCCGATGTCTTTGCCAGCCATCGCAACACCAACAACGTCATCGTGATGCTCAACGATGGTGACGGCGTATTTCAGCCCGGTCCGCAGTGCGGGGTGGGACTGATGCCGCGTTACGTGCGGGCCGGCGATCTCAACGGCGATGGCCGACCCGATTTCGCGACCCCCGATTACAACGGCTCCACGATCAGCATCGGTCTGCAGGACGGATCGGGTCAACTGCTGCTGCATCAGCAGATGGATCTCTATCGCCCCGCCATCCTCGAACTGGCCGATCTCGACCTCGACGGGGACCTTGACGTGGTCGTGCCCCACTGGGACGAGGCCGCGGTCCAGCCCAGCGTCGCGCCGTCTCTGGTCGCGACCCTCATCAACGACGGCACCGGTCAGTTCAGTGCGGGTACGTCCGTGTCCATCGGTGTGCAACCTCGGGGAATGGAGATCGATGACTTCAACCGTGACGGATTTCCGGATGTGATCGTCTGCAATCTCCAGTCGGATGACGTGACGCTGCTGCTCAATGACGGACACGGCGGCTTTCGGGACGCGGTCACGATTGCGGCGCCGGACTCGCCCCGGGAGATCTGTACGGGCGACTGGAACCGGGACGGCGAGGTCGACTATGCGGTCGTCAGCAAGTCGCTGAATCAGATCCATTTCATGGTGAACAACGGCGAAGAGGAGTTCACCGAACTGATCTGGCACGAGACTTCCAATCTGCCGCATTCATGCACGGCGGCGGATCTCGATGGAGATGGTGATGCCGACGTGGTTGCATCGCATGTCGGATCCGCCCAGATTTTAATCTATGAAAATATCGGATCGACCTTGGCGGCACCGTTCGAGGTGTATTCCCCCAGCGGAGGCGCCGAGGTGCTGGCGGGATCGCTTGACGACAACGATTCGGCCGACATCGTCACCGGCAACACCAACAATGCCACGATTTCCGTGCATCTCAACGAGGACACCGGAGGCGATGCCGGGATCTCCTGTCGTGGAGACATCGACCGGAACAACCTGGTGGATGTGCTGGATCTGCTGTTGGTCATTTCGGAATGGGGAGCGTGCTTCGGCGACTTGGATTGCCTTCGTTCCGACGTGAACACGGACGGTCAGGTGGATGTCCTCGACGTCCTGCAGATCATTGCGAAGTGGGGAGCCTGTGATGTGTAAGGCGTGGATTCAAGCTGCGGTCCTCGCCGTTGTGGGGCTGGCGGGGGCGTCGGTCCGGGCCAGCGAGCTCTGCGGGGGTGTCGATTACGTCCTTCAGGAGTCGCTGCTGGTCGACACGNCCGGNGACAGCAANGCCTTCGTNCGNTGCGTCGCNACGGGNGANCTNAACAACGANGGNTCNCCCGACATCGTCGCCAGNGANCGNTTNNCNGAGGANNTGCTGCTGGTNCTCAACGANGGTTCGGGNGGNTTTCTTCCNCCCGTCTCGATCTTCNCNACGGGNGCGNAGTGGAATCGAATCATNCTGTGCGAGGATCTGAACGGNGACGGGTGGGTCGACATCGCNTCCAGCGCCNTCGNNGGGNTGGTCGTGTTCCTCAACCGCGGNNNCGGNGNGTCNGNAGACTGGCTCGGATTCGAACCNTCGGNNCTGTACNCATCGGGCGTCAANCCCCATTGGGTCGACGCNGCGGACATCGACGGCGACGGNGACNAGGATCTGCTGGTGGCNGACCTCGGCGANCCCGGGGAAATGACCGGNTTCCACTACTTCCTGAACGATGGGACGGGGGNCTACGCTCCGGGGGTGCAGTTCGACATCGGNNTCGATGCCCGCTGCATCTCCATCATCGGNGAGGATCTGAACGNNGACGGCCTGGCGGAGNTNCTCGTCACCGGTCGNCTGCCCAANGCNNTCAANGTGNTCCACGTGGTGGACAATGCCGGCNNNGACGATCAGGGGAACTGGGCCGGNCTGTCCTACCGNTCGANNNCCATCATCGANTACGGAGCCTGTTCGATCCGCTCCGGNGACTTCGANGNCGACGGAGATNCGGATCTGGTNATCTGCCACCGCACGCGGGGNAAGATCACGNTGCTNTACAACGANGGCGNCGGNGNCCTCACGCNNGTNGAGCATCCCNTTCCGCTGACCGCCGAACACGCCGAGCCGTTCGATGCNAACGNNGACGGCCTGCNCGACCTTGCNGTGGTGATCAAGGAGNTGNATCAGGTCAAGATCTACGTGAACNACGGAAGTGNCNTCTTCNNCAGCGAGGAATCNCTGNCNACCGGGGNGGAGCCCAAGTTCTGNGCCGTNGCGGACTTCGATCTCGACGGNTCCCNCGACNTNGTCTCNGCCGATTCCCATCCCGGATTCGANTGGAGTTCNCTGACGATCCATCGCAACNGCACCGNTNCCGTCGANNCGACCTGCGACGGCGACATCAGCTGTGACGGGCGAATCGGAGTCGACGATCTGCTGGGNGTGATNTCGGGCTGGGGGCAGACCGACCATCCCGGCGACGTGAANGTGGACGGCTACGTGGGAGTNGACGATCTGCTGNNNATCGTTTCCCTCTGGGGTCCGTGCGATCCCTGATCCNNNGNNGAGTGGACGGNGNGANCCGGCTCCATCTATATTCTCGNCATCCCCGTCCNCCCGTCNGATNCGGAATGTCCCATGAGCANCGGTTCCAACCAAGGCCCCCTGACNTTCCTNATGGTGGGNTGTCAACGNTGNGGAACCACGTGGATCGATGCCGCGCTGCGGGACCATCCNGAGGTCTATCTGCCCNNGGACAAGCAGTCCTACTTCTTCGATCGGCANTACGAACGGGGCATCGACTGGTATCTGGAACGATTCGACGCCGTCGGTCCCGGCCACCGTGCGGTCGGCGAGATCGCCACCGGCTACTGTCTCGTCGATGTGGTTGCGACGGTGGCGAAGCACTTCCCGGACGTCAAGATCCTGATGGTGGTCAGGCATCCGGTCGAGCGGCTGATGAGCAACTATCAGGTGCGCAAGCAGGAGCAGGGCTGGACGTCCCTGGAGCAGGCGCTGGATTCCGGCTCCGATCTTCTCGAACGCAGCCGGTATGCGGATCAACTTGAGGAGATCCTCCGGTACTGGCCACGCGANCGGGTGAAGGTGCTGTTTCAGGAGGACCTCGCCCTGGACGATCGGGCGTACTACCGCAGCATCTGCGAGTTCATCGGTGTCGATCCGGACGTGGAGACCACCCAGTTCGGTCAGATCAAGAATTCCGCCATGTTCCCAAGGATCCGCCGGACGTTCACGGCCCTGCGAATGCGCCCGGTGCTGGACATTCTGAGTCGAAGTCCCGTCGGTACGGCATTGCGTCGCATGAAGAAGCAATCGGGAAGACGGGGGTATGCGACGATGAGTCCCGCTATGCGAAAACGCCTTCTGGACGAGTTTCGAAGTGCCAACCAGCGTCTGGCCGACATCACCGGACGGACCTTGGATCATTGGAATCAATGAAGATCGGCAACTTCATCTCGGTGGTGGCGGGCGAAAAGGGGTTCGAGCACAACGTCTCGGGGCACATCCAGGTTCCGCTGGAGGGAATGGCCCGCCTGCGTGCCGCAGGGCATGACGTGCATCTGATCACCAACGAGTACGGTCCGGATCGCAGTCTTCCGGCGTGTCTCGACCCCGCCATTCCAGTGCATCAGGTGGCCGATTCGCGGAATCGCGGCGGCATCCTGACCCGGGCCGCTGATCAGGGACGTGGCATGCGACTGGCAGCGCTTCGTCGCCAGGTCGCACAGATCAAGCGGATCTGTCACGAACAGCAGTTCGACGTGCTGCACCTGCACGGATACAACCGCACTGCNCATCTCGGTGGGGGACTTCGATTGTTCGGACTCCGGACGCCGGTGGTGTGCACCCTCTTCGCGACCTACTTTCCGGAACGGTTTCCCATCCTGACACGCCGTCTCTGGAAGCGGGTCGATGCCGTCGTGGCGGGGACGGAGTGCGTCGTCGAACGCTGCGCGGAACAGGGCATCGCCGCACACCGGTTTCGACATGGAATCATTCGCGANCCGCGGGCGGAGCACGGCGACCGGCCGATCGGGCCCCGCCGGAAGATTCTCTTCTGGCGGGATCCCTCGGTGGAGAACGGCGCGGATCTTGCGGTGGCGGCCTACCGCACGCTGGCACCGAAGTATCCGGACTTCGACTTCGAGTTCGCGATCCGCCCGCACTGGAATCAGGTGCCGGGAATCGAGGAGCTGGAGGCGGAGTTCGACAATGTGCGCGTGCACCGGTTTCCGTACCCAGACGGCATCACGCTGCCGTCGCTGCTGCTGGAGTCGATCTGCGTGATCCAGCCGATGCGACGCTTGTCGATCAATCCCCAGCTGGTGATCGCGGAAAGTCTCGTGGCGGGCATCGCGACGGTGGCATCGGATCTCGATTCCAACGGCGAGCTGGTGCAGGACGGGGTCACGGGGCGGCTGGTCGGCACGGACGATCCCACGGAGCTCACCGATGCTCTGGACCGGCTGCTGGCGGACCCGGCGTCGACGCTCAGGATGGGAGAGTCGGCGGAGGCCGACATGGCCCGCCGCTGGAACTGGGATCATGTAGTGACTGATCTCGAGGCCGTCTACCGGCGGGTTCAGTAGCCTTCGCGGTACCAGCAGGGTGTTCCGGCGGGGTAAAAGCACAATCCAAGCGGGCAGCCGTTGAATCGCGGGTGGGAGATCGCTACCATCGCCTCTTTTCCGGGATTTTCCTCTTTTAAGGGGGCTCCAGGCACTTTCTCCGTGGTCCCGAAAGAACGATTTCTCGCCTTGGCTGACTCCCAGGGCCACCTCAGGAGCGATGAACATGTCCAACGAGCTGATCCAGCCCAACGGTGGAACCCTCGTCAATCGAATGGTCGAAGGCGATGCAGCCAAGGCCCTGGCCGAGGCAGCGGCATCAATGCCGTCGATCACCCTTTCTGACAAGCAGGCCTGCGATCTCGAGATGATCGCGATCGGGGCCTTCAGTCCGTTGACCGGATTCGTCGGTCCTGATGACTTCAGGTCGATCTGCACGTCCATGAAGACGTCCGACGGTACGCCGTGGCCGATTCCGATCACGCTGTCCGTCGACGACGATGTGAAGGAAACCCTGTCCGAGGGCGGGCAGGCTGCGCTGCACCATCGGGACGGCACGCTGCTGGCCGTCATCGACATCGAGTCGATCTACGAGCATGACAAGGCTCTCGAGATTCCCAACGTGTTCCGCACCGAGGACGAGGCCCACCCCGGCGTGAAGGCCGTCATGGACGAAGGCGACTGGTGCGTCGGTGGTCCCATCCACGTACTGACCGTCACGCCCGAGCATGAGCCCGGCGAACAGTTCACCGATCACCGTCTGGCTCCTGCGCAGACCCGTGCGGCCTTCAGTGAGCGTGGTTGGAAGACGGTCGCCGCCTTCCAGAC
This sequence comes from Phycisphaerae bacterium, assembly GCA_002591705.1. The sequence continues at coordinate 44,802 of PAAB01000035.1, forward strand.
CCGCAACCCGATCCACCGGGCCCACGAGTACCTCTGCAAGTGCGCTCAGGAGATCTGCGACGGNCTGCTCATCCACCCGCTGGTGGGCGAGACGAAGCCCGGCGACATTCCGGCCGATGTCCGCATGAACTGCTACGAGACCATCATCGAGCACTACTTCGTCGATGACCGCACGATGCTGACCGTGATGCCCGCTGCGATGCGGTACGCCGGTCCGCGTGAAGCCGTGCTGCATGCACTGGTCCGTCAGAACTACGGTGTGACCCACTTCATCGTGGGGCGTGACCACGCCGGAGTGGGTGACTACTACGGCACCTACGACGCCCAGAACATCTTCGACGAGTACGACGAGGGCGACATCGATGTCACCCCCCTGAAGTTCGAGCACGCCGCCTGGAGCCATCGGGCTCAGGGCATGGTGTCCAGCAAGACCTTCCCCAAATTCGAGAACGACCAGGTCTTCCTCAGCGGAACCAAGGTTCGCGATCTTCTGGCCCAGGGCGAACGGCCCCCGGCCGAGTTTTCGCGGCCGGAGGTGGCTGACGTCCTGATCGAATGGGCCACGAGCGAAGCCGCTACGCCCACCGCCTGAAACCTCCAACCGCAAGTGAGACCACGACAATGGCTGAACAGGTAGCAACAAACATCACCTGGCACGACGGAACCGTCACTCGTCAGGAGCGTCAGGACGTTCTCAAGCAGAAGGGCGCGACGGTCTGGTTCACCGGACTGTCGGGCAGCGGCAAGAGCACCATCGCCGTCGCCCTCGAGCAGGTTCTCTTCCAGCGTGGACACGTCGCCTATCGCCTCGATGGCGACAACGTCCGCATGGGCCTCAACAAGAACCTCGGATTCTCCGCCGAGGACCGGGCCGAGAACATCCGCCGCATCGGAGAGGTGTGCAAGCTGTTCGCCGACGGCTGCGTGATCACGCTTTCGAGCTTCATCAGTCCGTACCGCGAGGATCGCGATCAGGTTCGGGCACTGCACGCCGACGGTGAACTCGACTTCATCGAGTGCTACGTGGACTGCCCGCTCGACGTCGCCGAGGAACGTGATCCCAAGGGGCTGTACAAGAAGGCCCGGGCCGGTGAGATCAAGGGTTTCACCGGGATCGATGATCCCTACGAGGAGCCGGAGAAGCCGGAACTGCACATCCGCACCGATCAGCTGACGCTCGAGCAGTCGGTGCAGGCCGTGCTGGACTGCCTGGCCGACCGTGGACTGCTCAAGGGCTGAACGCAGTCCGCCACCGAAATCGAACAGGGCCCCCGTCGAGACGGGGGCCCTGTTTCATTCGATGTCGTTCGGGTTCAACCGCCGCCGCTGCGGATCAGATCATCGAACTCCTCGATCTGATCGGGCTCGGCGGCATCCCATTCCTGTACGTAGCCGCCGTTGGTGTTGATCGGCCCGTCCTGATGGGAAAGGAACACGCCGTCCGGTCCGGCGGAGATGAGCACGAAGCTTCCGTTTGCGGTTCCGAACCCCCAGTCGTCGATCTGGTATAAGGCCGGATGCGCTACGATTGAGGTCAGCCATCGTCGCTGCTCGACCGCATCGCCGTCGCCATCTTCACCGGCAATGCGGCTTCCGGAGATGGCATCGCTGTCGGAGAACTCGTACTGCTTCTGGCGGATACGGTCGGTGCCCAGGGCAGTTGCCCCGACGTAGAGTCCGATGCCCTGGTTCGAGAACTGGCCCCGGGTGTCCACGTCGCCGACCAGCGGTCCGCCCTTCCGATCGCGTCGGAGGTAGATGATCGGATTTCCCCAGGGGTCGTAGAGATCGGGCAGCTGGTTGTATCCCTGCGTCCTTGCCTCTTCTTCGTTGGGTTCGGAGGTCGTCAGCCAGCGGTTGATGAGCTCGGACGCCTTGGGAGCGAAGTAGGGTGGGTAGGGTTTGCCGTCGATCAGCGGCCCTTCGCTGATGCGGGTGCGGTCGACGATCAACTGCCATTCGCGATCGGAGTTGCTGGGATCCTGGAGGGTGATCTCCACCGGATCACGGGCGGCATCCCGGAAGCGGTCGTACTCGACGGTGTTGGGATTCGATGCCGGTTCGTCGGAGGTCCGCACGCGATAGCCGCCCATCATGTGCAGCAGGGCGTTCTGGGTGCTGGTGAGCTGACTGCCGTCTCCGAGGATGCGGGTGGGGATCACGCCGGGATAGCGGCCGTGTTCCTGGGCGAAGGAGTCGCATGCGGCGGCGAAGGAGCTCAGGGTGGCATCCGCCTGGCTGCGGGTCGCCGATTCGGTCGCGCTGCTCAGGGCGGTCAGCAGAATGCCGGCGAGGACAGCGATGATGCTGATGACGACGAGCAGTTCGACCAGCGTGAATGCATTGCGATGAGGTGTGGTCTGCCGTGTGGTGCGGTGCATGAGATCGTTCCAGAGGCGATAGCGACTTCCGGGAGGACGCTCCGCCCGGTTGAATACGCGTTCCCGTTCCGCATGTCCGCTGCCGAGGAAAGTGTATACCGAACCGGATCCGGAGCCAGCCTACGGGCGGAAAATCGCCGCGATCGGCTCAACCTTCTTCGGCGGCGGTGCTCCGCAACGCGGCTCGTTGCAGGAAGGAGGGGAGGCAGCGTTCGATGAACGCTTCGACCGCCGTGATGGTGGCCGCGTGGCTGGTGCCCCACAGGCAGGCGTGGCCGATGCCGGCATCCTGATCCATCAGGACGCGGTACTGCTCCTCCACCATGAGCATGGTGGGAAGCCGGCCGCCGTAGAACGCCGAGGCGGCGTTCTGCTCGGGATCTCCGATGGAGATGGTTGGTTGCAGCATTAGATCACGATCGTTGAGGTACCACAGATCGGTGACGATCAGCGGGTGCAGGTCGGCGGCGGGGGGGAGATCGTCCGAGTTCCGGATCGCATCCACGATCCCGTGCGCAAGGGGGCGATCGGCGAGTTCGCTTCGCGGTCCTGCGCCGACCACCACGGGGAGCAGTCGTCGGGGGGGTGGAGACATGTCGAGATTGAACGTCGGCGTGGATTCGGTCACGTGGAGTCCTCCTGCCTTCTGATCGGCATTCGGCTCACAACGCCTGCAGCCGCCGCGTGGTTTCCAACTCCATCAGGGCGTCGACGAGCGGCTGGAGTTCACCGCCCAGGATGCGATCGAGGTTGAACGATTCACCAAGCCGATGATCGACCGCGATGTTGTCCTTCGACCGGTAGGTTCTGATCTTCTCGGCCCGGGACCCGGATCCGATCATGGAGTTCCGGGCTTCGGCCCGTTCGGCATCCGCCTCGGCCTTCTGTCGTTCGTACAGTCTGGCCCGCAGGAGCTGCCACGCCTTCTGGCGGTTCTGGGCCTGGCTCTTGGTGTCCTGCATCCGAACTTCGATCCCCGAGGGTTCGTGGATCAGGTGCACCGCCGTGGCCACCTTGTTCACGTTCTGGCCGCCGGGCCCGGTGGAGGTGGTGATCATCTCCCGGACGTCATTGGGATCCAGATTCAGCTCGACCTCCTCGGGTTGCGGCAGCACCGCCACCGTCGCGGTCGACGTGTGCACCCGTCCCTGCGATTCCGTGGCCGGAACCCGCTTGACCTGATGGGTGCCTCCTTCGAAGCAGAGGCTGGACCAGGCGCCTTCACCTTCGATCTCGATGATGCATGCCTTGCAGCCCCCGACGTCTCCCGGGGCGTGATCCAGCGTGTTGAACGTCCAGCCACGGTCGGAGGCGTACCGACGGTAGACCTCCAGGAGATCTCCGGCCCAGAGTGCCGCTTCGTCGCCTCCGACGCCGGCGCGGACTTCGAGGATCAGCGCCGAGACGGCACGGTCCTCGGCGGTCACCAGAAGATTCCGCAGTTCTCCTGCGAGCTGCTCCGCATCGGTGCGGGCGAGCTCGAGTTCCTCTCGGGCGAGTTCGATCAGTTCCGGATCACGCTCCTGGTCGATGACCTGCATTGCTTCCGTTCGCCGGGTCTCGCAGAGGCTCCAGTTCCGGAAGCGGTTCACGATCGGTTGCAGGGCTGCCTTGCGAATCGAAAGGTTGCGAACCAGGCGGTGGTCGATCAGCACGTCCGGATCGAGCAGCTTCGCTTCCAGATCCGAAAACTGTTCGTCCAGTTCCCGGAGTTTGCGGATCAGGTTGTCGGCAAGAGAGGTCATGCGCAGTTGCTCGATGATCGTGAAACACCGTCGAGGACAGTGAAGTTGGCATGCACCGTACCGTGCACATCGTTGTGAAGGAAGTCACGGCATGCAGTCCATCATCATGCAGTGCCGCGCGTTGTTGCAACGCGCATGCATGCATGCGATGCACAGCAAGCCGTTGGGTTTCCGATGTCACCTCGGACGGATCGGGGGGCACCGAGGGAGCGTCGTCGGGAGCCCATGCAACGTGTGGCGTCGGGGGGCTCGATGGGGGATGGGGGGGCAGGGAAACAGGGGGCTCATGCGAGGGCTAATTACATTCTTGAGAAGATTGAAATGCGATTTCAGGGCTGTGAGCTGGGGGGAAGTGTGGGGGCTTCTGCTTCGATTGATGTGAGAGAGTTGTGGATAACTTGGTCGGCGCTCCATGAGTGCGGTCAAAAGCACCATTTAAATGGCCTCGGATGGACTTTTGGTCTTTTGCTCCAATGTGATTCATGTGGACATGGCGCTGGCCCATCTCCGGAGGGGCACAGGCCGATCTGAAGCGAGGCGGGGGCTTGCGACGCAGTACGACGCAACTGAAGCGTCAGTGGGATCGAGTTGCCCGCCGCGGCATATGGTGCATCGAACCGGATGGTCGTCGGGATGTGGGTTCACCAGGATTCCAGATCGCACGCATCGATGTCGACTGCTGGGGCGTCTGGTGCAGCGGTTGCGTGAGGTGTCGACGAGCCGGTTGCGTACGGTCGTGGCATTCGGACCGACACTGATGGAGGCTTCGACGGTTCGGACTCGACCAAGTCCGACCGGCTTCCACCATCGTGCCCACCGGTCTACGAACGTGGACGGACACGTGTCGACGTGACATGCTCGGCTGAATGAAAGCACCCCGGGGGGAGCCGGGGTGCGAATGATCGTGGCAGTGGGGTGCGGGGATTACTTCTTTTTGTTCTTGAAGTAGTCGCCCTGGAACTTCTTCTGGAACTTCTCGACCCGTCCGGCGGTGTCCACGAAGGACGACTTGCCGGTGAAGAAGGGATGGGATCCGGACCAGATTTCGACGTTCATTTCGGGAACGGTGGCCCCGACGGTCATGACCTCTTCGCCTCGGAAGATGACCTTGGCTTCGGGATAGTACTCGGGGTGGATGCCGTCTTTCATGATCGTNTCGTCCGGTTCAAAGGGGTCTGGGGGACNCTTCGGTCCCGCGAAGCCCCNNATGNTAGACGGGCCGGGNCCAATTGCAAGCCTNGGCCCTCNNGAGGGGNGTGGAGGGGAGNGAAGAGGCGAACACGGCTGATTTCGCTGGAGTCCGTGGATCAAGGGACCGAAAAACGGTATTCTGCTCCGTCGATCCCCTGTAGCTCAATGGTAGAGCGAGCGGCTGTTAACCGCTAGGTTGCTGGTTCGAGTCCAGCCGGGGGAGTTGNANGNGACCGTCGCCTTNGTGCGNCGGTCTTTGTTTTTGGNCCNCCNNCGTCNNNCTTCATTGACACGTNCTCCNGCGGGCGGTCAGAATGGTCNNGGGAGNACCAANCAATGACCATNTCGGANACCGTCNGTCGTACNGGATCCATCTTGAAGGCCGTCGCCACGTCGCTGCAGCCTTCACGNCTCGTGCTCNCNCTCCTGATGGTCACCCTGCTCATGNTGGGTGGACAGATCTGGGACGGGATCGCNCCGGCGACNGTCAGCCCCGAAGGCCTGACGGCCGGNNTNCACGGCACCGAACTCGGACTNGAAGAGGAAGGTGTNCTCCGACGTGCCCAGCGCCGCTGGGGCGAGGAGAGTGCGAGCGACGAGACGCCGGAACTCCATTCGGTGCTGGTCACGCTCGAGCAGGCGATGAAGACGGTTCCGGCCGAAGACCGGTCTCAGGTCGAACGGACGATCCGTCGCATCGAGTCGTTTCGTCCCCGAGGCGCGTTCGAGTCGACGGTTCACTATCTGCACGTGCACTTCGAACTGCTGGTCGAGGGAGCGGTGATGTGCAAGCCGGCGGCGGTCTACACCTCGCTGCTCGGAGTCTTCTATCACCTTCCGGCCCATCTGTGGTCGGCTGGTCAGGGATGGTTCCTCGTGCTCTACGGGTTGTTCTTCATTCTCGTCGTGGCGGTCACGGGGGGTGCCATGTGCAGAATGGAGGCCTGTCAGATCGCGGCCAACGAGCGGCTCACCATGCGGCAGGCGATGCTGCATGGCCTCGAGACGTGGCTTCGATCGTTCATGGCACTGGTCATCCCCGTGGTGCTGGCGGGGATCGTCTGTGGAGTGCTGCTGCTGATCGGACTCGTGTTCATGAGCATCCCGCTGGTGAATGTGCTGGCCGCGTTGGTGTACGGCCTCGTGCTGCTGCTCGGATTCCTGCTCGTCTTCATTCTTCTGGGCTACGTCGTCTCGTGGATTCTCCTGCTGCCGGCGGTGGCGGTCGAGAACTGCGAGGGAGGCGACGCGATGCAGCGTGCCTTCGCATTCGTGCTCAACCGACCGCTCCACATGCTTGCATCGGTGGTCGTGGGGGTCGTCGGTCTGGTGCTGGGCTGGCTGGTCGTGCAGCTCGTGGCGGTGTTCACCGTGAACATGACCGCGGACGTGGTGGGAACCTGGACCATGAACGACACCTTCGTCCAATCGGGGCGACTCACCGGNATTCTCGGTTCGGCCACGGGCGAAGGGCGCGTCGCCGACAGCATCTGGTACGTGGGATGGAGCGGCACCATCGTCGGTTGGTGGATGATGATCGTTCAGTACGTCGTGGTCGGCTGGATCTTCTCCTACCTGTTTGCTGCGAGCACCCGGATCTATCTCCTCATGCGTCATGCCTGCGATGGGCAGGATGAACGAATGATCTGGTGGCCGGGTCTGATTCCGGGGACATTGGCTCAGGAGCCCTCGGGGGTCGAGGCGACCGAAGAATCCAACTGAGCACGCTCCGGTGTGCAGTCATTGCCTCTACGAAGAAAGAGCCCGTCGTTGACGTACAACGAACCGGGCTCCTTGTGGGGGGGGGCTTGATTGGGGAGACAATCGTCTCCANGGACATATTCGATGTCCTGGTCAGGGCGGTTGCATTGCATCTCGCCTATTTTTACTTTTTGGGAAGCCCGAGTAGTTCAACTACCTTTTGAACGTCACTCCACATCTGCTTTCGCGTGTCGTTGGTGTAGTTGCGAAGCAGGTAGGCGGGGTGGAAGGTCGGCATCACCGGTATGCGCAGTGCATCGTCCTCCCAGGCGCCCCAGCGCCCACGAAGGCGGGTGATCCCCTCGCTGGTGGCCAGCAGGAACTTTGTGGCCGGTCCGCCAAGCGTGATGATGACCTCGGGCCTGATGATGCGGAGCTGTTCGCGCAGGTACGGGGCGCAACACTCTATTTCATCGACGGTTGGCGTCCGATTCTCCGGCGGTCTGGCCTTGAGGATGTTGGTGATGAAGACCGACTCGCGATCGAGACCCATGGCCCCGATGATCTGATCAAGCTTCTGTCCGGCTGCACCGACGAAGGGGCGTCCGGTTTCATCCTCCTGGGCTCCAGGTGCTTCGCCGACGAACACGAGCCGGGCATCCCGGGGACCTTCGCCGAACACCGGGCGGGAGGCTCCGGAGAGCGAACTGCAGAATGGAAAGTCGGATTCGACCCGTGCCTTCAGGTCCTCAAGGGCGCAGGAGGAGGCCATTTCAGGTGTTTCAGGGGCCTCAGGCGGGGCCCCTGCGACAGGGCGTACGGGGATGAAATCCACGCCAAGCAGACGCTCGGTCTCCAGGTGCTGAAGGGCAACTCGTTGCTGGGCATCACCTTGGGATGGCATGGTGGTTCCGATTGATTTGGCGTCCAGAAAAACGGCATTTTCAGGTTCGTGAATCAACATTCTTACCATATTTTTGTTGCCTTCAAGGGGCATGTTGCAACAATGCCTATCTGCTTTGGGAAGAAGCAAGAGGAGAGGGGAGAAGCTCACCTAAAAAATTCTTCAACCGACACCACCACCACCACCTACCGAGTATTCACCATGAGCTTCGTACCCCGTACTTCCAGTCTCCAGACCTACCACATGTTGCTGTACCGCAACGGTGTTCACCCCGAGTTCTTCGATATCGAGAACCGTCGGCGCATCGAGCATTGCGGCTACGAGTTCGAGGCCTGGCAGTTCAACGGCGGCCATGTCTGTCTCTTCGAGCATGAAGGCATCTGTCTGGTCGAGGTCGTGACCCCGTCGCTGACCGGACTTCCCGAACGAGGACTCGTCACCACGATGCCCTGCGCGGGCGAAAAGGATCACGAAGCGACCTTCGGTGACCGGATCACCTTCATGACCTCGATCCAGACCGAGACGCTTTCGGATCATCTCTACCTCGGCACCTACAACGAGATGCTCAAGCACGGTGAGGAGAGCGACTGTCTGCTGGGACTCTGGAAGGATGAGACCGCACAGCCGAATCTGTCGTTGGTGGAGATGCAGCGGTACACCGACGAGGTGCACGTGCAGGGCTACCACCTCCGCAGCGACTGTGGCCTGGTGCTTCGTACGCAGTCGATCTTCCAGTCCGGTGTCGATGAAGACTCCGCCTCCTCGGAAGACTGATCAGCATTCCGAATCACTGCTTTTGAGGATGATCGTCACCGGTCCGTCGTTGACCAGGGAGACCGCCATCATTGCGCCGAACCGCCCGCTGCCGACCCGGACGGCATGAACCTCACGAAGGATGTTCATCACCCGTTCGTAGAGGGATTCGGCGAGTTCGGGCGGCGCGGCCCGCACGAAACTCGGCCGGTTGCCGCGTGCGGTGTCGGCGGCCAGGGTGAACTGGCTGACCACGAGCACCTCGCCTCCGACCTCGAGCACGGAGCGGTTCATTCGCCCATCCTCATCCCGAAAGATCCGGAGCCTGGCGATCCGTCCGGCCATCCAGTCGGCTTCGGCCTCCGAGTCCCCTTCCTCGACACCCAGCAGGACCAGCAGGCCCGACCGGATCTCCGCTTCGTACGGAGGGTCCTCCACCCGCACGGAAGCCCGGTCGACTCGCTGGACCACGGCGATCATGCCATCAGAAGCCCGCAGAAGGACACCAGCGAGGTGTTCTGTTCGTTGACGTTCTGGCGGTAGTCGATGAGCTCGACCTCGTCCGGTTGCAGCACTTCCAGCAGGGAGGCGAAGACCCCCGCACTCGCCCAGCGAGTCGGGTTCTTGCTCCACTGGAGCGCCGAGGTGAATGCTTCGAGATCGCCGTCGACGATGTGGCCGAGCAGGTCGCGGTCCTGCTGTTCCACGTCGCCGCATCGCTGATCATCAACGGGTCGTGGTTCGCCGAACTGCGGACCCACATGGCTCAGATCACCGGCTCCGACGAAGAACGTTGTGCCGCCAACCTGTTCGACGCAGGCTCGAAGCTGCTGATTGAAGTCGGTTCGGCCGATACGTTCGTGGTCGTCCTCGAGGAGCGACTGGGCGGGGTCCGGAACCAGGATCCCCACGACCGGCACGTTTCCCCAGCAGGCCTGGATCCACGGCAGTTGCATTTCGATTCCCGTGCTGGCGATGTGATCCAACTCGTCCACCAGCACCTGGTCACCGACCGCCGACAGCAACGGATCCAGCAGCGTGTCGTCACTTTCCATCCGTCCCATCGGGGTTTCGAATCCGAGTCGGGTGCAGACCACTCCGTCTCCGATTCCGTAATGGTTCGTACTCAGGACGACCACCCGATCGGGGGGCGTCATCGACCGCAGAGCCTGCCAGCATCCCGCGAAGATCGGCCACGTCCGCACGTAGTCCATGTGCGGCGCAAACAGGCCGCGGGGGGTGAACCCGACTTCGGGGTCCTCTTCCTGATCGAGCCACGAGGTGATCATGGCCCGTCCATCGTCCCCATCCTGACGCAGCCCTTCGGTGGCCCGGACCGGATAGGCTCCTTCGGCCTGCAACGCCCGCTGCTTCTCCGCCTCGAGTTCTTCGAAGCGGGGTCCCCAGACGAGTCCGAACTCATCAAGCTTCTCGACCAGCTGCTGCACAATGGCCGGGTCCTGCTTGACGGCCCCGGCGATGTCATCAAGCGAATGCTGGCCGTTGCACTGCTGCAAGGCGACCATCACCTGAGGAGGGACCACCATGGTCTGTTCGCACAGCATGAGCGGATCCCGCAGGGCCACCGCCTGCTGGTTCTGGTCATTGTGGACCGGCAGAGGCTGTATTCGCCGGAGATGAGGCTTGTCGATGTGTTCTGGGCGGTTGGTCATGGGGGGGATTCGGGTTGGGCTGAACCCCGGTTCGATGGGGTCGTACAGCAGGTGCAGCAGCATAGCCAGAAATCCCGATATGAAACCCGCGTCACATGGGCGGGAGCGGCAATAGGGCAAACGGATCGAGCGTTTGATTCTGCATGAGACGGGGCATGATGCCATTTTTGGAGTTACCATGATTCACCCGCGGCCGCGGAACGCCGTTTCCAGCATGCTTACGACCATTCAGAGGATTGACCAATGAGATTTCGTTTGAACACCGCATATCTGGCAGCCGTTGCAGGTCTTCTGGCGGCATTCCCCGCCATGGCCCAGTCTCCAGTGTCCCCGGCCAGGCCGTCGGCCCTTCCGGTGGCTCCATCCGCGGACGTCGAGCAGGTGATCAAGGCGTCTCCCGAGGTCCTTGCGTTGGGTGAGTTCTCCACCAGTGAAACCATGCCCGGCACCATCACCCTCACCAACACCGGAGACGAAACCGTCACCATCATCTCCGCCAAGGCATCGTGCGGATGCACCACGTCCGATTTTCGTCGCAACACCGTGCTTGATCCCGGTGAAAGCACCGAGGTCACCATCCGACTGCGGGGCGGCCCCACGGCCCGAGTCCTGAAGAAGACGGTGACCTTCACGATCGAGGGCTATCCGCAGCTGAAGGTGCCCGTCGAGGGCACGTCAATCGCCTACGTGAAGATGACCCCCGATCGACTCGGGCAGGATGACAACCCGGACGGCAAGATCGTCCTGGAGTCCATTGACGGCCAGCCGTTCAACATCGTCAACGTACAGCCCCAGATTCTCACCACCATGCCCACGGAAGCCGCCGCCCGACACGAGGTGGAACTGAACTGGGACAAGTTCTGGACCGATGCCAAGAACGCCAAGGTGACCTTCTACTTCGATCACCCCAAGTGCAACCAGCACTACTTCCTGGTCAAGCTCAATCCCGAACAGCGGGCCGAGATCAACCGTCGCATCCGCGAGTCGGGGCAGAAGGGCAACGCACCGAGCAGCGCCAAGAGCCCCAACACTCCGCAGGCGCCCAAGGCCGACACCACCTCCGTGAAGATCCTGGTGAAGCAGGGACGCACGGATGAACTGATGAAGCGGATCAGCGACCAGAAGCTCGACGTCAACTACAAGGACAAGAGCGGCATGAGCGTCCTCGGCATGGCTTCCAAGGAGGGCAACGTCGCGATGATGCAGCTGCTCATCGACAACGGAGCCGACGTGGACGCCTCCGATCAGGTGGGTCGCACACCGCTGATGCACGCGGGAACGTCGAAGAACCCCGCCGCGGTGCGGGTGCTCATCGACTCCGATGCCGACGTGAACGCCAAGGACACGTTCATCGGCGGACCACTGGCCTGGACGTCCGGTTTCGGAACGGCGGAATCCGTCCAGGATCTCGTCGATGCCGGAGCGCAGGTGGAGACGGTCGGCGCCGCCACCGGCTACACGCCGCTCATCTGGGCATCCGGATTCGGTGATCCGAACTCCATCCCCATCCTGGTCGAGGCGGGTGCGAATCTCGAAGCCAGGGACACCGTCGACGGTGGAACCGCGCTGATGCATGCATCGCGGACCGGAAAGATCGAGGGCGTGCAGACGCTCGTCGAGGCCGGAGCCGACGTCGCCGCACGCGATCGCAACGGCAAGTCGGCATTCCTCAACGCCGCCGGTCACTCGAGTGGTTCGCCGGAAAAACTGATGCTGCTCATCGAAGCCGGTTCGGACATCACCCTGCGGGACAACTCCGGCCGGAGCGCACTGGACCTGGCCCGGAACCGCACCGACGCCCAGGCGGACGAGGTCATCGCCATGCTCGAGGCCCGCATGCCCGAGGAGTCGGCCACCGACTCGCCGTGATTCCCGAAGGTCATGATTCCACGGCCTCCGCCCGTCCGGCGGGGGCCGTGTTCGTTTTTCGAGGGAGGCCCTCCCGAAACGGCTATGATTGCGGCCTTGAACCCATCTCCGAAGGAGTCGCACCATGACCACGGCCACCGAAACCAAGACCATGCCCGCCCACTACCAGCGGCTGCTCGACCTGTCCCGCGAAACGCAGCTCATCGGTGGGTGCGCCAGCATGCTGGGATGGGATCAGGAGGTGCTGATGCCCGAGGGAGGCATCGAATACCGGGGACGTCAGTTGGCGTTGCTGGCCAAGCTGCACCACGAACGGAAGACCAGTGCCGAATTCGCCGACGCGCTCGCCGAGTGCGAATCGGATTGCGATCTCACGTCCGACCCGCTGAGCGATTCCGCGGTGAACCTCCGCGAGTTCCGCTGGAGCCTGGACCGCAGCACGAAGCTTCCCCCGGAACTCGTCGAGGAGGAGGCCAAGCTCTCCAGCGAGGGCATGCATGCGTGGAAGGACGCTCGGGCCAAGGACGACTTCTCCCTCTTCGCCCCGTCGCTGCGACGCATCATCGACATGCTGCGGCGCAAGGCGGAATGCTACGGCTGGGAGGATGGTGGAGAACCCTGGGATGCACTCGCGGAAGACTATGAGAAGGGGTGCACCGCCCAGTGGGTGGCCTCGATCTTCACGCCTCTGCGGGAGCGGCTCCAGGGACTGCTCGATGATGTCATGGGCTCGTCCGATGCGCCGAGCAACGCCTTCAACGAGATCGACCTGCCCATCGAGGAACAGAAGCGGTTCGTCCGGATGGTCGCGGCCCAGTTCGGCTTCGACTTCAATCGGGGGCGACTCGACGAGTCGACCCACCCCTTCTGCAGCGGATCGCACTGCAACGACATCCGGATGACCACCCGGTTCCACGTCGACAACGTCAACGACGCCCTCGGTTCGACGATGCACGAGACGGGCCACGGCCTCTACGAGCAGGGACTGCTGACCGAATTCATCGGTACGCCGATGGGCGACTCGGTCTCCCTGGGAATCCACGAGTCCCAGAGCCGCATGTGGGAGAACCAGGTCGGGCGGAGCGAAGCGTTCTGGCGATGGTGCGAACCGAAGCTCAAGGAGCATTTCGGTGATGCAGTCGCGTCGCTTTCCTTCGACGACGTCTACGGCGGTGCCAACATCGTGCGGCCGGACTTCATCCGCGTCGAAGCCGACGAGGCGACCTACAACATGCACATCATGATCCGCTTCGAGCTGGAGCGGGCGATCCTTGCCGGCGATCTCGATGTGGACGACATCCCGGCGGCGTGGAATGCCAAGTACAAGGAATACCTGGGGCTCGACGTGCCCAGCGACGCCCGGGGATGCCTTCAGGACATCCACTGGTCGATGACTTCGATGGGGTACTTCCCGACCTACACCCTGGGCAACTTGTATTGCGCCCAGTTCTTCGAGGCGGCGCTCGCTGCACACCCGGGAATGTACGACGAGTTCGCCCGGGGCGACTTCAGCTCGCTGCTGGGCTGGCTGCGGACCAACATCCATCAGCACGGCCAGCGCTACCGGGCCGCCGAGCTCTGCGAGGTCGTCACGGGACAACCGCTGTCGGCCGATCCGCTGCTGCGGCATCTCGAGGGCAAGCTGCGTCCGCTCTACGGTGTCTGATCCGTTCGCGGCCCGCACCAGAGCCCGTCCCGCACGGACGTCTCGCCGCGTCCGGTGACCCCGGGCAGCGTGACGGGTTCCCCGTCCTCGGCCAGCGCGGCGAGGACCGCCATGGAGGCGGCCTCGCGTTCGTCGCCGTGGGGGAGCCGGCCCACGTTCATGGTCTGTCCCATCCGTTCCTCGATGGCACGGACGAGTGCTGCGTTGCGGGTCCCGCCGCCGGCCAGGAGCACGTTCTCCGCGGGACATTCCCGGAGGGCGGATTGCAGGCACGATGCGATGGCGGCGCAGAACGTCGCGGCGGTGTCCGCCGGTCCGATCGCATGCAGGACATCGGGAACGAACTCGACGCATTCGTCCCCGGTGCCCAGCGACCGTGATCCACCGTCCATGCCGTCGAGATGCCGGACGATGAGTTCCAGTTTCGGCAGGCAGACCGTGCCCGACAGCCCCAGGGTTCCACCGTCGTCGTACGGTGCATCGAGGGCGATTCGGGCGACCGCGTCCAGGAGATGGTTGCAGGGGCACACGTCGAATCCGCGAATCGACCCGCGCGGCGCATCATGCTGATCGTCCGGCAGGACCGTGCAGTTGATGAACCCGCCGAGATTCACGATCACCCTGGATTCCTTCCCCCGGTGGAGGATCCAGTCGGCAACGGGCGTGATCGGCGCGCCGCAGCCCCCGGCGGTCCGGTCGAGCCCCCTCAGGTCGCATGCGACCCGGCATGAGAAGCGGTGTGCGATCGGGAACGGATCGATCAACTGCCACGATTCGGGGGGTGCGTGGTGCACGGTCTGTCCGTGCACGGCGATCAGGTCGATGGGTGCACGCAGTCCGATCGCGGCGACGGCGTCGCCGCATCGCTCGCCCAGACGTCGTCGCAGGGTGGCCACCGTCGATGCAGGCACCGGTTCGTCGTCGGCCAGGGCACGCAGTGGTCCGGTCAGTTCGAGCAGGGGGATCGATGCGGCTCCGAGGTATTCGGTGCGCATCGCCATGGCGTGTCCGTGCACCCGCATCGCACACGCATCGATTCCGTCGAGGCTGGTGCCGGTCATGATGCCGACGATGATTCTGGATCGGGGGTCGCGTGTCATGGTGCCTCGTGCCGGTCGTTGCGGTATCCTCCGCACCCATGGCGGATATTGGTCACAGAGTACTGGTCACCGGCGGTGCCGGCTTTCTCGGTTCCCATTTGTGCGAGCGACTGCTTGATCGCGGCCATGCCGTGACCTGTGTCGACAGCTTCCTCACGTCGCAACGGAGGACCATCGCCCATCTGGAGGCGAACGATCGCTTCACGCTCATCGAGCACGACATCATCGAACCCCTGGACCTCGAGACCGATGCGGTCTTCAACCTCGCCTGTCCGGCCGCCCCCGGCCACTACCAGGCGGAGCCGATGCACACCTGGCGTACGTCCGTCTACGGCGTCGACAACATGGTGTCGCTGGCCCGTCGCAACAACGCGCCCATCTTCCACAGTTCCACCAGCGAGGTGTACGGCGATCCGGACTGCAGTCCGCAGCCCGAAACCTACCGGGGAAGCGTGAATCCGATCGGTCCCCGGGCCTGCTACGACGAAGGCAAGCGGGCGGCCGAGACGCTGCTCTTCGATGCGCAACGTCGCGGCGACGTGAACATCAAGGTCGTGCGGATCTTCAACACCTACGGGCCCCGGATGCACCCGTACGACGGGCGGGTGGTGAGCAACTTCATTCGGCAGGCGATCAACGGGGAGGACATCACCATCTTCGGAGACGGCTCCCAGACACGATCCTTCTGCTACGTCCAGGACATGATCGACGGATTCCTGGCCATGATGGAGGGACCGGACGACCTGCCGGGACCGGTCAATCTGGGGAATCCCCAGGAGCGGACCATTCTCGATC
>PAAB01000036.1 GCA_002591705.1 Phycisphaerae bacterium
CGACCTGCTGCACGCCGGCGGCCGAGGCACGCTCCGCGAGCCGCTTGCCGATTTCGCCGGCTGCTGCGGCATTGCCGCCGTTCTTGTCTCCACCCTTCTCGTTCGACGACGCACTGGCGAGGGTCCGGCCCCCGAGGTCGTCGATGAGCTGAGCGTAGATGTGCTTTGCGCTGCGATAGACCGTCAGCCGGGGACGGGCGGGCACGCCCATGATCCCCTTGCGGATGCCTCGCTTGCGACGGGCTCGTCGTTCGGTTCTGCTCTTCAACCTGCCCATGTTCTGCTCCTCGTACCGGACCTGGCCGGCATGGATGTCACGATCCGAAGACCTTGCCCTGCTTGCGGATGATGACCTCGTCGTGATACATGATGCCCTTGCCGTTGTACGGCTCGGGTCGACGCTGGTCACGGATGTTGGCGGCGAACTGACCGACCTGGTGCTTGTCCGGTCCGCTCACGATGATGTCGCCGTTCTGCTCGATGGTGAACTCCACACCGTTGGGCGGTGTGAGATCGACGGGATGGCAGTAGCCGACGTTGAGTCGGATCTGGCGCCCCTGATCCTTGGCGTTCCAGCCCACCCCCACGATCTTCAGCCGCTTGGAATACCCCTCGGTCACTCCCAGGACCATGTTCTGGATCCTCGCGCGGGTCGTGCCCCACTGGGCACGCGACACCTTGTCGTTGGAGGCGGTTTCCTTGATCGAGCACACGATTGCACCGTCTTCGCTGCGGACATCGATGACGGGATTCCAGTCGTAGGTCAAATCGCCCTTGGGACCGGACACCTTGATGCAGCAATCCGACTCGTTGAGGTCGATGTTGACGCTCGAGGGCACGCTGACGGGTTTCTTTCCGATTCGAGACATTGGTTCACTTCCTGTGTGATCAGCACACCGTGGCGATCAGTTCACCGCCGACGTTCTCTTCGTGGCACTGCCGATCGCTCTTGACGCCCTTGCTGGTGGAAACCACGGTGATGCCCATTCCCTGCAGCGTCTTGGGGATGTCCGAGACGCCCCGGTACACCCGGCAGCCCGGCCGCGACACGCGATCGATGCGGCGGATCACGCTTTCACCGCGTGGGCCGTACCGCAGGTTGATGCGAATCAGGCCCTGTCGACCGTCTTCGACGACCTCGAAGCCGTCGATGAAGCCCTCCTCCTGGAGGACGTTGGCCACACCGCGGTTCAGGCGGTTGTTGATGCAGTTGACGTGCTCGGAGTGATTTCGCACTGCATTGCGAATCCGCGTCAACATGTCCGATGTCAGGTCTTGCTGTGACATTCACTGCTCCAGGCTCGGGACCGATCGGTCCGTACCTTCATGCCCCCGCGGGGGCCTCGTCTCACCAACTCGCCTTCCGCATTCCGGGAACCTTGCCCTGGAGGGCGAGTTCCCGAAGCACGATCCTGCTGATGCCGAACTTCCGGTAGACACCACGTGCCCGCCCGGTCAGCTGGCATCGGTTGCGATGCCGCGTCGAGAACTTCGGCTTCTTCTTCATTCGTGCAAAGACGCGTTTGCTTGCCATGGTTTCCTGTCCCTCCTCAGGACTCGTCCTTGCGGACGAAGGGCATGCCGAGCTCCTTGAGCACGAACAGGCTCTTCTCCGGGCTGGAGTTCCTGAAACAGATGTTGATGTTCATTCCGTGGGTGAAGTTCACACGGGCCATGTTGATCTCGGGCCACACGGCCTGCTCCGTCAACCCCATTCCGTAGCTACCGGCGTGATCGAACGCATCGTCGCGGACGCCACGGAAGTCCTTGATCCGGGGGATCGCCAGATTGATCAGGCGGTCGATGAAGTGCCACATCCGGTCGCCGCGGAGGGTGACCATGATCGCGGAGGGAGCTCCCTCGCGGACCTTGAAGTTGGACACCGACTTGCGGGCCATGACCATGATGGGCCGCTGGCCGGTGATCGTGGTCAACGTGTCGATGACGGTGTCACGAATCTCCGGCTTGAGCTTCTGGTTCTCCAGGAGCCGTCCGATGCCGCAGTTCACGATCACCTTCTCGATCTGGGGCAACTGGTGGCGATTCACGAGCCCGAACTCGGCGAGGGTCTTCGTCGAGACCTCGTCCTTGTAGAGCGCCTTGAGTCGCGGCGTGCTTTTCTGTGCAACCATCATCTCGATCGATCCTCTCAGGCCTTGGGTCCACGGAGCGTATGCAGCTCCTTGCCGCCACGGACAGCGACTCGGACCTTGGAGCCGTCCTTCTTGGTCTCGAAGCGAACCCGGGTCGGCTTGCCGTCGACTTCCGGACTCACGTTGCTCATGTGAATCGGCATCTCCCGACGGACGATCCCGCCCTGCGGATTCGCCTGCGTGGGCTTCATGTGGCGGGCTCGGATGTTGACACCCTTGACCACCACCCGATTCGTCTCGGGAATGACGCGAACGACCTCTCCGACCGTTCCCTTGTCGTTGCCCGCCGTCACGATGACGGAATCACCCTTCTTGATGTGGCGAGGCATGTCAGATGACCTCCGATGCAAGGGACACGATCTTCATGTGGCTCTTCTCGCGGAGCTCCCGGGCCACCGCACCGAAGATGCGGGTGCCCTGGGGGTTTCCGTCCTTGTTGAGAATCACGCACGCGTTCGAGTCGAAGCGGACGTAGGAACCGTCCTTTCGACGCGTCGGATACTTGGTGCGGACGATGACCGCCTTGACGAGGTCGCCGGGGCGGACCGCCGAGTTCGGCAGCGACTTCTTGACCGAGCAGACGATCTTGTCGCCGACACCGGCCGACCGTCGCGTGTACCGGCCGCGGGCCGTGGAGCCGCCGAGCACACCGATGACGCTTACCACGCGTGCACCGCTGTTGTCTGCGACTTCCAGTCTGGATTCCTTCTGGATCATGACTGCGTTCCTTCCGAGGCGTGATCAGCACCGGCCTTGGACTCGACGACTCGCATCAACGTCCAGGACTTGGTCTTGGAGATGGGACGGCACTCCGCGATCTCGACGCGATCGCCGACCCGGGCCTCGTTCCGCTCGTCGTGGACGTGCAGACTGGTCCGGCGGCGAACGTACTTACCGTACTTCGGGTGCCGCACCAGATAGTTGATGGTGACCTTGCAGGACTTGTCCCGCGAGGCGGAATCGACACTCCCGATGCGTCGGGGTGCGTTCTCTGAAACCTTGATTTCCTTGAGATGACTCACTGTTCACTCCACCTGTCCACCAGGGACGTCGTTCGACTCACTTGGCCCGCGTCCGGGCGTTCTGCTCCGTCAGGAGCCGTGCGATGTCCTTGCGGACGTTGGCAAACTGTGCCGTGTTCTGGATCTTCTCGGTCACCAGCTGACAGCGAAGATCGAACAACCGCCGGCGCAGNTGCTGGACTTCGATCGTGATGTCCTCGTCGTTCATCTTCTTGATTTCAGTCGGGGTCATGGTGCAATCCTCTGNTGATCAGACCGCCAGNCGGCGTCCGACGAAGCGACAACGAATGGGCATCTTCCGGGCGACNCGGGCCATGGCCTGCTTGGCCACGTCCACCGGCACGCCGGAGATCTCGTACAGAATGGTNCCGGCCTTGACTCGNGCGGCCCAGTANTCCACGTCGGCCTTNCCCTTNCCCATNCGGGTTTCGAGCGGCTTCTTGGAGATCGGCTTGTCCGGGAACACGCGGATGACGACCTTGCCCTGACGGCGAAGGTAGTGCTGCGCCGCGATTCGGCCGGCTTCGATCTGCCGCGCNGTGACCCAATGGGGNTCNAGCGCCTGCAGGCCGTACTCGCCGAATGCGATGTAGTTCCCGCGGCTGGCCTGCTTGCGCAGGTTGCCACGCATCTGCTTGCGGAACTTGACTCTCTTGGGCAACCGAGGCATCGGCTGTTCTCCTCATCTCGACGCCGAATCAGCGCCGTCCACGCGCCCGCGCACGTGCGCCGGCGGCCTTTGAATCCAACTGCTCTTCTTCAGCATCCGTGTACATGCCCTTGTAGATCCACACCTTCACGCCGATCGTGCCGTAGGAGGTGTGACTGTGGACCAGGGCGTAGTCCACGTTGGCCTGCAGGGTCGACAGCGGGATCGAGCCCTCGCGGGTCACGAACTTGCGGGACATCTCGGCTCCACCGAGTCGTCCGGACACCTGGATGCGNACTCCCTTGGCCCCCGCCTGCATCGCCGCTTCGCAACGCTGCTTCAACAGGCGGCGNAAGTTCGCACGCTTCTTCATCTGCTCGCCGATGGCCTCGGCCACGAGCATGGCGTCGGTATCGGGGCTGCGGATCTCGAGAATCTTGACCTGCACCTTGCGGCCGGTGAGGGCCTGGAGGTCGCCGGTGAGCTTTTCGATCTCCGATCCCTTGGGACCGATGACCAGACCGGGGCGGGCCGTCTTGAGCAGGATCGTGAGTTCCTCACGGGTCCGCTCGATGTGGATGTCCGAGACGGCCGCGAACGGCGGCGTCCGGTTCAGACGCTTGTCGACGTACTCGCGAATGTGGAAGTCCTCGACCAGCAGCTCGCCGTACAACGCCTTGGGCGCGTACCAGCGGGACTTGTGNGCCTCGGTCACTCCGACGCGGAATCCGAATGGATGGACCTTCTGTCCCATGTCAGTTCTTCTCCTCGAGCTCGATGTGCAGGTGGCACGTTCGCTTGCGGATGGGATGGGCCCGTCCGCGATCCTTGGGCTGGAATCGCTTGATGGTGGGTCCCTCGTCGACACGCGACGTGGAGACGACCAGCGACTCGACGTCGGCCGACTTCTCCTCCGCGTTGGCGATNGCGCTCTTGAGCACCGCCTTGAGATACCACGCGGCCCGCTTCTTCGAGAAGTCGAGCTCCGTCATTGCGTCGTCGATGCGCATGCCCCGGATCAGGTCGGCGACCAGCCGGGCCTTCCGCGGTGCGATGCGAGCGAATCGATGTGATGCCTTGTACGCCATGTTCATGAACCATCCTGCAGCAATCAGCCGCTCTTGATTCCTTCCTTCTTGTTCGTGTGACCACGGAAGATTCGCGTGATCGAGAACTCTCCGAGCTTGTGGCCGACCATGTCCTCGGTGACGAAGACGTCGGGGAAGTTCCGGCCGTTGTGGACCTGGAACGTGTGGCCGACAAATTCCGGCACGATGGTGCAGGAGCGTGCCCATGTGCGGATGGGCCGGCGGCTCGTGCCCGCATCGTTCTGAAGCATGACCTTCCGGTACAGCTTCTCGTCGACGTATGGTCCCTTTTTCAGTGATCGTCCCATTGGTCCAAATCCCGTCCTGTCAGAGTTTCAACTGTCCGTAACGCTTGCTCTTGCGACGCCGCAGAATGAGAGCATCCGACGACTTGCCGCGACGCCGGGTCCGCCCACCCTTGGACTTGGTGCCCGACGCACTGGCCGGAGTCCGTCCACCCTTGGAACGACCTTCACCACCACCGAGCGGATGCTCGTGGTGACTCTTCGCCATACCACGGGTCTTGGGGCGTCGACCGAGCCAACGGTTTCGTCCGGCCTTGCCGAGCTTCACAAGCTGATGATCGGTGTTNCCCACCTGTCCCAGCGTGGCNCGACAGGTCANGAGGACCTGNCGAATCTCGCCGGANGGGAGCACCAGGGTCGCGTAGCGGCCTTCCTTGTTCGTGAGTCGTGCACCGGCACCGGCGGATCGGCAGAGCCCGGCACCGCGGCCCGGCTCGAACTCGACCGCATGGACCGTCATGCCGGTGGGGATGTACTTCAGCGGCATGCAGCAACCGACATTCGGTTCGATCGCTTCTGCGGAGCTCATCACCGTCATGCCGACCTTGAGGCCCACGGGNGCCAGGATGTAGCGTCGCTCACCATCGCCGTACTCGACGAGGGCGATGTGGCACGAGCGGTTCGGGTCGTACTCGATGGAGACNATGGTCGCCGCGTCGTTGTCGCGGGTCCGCTTGAAGTCGATGACGCGGTAGCGGCGCTTGTGGCCACCACCACGACCACGCACGGTGATCTTGCCCTGGTTGTTCCGGCCACCCTTCTTGTTGAGGGGACGCAGGAGCGACTTCTCGGGCTTGGACGTGGTGACCTCGGTGTGGAGGTTCACCGACGCGTTGCGTCGTCCGGGAGTGGTCGGCTTGTAGACTCGAATGGCCATGATCTTGGTTCCGTTGGTCCGCCGGAGGCGAACCGTTCAATCCTCAGAAGAGTTCGATCCGATCGTCGGGGTGCACCTTGACGATGGCCCGCTTCGTATCCTTGGTGCTCCAGTAGCCGTACCGGTTCCGACGACTCTGGCCCTTGCGGTTCTGGACCGCCACCCCCTGCACCCGGACGCCGTACAGCGAGACGATGGCCCGCTTGACGTCGTCCTTCGTGGCCCGCTTGTCGATCTCGAAGGCGTACCGGTTCTGCATGCTCGACGACCAGGTCGTCTTCTCGGTCACGATCGGCTTCCGAATGACGGTCGTTGCTTCCATCAGGCGGCCTCCTTGTCATCGGATCCACCGGTGGAGCTCGCCATGTCGAGGAACGACTGGAGCGAAGCCTTGTCCACCAGCAGGTAGCGGTGATTCAGCAGTTCAAAGGCGTTCATCTGGTCGACGCGGATGGTGTCCACGTGATCCAGATTGCGGGACGACAGGGCCGCGTTCTTCTGTTCGGAGCCGAGGGCGACCAGGCACGTGCGATCGATGCCGAGGGCCTCGAAGAGGCTCTCCATCGACTTCGTGCGGGGGGCGTCCATGTCGAGCGAATCGACGCACTTGACCTCGTTGTCGACGAGCTTGGCCAGCAGTGCGTTGCGATTGGCGAGACGACGCATCCGCTTGGGCATCCGCTTGCGGAAGACCTCGGTCTTCTTGGTCTTGGCGAAGGCGACACCGCCACCCTTGCGGATGATGGTTCGAACCGTACCCATGCGGGCGTTGCCGGTTCCCTTCTGGCGATAGATCTTTCGAGTNGATCCCTCGACCATGCCGCGGGACTTNGTNCGGGCCGAGCCCTGGCGGCGATTGGCGTGGAACATCACGTAGGCCTGCTTGAGCAGGCTGGGCCGGACCTCGTTGCCGAGACTCGACTCATCGATCGCGAGGGAATCGATCTTCTTTCCTGACATGTCGTGAACGGGAAGTTCAATCATTGTTTCATACACCTGTGCAGTGGGCTGCGTCGCTCGCCTCGTTCTCCCGCAGGTAGAACTTCGACTCGGCGTGTCCCTCGATTGTTGCGATCATCCGGTTCCGAACACCCGATCCGGGGTCGGCCTTGATGATTCCCGGCCGTGATCAGCCGGCTTTCTTCTTCGCACTCGCTTTCTGCTTGTTGAGCCGCACGGCTTCACGAAGGAAGACCAGTGCACCATTCGGGCCGGGCACCGTGCCCTTGACGAGGACGAGCCCCTCGGCTTCGTCGATGGAGACGACCTCGAGGCTGCGCACCGTCATGTGCTCGTCGCCCATGTGGCCGGCCATCCGCTTGCCCTTCTTGATCTTCGGCCCGGTACCGAGGTTGGCGGAGTGTCCACCGATCGATCCGGGGGAGCGGTGACGCCGCTTCACGCCGTGGCTCGCCTCGAGGCCGCTGAAGTTGTGACGCTTCATCGCTCCCTGGAAGCCCTTGCCCTTGCTGGTTCCCAGCACGTCGACGAAGGGGATGCCTTCGAAGCAGGAGACCGTGAGAGTCTCACCGAGCTCGACGGAGGGGTCGTCGCACCGCAGTTCGCGGTGGTGGCGGAGCGGACCGGAGCCCGCCTTGAAGTCGTGTCCGATCACGGGCATCGTGCTGCGGCGAGGCTTGACCGGATCGAATCCGATCTGCACGGCGGAGTAGCCGTCGCGCTCGACGTCCTTGACCTGGGTGACCGTGCAGGGACCGGCCTTGATCACGGTGACGGGGATGTTCTCTCCGTCTTCGGTGAAGTAGCGGGTCATGCCGAGTTTGTAGCCGAGCAGTGCAGCGGTCATCGGTTCAGGCCTTGATCTTGACAAAGACACCCGCAGGAACGACGAGGCGGTTCAGCGCTTCGACGGTGCGGGCGTTTGGTTCGGAAATATCGATGATGCGCTTGTGGGTGCGGATCTCGAACTGCTCGCGCGACTTCTTGTTCACGAACGTCGATCGGTTGACGGTGTAGATCTCGCGCCGCGTCGGCAACGGAATGGGTCCCGCCACGCGGGCGCCGGTGCGCTTGGCGTGATCAACGATCTCGCGTGCAGAAGCATCGAGCGCTTGGTGGTCGTAGGCTTCCATTCTGATTCGAATCTTCATTGCCGACACGTTGCTCTTCCGTTCACATCCACGTACAGATCATCGTCTTGGTGTGGTCGACGACGAATCCACAAGTCACAAACACATNCACCCATGCGAAATGGGCGCGAAACGGTGATGATAGGNCCCCCAGTGGGTCTGTCAAGTGACTCNNGCNNCNGGCNCGNTTTGAAAAACCCGATTCNNCNCNCCACACCNATATGGCNCGGNAAGCTACATTCCANCCATGCCATCGATGACCAANCNCTGCCAGAGGCTNNTNCTCNCCNTAATTACGGCCTCCTGCATCCTCCAGCCCGCTTTGGGAAGCGAGACCATCTATTCAAACAGTCTCGGCCTGTCGCTGGAAGTCCCGCAGGGAACCAATCAGGTCGGTGCCTCTCAGCCCGGGCAACCCGCATTTATCGTCCTGCGGGAGGGGTCCACTCCGCCCCGCTGGAGTCTACGAATGGAACGCCTGGTCAGCGAAGCCGCGACTGCGACCGATCTCCTGCTGGAACTTATCGGACGTGGGGAATCGCAGGGGGCGTCGGTAGAGATCCTGGCCCGCGAACCCATTCGGATCGGGGACCAGGAGGCATCAACCACCTGGATCAGCGAATCCCAGCCGAACGGCAAGAACGTGGTCTTCGGCTGGCTCGTGCTGCCGACCGTGCGAAACGACTACGTGGTGGCCACCGCCATCACCCTGCCATCCCACTGGGAAACCACCCGTGCGGACATGGCGGCTATTTTCGGTTCCCTCAGCGTCCAGGACCCCACAACGATGGCGGTGGATCGCGATGCCATGCTGCAACGGGGCGGCCAACTGGTCCGGGCCCTGTCGGAAGATGATCTTCGCAAGCTCATCGGCTTCAAGGAGTTAAGAAGGATATACCGTGGTGGTTCCGGCACGGACACCGAGGTCGGATACTCCCTGATCGAGGTCGCAGAAGCCCCCCGGGGCATGATCAAGCGACAGCGAAACCCAGAGCGGTACTCCGCGGAGGAGCAGGAACAGGGCCTCCTGGTGATGGAGCACAGTCGCATCGTCGCCGATGCCCAACGCCAGATCTACGTCGACCTGCTCAGTCTCCAATGGATGTCCTGGGACATGCAACGGGAGGCTTGGGCCATCACCGCCACCCGACGGCAGGGTGAAGCCCGGGCCACGGAAACCGAGGTCGGATTTCGAACGGAACCTTCCCTGGGCTCCCCCCGCCCCCGACTGCACGTGATCAAGCAGGACGATGAAATCGGGCTTCGCCAGCCCTACGAATGGGTGGTACCGGACGGATGGCTCCCCCGCCCTCTGACGGGGCTCCTCAGTCGCCTGATTCCGCACCAGCCCCAGCAGGTCGCCTTCGTCATCTACGATCACACCGCGCAGGTACCGGCCCTGACCATTCGCACGGACCAGTGGTCGCCGGATCCCAGGATTGCGGGAAGATGGATCCTCGAGTCACGCGTTGGTGAACAGGGCTTCCCGACCCGAACCCTCTTCGATCAAAACCGCAACCTTCTCCGGCTCGCCCAGCCGGGAGGAAACACCATCGAACCCTCCACGGTGTCGGACATCCAGCGGCGGTGGGAGCAGGCCGGCCTTCGCACCGAGGAATGATCAGTCCAACTCCGTCTCGAGGGCCCGCTTCAGGACATCCAGTGCATCCCCGTCGTAGAGCGGAAACGGCCAGTCACGACGGACCGACAGAGCCGTCAGCTCCTCGATGCGGCGAAGGGCATCGTCCTGATCGACCTCGCCCTCGATTCGCCGGTCGATCCATTCGTGCATCCGATCCCACACCAATCGCCGTTCGTGCGAACCGCGGGGCAGCGACGCGATTTCCGCCAATGCCTTGGCCTTGATCGGACCGGGCCCACGCGTCGCACCGGACGTCTCTGGATCATGCCTTCGTCGACGCACCTGCTGCAGCACCCCGTTGCGATTCGACTCGAGCCATTGGGTACCGAGGATCGGCAATCTGAGATCCGCTGTGACCATGGCCCTGGGGGAAGGTCGGACTCCCAACCAGGCGCCCATCCAGTCCTCCATGGCCTCGTCGTAGCGCCACCCTCCCAGACCATGGATGAAGAGATCCGCCACGCCCACTCGTGCCAGGGACGTCAGAAGAAGAGCCTTGGGATGAAGTCCGTCGCAGTGGAGGTCATCCATGCGTGCGGTACGCAGCGCATCTCCCTGCTCAATCCACAGCGGAAGCGCACTGGAATCCGCATCGGTCTGCAGACGCCGCACGCCGAGGGTCGGATGCCGATCCACTGCGTTATTGAAGGCGGCAACGCAGCCCGGCGTGTCCGTGGACATGCGTCCCAGCAGCAGGGATGCCACGCTGGTCTCCATCAGCTGCGACACGGTGATGGTTCGCATCGCGGCGACCCACGGTTTCATGAGCCGATTCAGGGCCCCGGCGCACTGCAAGGCTGCATTCGACGCCCCGCACTCCGCTTCCAGGGCCGCGTGCCAGGCGTGCAGGCCGTCAAGCACCCCGGGCATGGCCTCCGCATCCGGAACCGGTCGGGGGCGCTTCGCGTGCTCCCGACACATCGGTCGCTCCGAATGCCCGTCGAGATACTTCCAGCTGGCGGTGGCGAATGAATCCGCATCCACACCACTCGGCCATTCCATCCGGTTCCATGCACCACGGTGGGCATCCACGACCAGATGCACCAGCTGCGCGTCGTGCCGGGCAGCAAGCAGATCTCCAAGCATGAACTTGGCCAGGATCCCCGGGTGCCACGGCTCGGGCTGATGTCCGACCACGATCACCGGTCGATCCGGATCCAGACCGAGTTCGGCCCGGGTGCGGGCCTGCAGCTCGGACACCGACATGCCATCGATCGAGCCCCGCTCGACCGGACCGGACATCGTCCACGGGACGGAGGACGGGTCCGGATCCCAGCGAAGATCGATCGTCGGCATCGTCGTCATATCAGTCCGCGATGAGATCCGCGGCATCCTGATCCAGTCCGGCACAGGCCGTCGCGGGCAGTCGGTCCCGGCATCGCCGCAATTCGCGGTGCAGGGTCGCTTCGTAGTGGCGGCGGCGGATCTCCACGTCGTCCAGCGGACCACCGAAGGTTCGGTTCGGATCGTTGTAGATCAGTCGGACCGGCAGTTCGACGATGCGAAGATCCGCCGCAACCGCCTGGACCCAGAACTGCATCGGAAAGTCGTAGCCGTCCGCATCGAGTTCCAGGGGGCCGCAGGCCCGGGTGCGATAGGCCTTAAAGCCGCAGAAGGAGTCGGTGATCGAAAGATCCAGCCGCGCGTTGAGCTCCTGCGTGAGCATACGGTTCGTGGACCGACGATCCTCCGGTGGCGCATCGTTCTCCGGATGCACGTCGAGGTAGCGGCTTCCGGAAATGACGTCGGCATCGTTGCGCTCGATGGCTTCGATGAAGGCCGGAATCGACTCCGGCTCGTGCTGCCGATCGCAGTCCATCGTGATGAGCCAGTCGTAGGCGCCGCAGCAGGCCCAGCGGATCATGTCCTGCATGGAACGTCCGTAGCCGCGGTTCACGGCGTGCCGGGCGACCTCGACCGCTTGTCGGGCCAGCAGCATGGGGGTCTCGTCCGTGGAACCGTCATCCACCACGAGCACGTCGCAGCCGTAGCCACGCACCGCCTCGAGGACATCCGGAACGGATGCCGCCTCGTTGTAGACCGGGATGCCGATGAGAATTCGTGATGTGTCCGACACGGTGCCGCCCTCGACTGAATGCAGACACGCCAGTGTAGAAAGGTCGCGAAGTCGTATCCAGCCCCTAGCCGAAGAGTTCGCCGGAAGCGTCCATTGCGGACTCCTCCACCCCTTCGTCGAGCGGGCGCGGCCGGTAGAGCCGGTTCTGCCAGAGGCCCCAGATCCGATCCGTGAAG
Organism: Phycisphaerae bacterium; assembly: GCA_002591705.1. The sequence continues at coordinate 12,080 of PAAB01000036.1, forward strand.
TCTCCCACCATCGCCGTACCGGATTGGACGGATGTCAGGGCCATCTGGGTCTTCGCGTCGAGGTTGTCGAGCATCGAGATGAAGACGGCTTCGGGCGTCGACGGAGGCTTCAGCGCGCCGTATTCGGCTTCCCCGTGATGACTGAGGACGATGTTCTGCAGGACGCGCAGCGTCTCGCCCGGCAGCGGCGGATCGAGGGTGTCGGCCTTCTGCTGCAGCCAGATCGCACCGCGGGCGATGTGTCCCACGAGGTTGCCCTCCGCGGTGTAGTCGAACCCCTTTTCCCAGGTCAGTTCGATCGTCTTGCCGAGATCGTGGATGAAGAGCCCCATGAGCACGAGATCGCGGTTCAGTTCGCCCCGGTAGAGAGGAAGCACCGCATCGGCGATGCGCATGAGCTGCCAGGTGTGCTCCAACAGGCCGCCGATCCAGGCGTGGTGCATCGCCATCGCGGCCGGCGCCATGCGGAATCGGGCGATCAGCTGCTCATCACCGAGGTAGGCGTTGGCCAGCGCCTGCATCGCGGGATGCTCCATCGAGGTGAGCATGCCGACCACGTCGGCGAACATCGATTCGATGTCCTGGGAGGTCGACGGAAGCAGGTCCTGCATCTGCTCCTCGCTGACCTCGCAGGCCTCGATGGTGTCGATGCGGATCTGGACCTGATCCTTGAACGTCTCGGCGCTGCCCTCGATCTGGACGAATCCGGTGGCGGCGACGTCCTTGAGCCGGTGCTCGTCGAACGACCACAAGCGACCGGGCACCTCGCCCGTCGCATCTCGCAGCAGACACTTGAGGTAGGGCTTGCCCTGCCGCGTGGTCGCCACCTGGGGGTTGCCCAGGCAGTAGACGCCCGACACCCATTGCGATCCGGCCAGTGTTCCAAGTTCGGTATGCACCATGGTCGATCTTCCTTCCCGTTCGAAGGCCTACAGACTACCACCGACCTCGCGCATCGCCATCGGCAATGCGTCGGCCAGATCGGAAGCGAGAATTCCCACCGATCCGTGCGTTCGCTCCCACCCGCGTCCGGCCGTGGCGTGCAGCAGCGTGCCCAGGGCCGCCAATGCCTCGGGCGGTTCCCCGACCGCCTGCGCCAGCAGCGAACCGATCACCCCCGCCTGCACATCACCGCTGCCCGGAACGGCGAGCACCACCGACCCGGCCTCACAGATCCACTCCCGGGTCCCGTCGGTCACGACGGATCCGGGCCCCTTCAGCACCACGACACCGCCCACCCGTCGGGCCAGGGAGGCAGCGGCTTCTCGTCGCGATGCTTCGCCCTCCCCCACATCGGGCAATCCGAGTGACGATGCGAGCCGGGTGTACTCCCCGGGATGAGGCGTCAGCACGCACGACCTGGCGCACCCGTCCAGAATCGATGGATCGTCCGCAACGGCGTTCAGTGCATCGGCGTCGATCACCATCGGGGCACCGGTTTTCGAAAGCAGACGCGCAACCAGCCGCCGCACGGCCGGACCACGACCCATTCCCGGTCCGACGACCACCGCGTCCACGGTCGGTTCGATCGCATCGATCAACTTCATCGCGGCGGACGCATCGAGATCGCCATCGCCGTCGACGGGCAGGACGCACCCGGTCGCGGAGGGCACGATCGTCAGCGTCCGATCCAGGATCGGTTCGGGCGTGGCGAGCACCACACGACCGCATCCACTCCGCAAGGCCCCCAATGCCGTCAGCGCCGGCGCGCCGAGCATCCGCTCGGCCGAGCCGCTGCGACCACCGATGACCAGCACGGTCCCGAAGGTGCCCTTGTGTCCGTCGACGGGCCGGATCGGCAACGCACTGGGAACCAGCGGTCCCGTCACTTGGCGTCGACCTCGAGAACGTCGATCTCCATGTTGCCGATGAGGGCCAGCATGTTGTACTGATCACCGACCCCGGTGTCGTCGGCGAGGCTCGACGTGTCCACCAGGACATGACCGACGGTGTAGGCGACGGGCAACGTCGCATCGAGATCGATCCAATGCCCGTCGACGATCGCCTGAGTCCACATGTGCCAGCCGTAGACGCCCTCCCCCTGGGCCGTCTCGGGATTGAAGTACACCAGTCCCGTGGCGACCCGGGCGGGGATGCCGTCCACCCGCAGCATGGCGGCCAGCAGCACTCCGTGCTCGGAACAGTCCCCGGTCCGGTTGCGGGCGGTCTCGGACGCCGAGGCGAAGGCCGTCCGGTAGTTCTTGATGGAGATCCAGCGGTGCACGAAGGATCGCAACGCTTCGGCCCGCTCGCCGACATCGGTCCCCACGTCGACGAGCGCGCGATCGACGAGATCCCGGATCGCCTTGTCGCCCGGATCGATCATTCCGGAACCCGACCGGTACTGCGGATCCGCAATCTCCTCCTGCGAGGCCTTCGAAGGCGAGTCCAGATTCATGGTCTGAATGACGGCGCCCGCTTCATCCGTCGGCTCCACCCGCTGATACCCGACGGAAGGAAGATCCGGCATGGCACCATCCTTCGCACGGAGTCGGAATCGTCCGTTGCGGGCGTGCAGCCAGTTCGGAATCGGACGGTCGGGCTCGATCATCAGGTTGAGCATGAGCTCCGGACTCTTCCCCTCCAGGGCGGCCATGGCCTGTTCGCGGGTGGAGAGCGTCATGTCGATCTGGCCGAAGGGGGCCTTCATCTCCGTGGACAGCAGCGTCCAGTCGGGTCCGTACTTCGAGATCGAGGGAAACGGCAGCTTGTCCATCTGCATCGACCACACACTGGCGGTCTGCGGGCGTCCCTCGACGAGGATCTCCTCGGAGCCGATTCGGTTGTAGGTCATGGTCACCGGCTCGGGCCCGAAATCCGGCGAGAGCGTGGTGAGGACGACGGTGTCGTTCCCCGCTTGGGCGGACTCTTTGAAGGCGTCCTGCAAGGCACCGGGAGCGAACCATGGGATCGAAGGCGCCGGCACCGTCGTTTCGTTGCGACGGCCGTCCTGCTCGGTGACGATGCGGATCGAGTCTTCCTCGAACGTCCACAGGGTGGTCATCTGCTGCACACCCATGTCCTGCCGTGACGTCATCGAACGGGGCGTGCCGTCCCGCGATTCGACCCATTCCACCTGCACGGTCATCGAGACTTCGACGCCCGCGCGACTGATACGGAAGGCGGTCTCGTTCATGGTGGTGCGGGCATCGCCCTCGACACGGTCGACCATGTGGGACCAGCCGGCCGGCGACCCCGCCAACGACATGCCGTACCACTGGTCGGAATCGGCAAGGGCCGGGGCGTTCAGTGCCGCCACGAGCAGGAATGCCGCGAGACGCGTGACCGGATTCATGGATCCTCCGGCTTCATCAACGGGAAGAGCACCACGTCGCGGATGCTGGATTGATTGGTCATCAGCATCACCAGTCGATCGATGCCGACGCCGACGCCGCCCGCCGGCGGCATGCCGACCTCCAGGGCATCGATGAAATCCCGGTCCATGGCGCGGAAGGCATTGACCTCGTCGTCGGCCCCGTCCAACTGGTCCTCGAATCGGGCCAGCTGCACCGCCGGATCGTTGAGCTCGGTGTAGAAGTTGCCGAGTTCCATGCCGGCGACGAAGAGCTCCGCCCGATGGGATACCACGGGGTCATCGGCATCCGGACGCGTCAACGGCGAGACNGCNCTNGGGAATCCNGTNACGTANGTCGGNACGGANGGATCNAGNAGCGGTTCACCNCGCGACTCGAANAGNGCCTCGACNAGCAGCCAGTGNTCNCGGGTCNGGGCATCNTCGATGCCGNCGGCNGCNGCCGCNNCNCGGACCGCNGNNTCNTCNCGCATCTCGACGCCNGCGCCCTCGCGNACGAGATCCTCGTAGGNNCGCCGGGCGAAGGGCTTCGACCAGTCGATCTCGAGATCNCCCCACGGACGGACCATCGATCCTCCGTCGGCNAGCATCGTCGCGACCTCCCGGCACATCGANTCCACGAGTTCCAGNGTGGTCTCGCAGTCCCCGAACGCCTGGTACGCCTCGAGCATGGTGAACTCGGGATTGTGTCGNCGGCTGAGNCCTTCGTTGCGGAAGTTGCGGTTGATCTCGAAGACCTTCGGCATGCCGCCCACCAGCAGCCGCTTCAGGTACAGCTCCGGTGCGATCCGCATGAACAGCTGCATGTCCAGCGCATTGTGATGGGTGATGAACGGCCTGGCCGCGGCGCCTCCGGCGATGGCCTGCATCATCGGCGTCTCGACCTCGACGAAGTCGCGTGCCTCCATGAAGCGGCGTATGCACGAGATGATCCGCGATCGTCCGTAGAAGACCTGCATCGTCTCGGGGTTGGTGTACATGTCGACGTAGCGACGCCGGTACCGCGCCTCCTGGTCGGTGAGACCGTGGTACTTTTCCGGAGGCGGCGCCAGCGACTTGGCGTGCACCTGGAAATCGCTCGCCCAGACACAGATCTCCCCCTTGCGGGTCATGCCCATGCGGCCTTCCGCGACCACCACGTCTCCGTAGTCCAGTTTGGATGCGAGCTTGAACGCAGCCGGTTCCATCTCCNGCTTTGAGAGGCTGACCTGCAGGTCACCGGTGTGATCACGAAGCACCATGAAGACCAGCTTGCCCATGGCGCGGTGCTGCACGCACCGTCCGGCGACCTTCACCACGGGACGGGGATCCTCGATCGGATCACCGGACTCCTGCGCCGCGGCCCACGCATCGTGGGCCGACGGGTCGAAGATTCCACGGGCCTCGTCGAGCGAGATCAGACCGTCGACGCGATGGCCGTAGGGTTCGAGTCCCAGATCCTCCCTCCATCGGCGGAGCTTGTCGCGTCGCGCCGCGACGAGTGATGAAGCGTCGGTGGCTTCGGGAGAGCGAAGTGCGATGGGCGTTGGTGCTGCCATGACAGTAGGATGGTATCCCGAGCACCCGAGGCNTGCCGGGAGGACACCATGAGCGGAACCCAACACGGCTGCATCGTCATCACCGGCGCGGGCAGCGGCATCGGAGCGGCCACGGCCGCCGCACTGGCCGAATCGGGACGATCCATTCTGCTCACCGGGCGTCGCCGGGAAACACTGGACCCGGTCTGCGACGCCATCGGCCGGGCGGGCGGCCAGGCGATGGCATGCGAATGCGACGTCAGCGACGAGGAAGCGGTCCGGGCCGCGGTCCGGGCCGGATGCGATCGCTTCGGCGGCATCGCCGGTCTCGTGAACGCAGCCGGGGTGATGCCTGTGGCCCCGATGCCCGAGGCCGATCCCGCCGACTGGCGTCGAATCATGAACGTCAANGTGCTGGGCAGCCTCCACGCGATCGCGGCCGTCCTTCCCGACATGCTCGAACGGGGCAGCGGACACATCGTCTCGATCGGGTCGGTGGCCGGACACACCCTGTTCCCGGACGCCACCGTCTACTGCGCCAGCAAGTCCGCACTGCACGTGATCAGCGAAGGACTTCGGGCCGAACTGGCCGTACGTCGTCGCGAGGACGGCAATCGGATCCGGGTCTCGCTCATCGCGCCCGGAGCGGTCGANACCGCNCTGCCCGAAACGATCGCCCACGCTCCCTCCCGGGNTGCGACNCAGGCGTGGTACCGGANGATGGAGGGAATCCTGCAGCCCGACGACATCGCCGCCACGATCCGGTGGGCGATGGACGCTCCGGAGCACGTCTCNATCAACGAACTCACGGTTCGACCGACGGAAATGGTACGGTAGCCCCCGGTGAATCCATGGCGACCGACCCAACCACCAAACGCATCGGGCTGCTGACCGGCGGCGGCGACTGCCCCGGACTCAACGCGGTGATCCGTGCCGTGTCGAAGTCGGCCATGTTCCAGCACGACATCGAGGTCGTCGGCATCCTCAACGGATACGAGGGGCTCATTCGCAATCAGGTCGAACTGCTGACCCCGTCGGACGTGTCGGGAATCCTGACCCGCGGAGGGACCATCCTGGGCTCCAACAACCGGATCAGTCCGCAGCACTTCCCCGTCGAGCAGAACGGAAAGACCACCTTCATCGACGCGACNGATCAATGCCTGCGCACGATCGAGGAGCATCGAATCGATGCGATGATCGTCGTCGGCGGCGACGGCACCATCGCCTGCACCATGCCGCTGGTCGACGCCGGTGTTCCGTGCATCGGGGTGCCCAAGACGATCGACAACGACATCCTGGGCACCGATCTGACCTTCGGCTTCACCACCGCGATGACCACCGCGACCCTTTCGCTCGACCGACTCCACACCACGGCGGACAGTCACCACCGGGTCATGGTGTGCGAACTCATGGGACGCAATGCGGGGTGGCTCACGCTCGCGGCGGGCATCGCATCCGGCTCCGACGTCATCCTGCTGCCCGAGATCCCGTTCTCCATCGATCTGATCTGCGAATACCTCGAGGATCGCATGCGATCACCCGCCGGCTTCTCGATCATCGCGTGTGCCGAAGGNGCTCATCCCGAAGGCGNATCGCAGANNATCTCGCAGNTNGTCGAAGGNAGCNTGGATCCNATNCGCCTCGGTGGAATCGGNNANCTNGTNGCNGCCGCCATCGAGGANCGCACCAGCTTCGAATCACGCACCACGGTGCTGGGNCACGTCCAGCGCGGCGGNCCGCCGGTCGCCATGGACCGGGTCCTCGCGACCCGGTTCGGCGTGGCCGCACTCGAACTGCTCGTCGCGGGGGAGCTGAACCGCATGGTGGTCTGGCGAAACGGAGNCATCGACCACATCGCATTGAGCGAAGCGGCCNACGGCCAGCGGCTGGTCCCGATCGACGACCCCATGATTCATGCGGCCAGGTCCGTTCGGACCTGCTTTGGACGGGAGTTCTGAATCATGGCCCGCGGCGTTTTTCTGGACCGGGACAACACAATCATCGACAACGACGACCACCTCGGCGACCCCCGCGGGGTGAAGCTCTTCGATGACGCACCGCACGCGNTGCAGACGCTGCACGACGCGGAATGGCTGCTGGTCGTGGTGACCAACCAGAGCGGGGTCGCACGCGGTCTCTTCACCGAGGAGGATGTGCATGCGGTCCACGCCGAGATCCGCAGGCAACTCGCCGATGCGACCGGACAGGAACTGATCCGGCACTGGTACCACAGTCCGTGGCATCCCGACGGAGAAGTCGAACGCTTCCGCGGCTCCCACCACACCCGCAAGCCGGGCCCCGGCATGCTCCTGGAGGCCGCCGAATCGCTCGACATCGATCTTGCCGCAAGCTGGATGCTCGGAGATCAGGTCCGCGACATCCGCGCCGGACAGGCCGCCGGCTGCAGGACCATCCTGCTCACGATGGGCGGCGTATCCAGCATGGACGACCCCCAACCCGATGCGATCGTCGATTCCATCTCCGCCGCGGTGGACGTCATCACGAGCCTCGACGCATGATCGTCCCGNGCGATGCCGAACGACTGCTGCTCATTGCTCCGACATGGATCGGGGACACGATCATGGCCAGCGGATTCTTTCGTGCGGCGCGGGCCGCCTGCCCCACCGCCGAAATCACCCTGGCGGCTTCCGCCAACCTGCACCCCATCGTCGAGGGCTCNCCCTGGTTCGATCACGTGACGNCCCTCGAGACCGGAGGCGTATTCGGACCCATTCGAAACGGTCGACGACTGGGGCGATCCCGCCCCGATGCGGTCGTGCTGCTGCCGGGTTCCTTCCGGTCGGCCCTGACCGCACGCTGGACGGGGGCACCGATCCGGATCGGCACCCGCCGGGACGGACGCGGCGTCCTGCTCACCCACCCGATTGCCGATTCGGATCGCAGTCGACCGACGTCCACCGTCGATCACTACATGCGGATCGCCCGGGCTGCGTTCGGAGACGAACACGAAGACGCACGGCTCGAACTGACCGTCACCGAGCGGGATCGGGAATCGCTGCGTCGACTCGGACTGGGCGACGACCCCCTCCTGCTGCTGGTGCCCGGTGCAAACCGGCCCGACAAGCGATGGCCCGCGGAGCGATTCGCCGCCGTGGGCGACGCGTTGCACCGGACCCACGGCCTTCGCCCGGTGGTCGCCGGCGCCCCCGCCGAAGGGGAACTCATCCGCNGCATCGNGCAGGCGATGGATGCNCCGGCCGTCGACGGCCCGGCATCCGGACTCGACCTCCACGCNCTCAAGGCGGTCGCCTCCCGGGCGAGTCTGGCGATCTGCAACGACACCGGCCCCCGACACATCGCAGCCGCCTGCGGCACACCGTTGATCGGACTGTTCGGGCCCACGGATCACCGCTGGACGATCCTGCCGGGGTGCACCGAACGACGCCTGCTGGCAGAACCATTCCTCCCCGAGGATCAGGTGGCGGACCGCTGTCCGGAACGATGCACCATCGAACGCATCACCACCGGCGATGTGCTCGAAGCTGCGCGAAGACTGCTCGGCGATCAGACACGCTGAGTGCGGATGTCGCCACCTTGACCACGCTTCGCCATGCCCCG